>CAZERE010000070.1:0-16414 GCA_964515365.1 uncultured Phenylobacterium sp. | reverse complement strand
GCCCACCAGGTCGATGCGGCTGACATGGCTGTCCAGGTTCACCCGGATCAGCGGCCAGTTGAGGCGGGCGGCGACCTGCTCGATGTGGGTCGACTTGCCGGTGCCGTGATAGCCCTGGACCATCACCCGGCGGTCATAGGCGAAGCCCGCGCAGATGGCCTTGGTGGTCTCCGGATCGAACCGATAGGTGTCGTCGATCTCCGGGACATGGCTGTCACGGTGGGAGAAGGCCGGCACGGTCATGTCCATGTCGACGCCGAAAGTCTCGCGAACGGAGACCTTCTTGTCCGGGACAAGGGTCAGCAGCTCATCGTCGTGGGTCTGGGAAATCGTGCTCATGACGAGGTTCGCATACAGGGTTACGCCCGCAAAGCAAACGTGTGTTTCATAGGCGGCCGATCAAAAACAACGAGGAGACGCCGGCGCCATGCTCAACAGGGTTCGTACGCAGAATTCGAACATTGAAGTGACCCCGACGGCCTCGGGTTTCGGCGCGGTGGTCACCGGGCTCGACCTCGCCAAGCCGCTGGCCGATGGCGTGATGGACGAGGTCCGTCAGGCCTGGGCCGACCATGGCGTGCTCAGCTTTCCCGACCAGCCGCTCACCCTCGACCAGCTGGAGGCGGTGACCCTGCAGTTCGGGCCGTTTGGCGTCGATCCCTTCATCGCCCCCATGCCCGGCCGGCCCAATGTGCTGGAGCTGCGCCGGGAGCCCGACGAGAGGGCGACCAATTTCGGCGCCGGCTGGCATTCGGACTGGAGCTTCCAGCCCACGCCGCCGGCGGCCACCCTGCTGCACGGCCAGGTCATTCCCCCGGTCGGCGGCGACACCCTGTTCGCCGACTGCACGGCCGCTTACGCCGCCCTGTCGCCGACCTTCCAGGACATGCTGGCGCCCCTGCGCGCTGTCCACAGCGCCGGCCGCGCCTATGGGACCAAGGGCGTCTTCGCCCGCGAGACCGAGAAGCGGACCATGCAGATCATCGTCTCCGAGGAGGCCGACAAGACCCACACCCACCCGCTGGTGCGCACCCATCCGGTGACCGGCGCCAAGACCCTGTTCGTCAGCCCGGTCTATACGGTGGGGATCGAGGGCCTGACCCCGGCCGAAAGCCAGGCCGTCCTCGGCTTCCTGTTCGCCCACATGACGCAGCCGGAATTCATCTTCCGCCACCGCTGGGCCAAGGACACCCTGCTGATCTGGGACAATCGCCGCACGGTCCATCTAGCCGAGGGCGGCTATGACGGCCACCTGCGGGTCATGCACCGCACCACCGTGGCCGGCGAGGTTCCGGTCTAGGCCGCGGGCCCCACCTATCGGCGCGTCTGGTTCTGCTCGGTGTCTGCGCGGCGCCAGGGCCAGCGGCCCTGGATCTCGGTCTCCAGGGCGAAGCTGAGGAAGGTGCGGATGAGGACGATGGCGGCCAGCGGCCCGACCCGCTCGAAGCTCAGGGGCTCGGTCACCGTGGCGATGATGTCGGCCCCGACCAGCAGTTCGAGCCCCAGCAGAATGCCGCGCCCCAGATTGGCGCGGTACTGGTCGAAGGCGTCGCGCCAGTCATGGCGCCTCACCCCCTGTACGGCGAACACGGCGGAGGCGGCGACGACGGCGCCGATCAGGACCAGGACGGAGAAGTACTGGAGCAGGGTGGCGGCGGCCACGACCAGACTGTGGATGTTCGAGAACATGGGCGTCTCCCGGCAGGTGAGCCCCTGTAGCGGATGACCCTGGGCGCCCGTTCCGGCATGCTGGCCGCGTGGCTGGGAGGTTGGAGCGGCGCATGAGCTATCTGGATCCCCAGTTCCGCACGGCCTGGGCCCTTTGCGAATACCACCTGAAGGGCCTGACCACCGAGGAATGCCTGTGGCGCCCGGCTGTTCGGGGCCTGCACGTCGACCAGGATGATCAGGGGCGCTGGCGGGCCGATTGGCCAGACCACGAGGGGTATGATCTGGGTCCGCCCAGCATCGCCTGGCTGACCTGGCATCTCGGCTTCTGGTGGTCCATGGCCCTGGATCACAACTTCGGCGCCGGAGAGCTCACCCGTCATGACATCCCCTGGCCGGGGGGCGCACAAGCCTGCCGGGCGTGGATCTACGCCCTCAAGGACCGATGGGCGGCGGAACTTGAAGCCCTGGATGAGGCCGCGCTCGCTTCGACGGCGCGAACCCGCTGGCCCTTCACCGATCGTCCGCTTGGCGATGTGGTCGCCTGGGCCAATGTGGAGCTCACCAAGAACGCCGCGGAAATCGGATATGCCCGTTTCCTCTACGCGGTCTCCGATCGTAGCGGCCCGCCTCAGACTCCGCCGCTCACATAGTTGTCCAGGGTGCGAGCCAGAGCATTGCAAAGCTCGCGCCGCTGCTCATCGTCCAGCAGGTAGTCCTCATAGATCACCCGGTTCATGGTCGCCCCCATCATGACGCAGGACAGCAGGCGCGCGCGCACCGCGGCGTCATCTCCCCCCAGCCAGGTCTCCAGCGGCTGGTAGAAGGCGTCGTGCGAATGGCGACGGATCGCCTCGGCGGCCTTGGGCGAAGAGGCTGAGCGCAGCATGATCAGGAAAAGCTCGAACTTCTCCTCGCGCATGGGTTCGACCGCCAGCATCTGGGCCACGCGCTCGCCAAAGGAGTCCCGGTCGCCATCCAGGAACTCGGCGATGTTGGGCGCGCAGGCGAGCACCTCGCCGAACAGCTCTTCCTTGCCGCCGAAATAGCGCGAGATCAGGGCCGCATCGACGCCCGCGTCGCTGGCGATCTCCCGCACCCCGGTCTGGTCATAGCCCTCGTGGGCGAACCGTTTGCGGGCCGCCTCCAGGATGGCGGTCCGGGTGGCCGCGGCGTTCCGGGTGCGGGCGGGGGTCATGGGCGGGCTCAAACAATTTCCTCCGATATTTTTTTGTCAGCACTTGTAGACATAGAAACGCATTCCCACCTAGAAGTCACCAACTGATGACATGGCTCGGTCTCTCCACCGGGCCCGCTAAGCCTCGGGGATAGGGCATGCGACGACTCTTTGTGGCTGCGGTTTTCGCAGCAAGCTTCCTTGGTCTTGCCGCCTGCGGCGGGGACCCAAATGCGGGACAGGCCCCGCCGACGCCAACGGTGTCGGTGTCGGTTCCGTTGCAGGAGGAGGTCGTCGACTGGGACGACTTTACCGGCCGCTTCGAGGCGCCTGAGCGCGTCGAGGTCCGCGCCCGTGTGGGCGGCTACCTCCAGGGCGTCCACTTCACCGACGGCCAGAGCGTCCGCAAGGGCCAGCTGCTCTTCACCCTCGACCCGCGCCCGGCGCAGGCGGAGCTGGCTGCCGCGCAAGCCCAGGCTGACCTCGCCCGGGCCGATCTGGCTCGCGCCGAGGGCCTGCTTGAGGCCCAGGCGATCTCGCAGGAAGAGTTCGACAGCCGCCGGGCCCAGGCTCAGGTGGCCGAGGCGACCCTGCGGGCCCGCCGGCTCGACGTCGAGTTCACCCGCGTGACCGCGCCTGTCTCCGGCGTCGTGTCCCAACGTCAGGTGGACCCTGGCAATGTGGTCAGCGGCGGCGCCTCTTCGGGCGACATCCTCACCACCATCGTTTCCATCAGTCCGATCCACTTCGCCTTCGACGCCTCCGAAGCTCAGCTGCTGAAGTATCAGCGGCAGACGGAAAAGCGCCAGGGGGCTCAGGTGCAGGTGCGCCTGCAGGACGAGACCGAATATCGCTGGACCGGCCGCATGGACTTCGTCGACGCCCTGGTGGACCGGGACACCGGCGCGGTGCGCCTGCGCGCCACGATCGCCAATCCCAATGGCTTCCTGAAGCCGGGCATGTTTGGCCAGGGGCGCATGATCGGCGCCGATGCCTATCCCGCCCTGCTGATCCCCGAAACCGCCGTCGTCACCGACGGGGTCCGCCGGGTGGCCTATGTGGTCGACGGCGAGGGCACGGTTCAGGTCAAGGCGCTTGAGCTTGGCCCGGCCAGCGGCGGCCTGCGGGTCGTGCGCACCGGTCTTCGCCCCGACGACCGCGTGGTCGTCGGCGGCCTCCAACGGGCCATGCCCGGGCAGAAGGTCGAGGTCCAGCCCGGCAAGATCGCCCGGCAGGAGGAGGGCGGCTCCGATCAGCCGCGCCTGACCTCGGCGCCGGCGGCCTCCGCCACGCCGGCCAACTGATCAGCCCCCTTTTCCGACCGCATTTCCGGGACCGCATTGCATGCGTCTGTCGCACTTCTTCATCGAGCGCCCGATCTTCGCCGGGGTGCTGTCGGTGTTCATCACCCTCGTCGGCCTGTTCGCCTATCCGTTGCTGGCCCTGTCCCAGTTCCCGGACATCGCGCCGCCGACCGTCGCGGTCATCGCCAACTATCCCGGCGCCTCGGCCGAGACCCTGGCCGAGACGGTCGCCGCGCCGCTCGAGCAGGAGATCAACGGCGTCGAGGACATGATCTACATGACCTCGTCCTCGTCCAACGGGACGGTGCAGATCACCGTCACCTTCCAGCCCGGGACAGACCTGGATTCGGCCCAGGTGCTGGTCCAGAACCGCGTGAGCCTGGCCGAGCCCAGGCTGCCCGAACAGGTCCGGCAGGTGGGCGTGGTCGTCAACAAGCAGTCCACCGGCTTCCTGATGGTCGTGGGCCTGACCGCCGATGCGGACAACCTGAGCGCCGACTATGTGGGCAACTACGCCAATTCCACCGTTCGTGACCGGCTGCTGCGGGTCGATGGCGTCGGCGAGGTCCAGATCTTCGGCGGCGGCCTCTATTCGATGCGGATCTGGATTGATCCCGGCAAGGCGGCCGAACGCAATCTGACGCCCAATGAGATCGTCGAGGCCCTGCGCGCCCAGAACCTGCAGGCCGCCGGCGGCACTGTCGGCCAGCCGCCCTTCGGCCCGGCCGTGGCCAGCGAACTGCCCGTCGAGGTCCAGGGCCGTCTCTCGACCCCGGAGGCCTTCGGCGACGTGGTCCTGCGCCGCGATGCTGACGGCCGCACCATCCGTCTGCGCGACGTGGCCCGGGTCGAGATCGGCGCCCAGGACTATGGGGTGCGCGGCTATTTCTCAGGGGAACGTGGGGTGGCCATGGCCGTCCTTCAGCAGCCCGGCTCCAATGCGCTCTCGACCGCCGAGGGCATCATCGAGGCCATGGATGACCTGGAGCCCAACTTCCCCAACGGTCTGAGCTATCAGATCCCCTACAACCCCACCGAATACGTGGCCGCCTCGGTCAGCGCGGTGCAGCAGACCCTCCTGGAGGCCGTGCTGCTCGTCGTCCTGGTGGTCGTGGTCTTCCTGCACACCTGGCGGGCGGCGATCATTCCCATCCTGGCGATCCCGATCGCCCTGGTGGGCACCTTCGCGGTCCAGCTGGCGCTTGGCTATTCGCTGAACTCGCTCTCCCTCTTCGCCCTGGTCCTGGCTGTCGGCATCGTCGTCGATGACGCCATCGTCGTGGTCGAGAACGTGGAGCGGAACATCCGCGAGGGGCTCTCGCCCCGGGAGGCGGCCCACCGCTCCATGAAGGAAGTGTCCGGCGCCCTGGTGGCCATCAGCCTGGTGCTGGTGGCGGTGTTCGTGCCCACGGCCTTCGTCTCGGGCATTCCGGGGATGTTCTATCGCCAGTTCGCCGTGACCATCGCGGCGGCGACGGTGATCTCCCTGCTGGTCTCGCTCACCCTGTCGCCGGCCCTGGCCGCCCTGCTGCTCAAGCCGCACCGGGAAGGCGACGCCCCCCACGGCCCCCGCTGGCTGGCGCCGCTCTCCGGCGCCGCCGACCGCTTCAACAAGGGCTTCGACTGGCTCAGCGACCGGTTTGGGCGTCTCACGGCGCGCCTGGTGCGGATGAGCTTCATCATGCTGATCGCCTATGTGGTCCTGCTGGTCGCCACCGGCTGGCGGCTGGGCGAGACCCCGACGGGCTTCATCCCCGAACAGGACCAGGGCGTGCTGATCGGCGTGGTCCAGCTTCCGCCGGGCGCCTCGCTGGAACGCACCGACGCGGTGGTCCAGCGGGCGACCGCCGAGATCGGCGCCATGGACGGCGTGCAGAACATCGCCGCCTTTGTCGGCCTCGATGGGGCCAGCTTCAGCATGGCGTCCAACAGCGCCACCATCTTCATCCGCCTGACCGACTGGGGGGAACGCGGGACTGAGCTCAACGCCCAGAACATGGCCGGCATGATCATGCAGCGCATGGGCGCCATCGAAGAAGCCAACATCTTCGTCCTGGCCCCGCCGCCGGTCGAAGGCCTCGGCAACGCCGGCGGCTTCAAGATGATGGTCCAGGACACCGGCGGCGTCGGCTATGCGGCCCTGGAGCAGGCGGCCAACCAGCTTGCCGGCGCCGCGGCCCAGAGTCCGAAGCTTGTCGGGGTGTTCAACCAGTTCAACACCGGCGCGCCCCGGGTGACCGCCGATGTCGACCGCGCCCGCGCCCTTTTGCTCGGCGTCCAGCCCGCGGAGGTGTTCCAGACCCTCGGCACCTATCTCGGCTCCACCTATGTGAACGACTTCAATATGCTGGGCCGGACCTTCCGGGTGACGGCCCAGGCCGAACCCTCGGGCCGCTCCCAGGTGTCGGACATCGCCAATCTGAAGGTGCGGACCACCTCAGGCGGCATGGCGCCCCTGGGCTCCATCGCCACCCTGCGTGACGACTCCGGTCCGGCCCGCGTGGTGCGGTTCAACCTCGCCCCCTCCGCCGAGATCCTCGGCGGCGCGGCGCCTGGCGTCTCGTCGGGCGAGGCCCTGGCGGAGATGGAGCGGTTGGCGGCCGAGACCCTGCCGGCCGGGGTCAGCTTCGCCTGGACCGAACTCGCCTATCAGGAACAGGCCGCCGGGGACACGACCCTGCTGGTCTTCGCCCTGGCGGTGGTGTTCGTCTTCCTGGTGCTGGCGGCCCAGTACGAGGCCTTCACCCTGCCGCTGGCCATCATCCTGATCGTCCCGCTCAGCATCCTGGCGGCCATGCTCGGGGTCTGGATGCGCGGCATGGACAACAACATCCTCACCCAGGTCGGGCTCATCGTCCTGGTGGCCATGGCGGCCAAGAACGCCATCCTGATCGTCGAATTCGCCAAGCAGGCCGAGGATCAGATGGGCATGAACCGCTTCGATGCGGCGGTGCATGCGGCCAAGACGCGACTGCGGCCGATCCTGATGACCTCGTTCGCCTTCATCTTCGGGGTGTTGCCCTTGGCCATCGCCTCGGGTCCTGGCCAGGAGATGCGCCAGGCCCTGGGCACCGCGGTGGTGTTCGGGATGATCGGGGTGACCATCTTCGGCCTGATCTTCACGCCGGTCTTCTATGTGGTCTGCCGCCGCCTCGCCGAACGCCTGCCTGGGCGCAAGGTCGTGCTGGGCCCCACCACCCCCGACACTGGCGCCGAACCCGGCGTCATCACCTACCAAGCTCCGGAGCCCCGCCCGTGATCCCGTCCCGTCTGGCCGCCCTGTTCGCCGGCGCGGCGCTTCTCTCGGCCTGCGCGGCCGGCCCCGACTATCAGCTCCCGCCCGCGGCGAGCGCCGAAACCGGTCCCTTCATCGCCGCCGCCGATGGCCCCTTCACCGCAGGCCAGGCGCCCGACGACTGGTGGCGGCTCTATGAAGACCCGCTGCTGGACGACCTGGTGGCCGAGGCCCTCCGCGCCAACCGCGACATCGCCGTGGCCGCGGCCAATCTGGCCCAGGTCCGCGCGGCCCTGGGCGAGGCCCGCGTCGGCTTCCTGCCCTCGACCGCCACCACGGCCGGCGCCGCCCGTGTCCGTCAGCAGGACCTGACCACCGGCGCCTATGGGGAGAGCGACAGCTTCCAGGCCGGGTTCGAGGCCGCCTATGAGGTCGACTTCTTCGGCCGGGTGCGCCGCTCGGTGGAGGCGGCCCGGGCCGACGCCGGGGCGGCCGAGGCCCTGCTGGACTCCGCCCGGGTGACCGTGGCGGCCGAAACCGCCCGGGCCTATGCCGATCTCTGCGCGGCCAATCTGCAGATCGCCACGGCCCAGCAGACCCTGGACCTGCAGCAGGAGACCGCCGACCTCACCGGCCGCCAGTTCGATCTCGGCCGCGGGGCGGGCCTCGACGTGGCCCGCGCCCAGACCCAGCTTGAGTCCACCCGCGCCACCCTGCCGCCCCTGGAGGCGCAGCGCGACAGCGCCCTATTCCGCCTGGCGGTGCTGACCGGCCGTCCGCCGGCCCAGGCGCCGATCGCCGCGGCGGCCTGCGATGTCGTCCCGGAACTCACCACGGACATCCCCGTGGGGGACGGCGCGGCCCTCCTGGCCCGCCGGCCCGACGTGCGCGCGGCCGAGCGCCGGCTGGCGGCGGCGACCGCGCGGATCGGCGTGGCCACGGCCAGCCTCTATCCCAGCGTGACCCTGGGCGGCAGCATCTCCACCCTGGGGGCCGACGCCTCCGACCTGGGCGACGACTATCAGTTCAGCGTCGGTCCCCTGATCTCCTGGAGCTTCCCCAACATCCTGGCGGCGCGCTCGCGCATCAGCCAGGCCGGGGCGGCGGCCGACGCGGCCCTGGCGACCTTCGAGCAGGTCAATCTCACCGCCCTGCAGGAGACCGAGGTGGCGCTCACCCAGTACGCCAAGGCCCTGGACCGCCGCGCGGCCCTGCAGCGGGCCCGGGACCAGGGGGAGCGCGCCGCCCGCCTCTCGCGGATGCGCTATGACGCCGGGGTCGACAGCTTCCTGGGCGTCCTCGACGCCGAGCGCACGCTGGCGGGCCTCCAGGCGCAGCTGGCCCAGTCGCAGGCCCAGGTGGCCGACGCCCAGATCGTCCTGTTCAAGGCCCTGGGGGGCGGTTGGGTCCAGGCGGAGTCCTGAACGCCTTCTCATCGCCGCCTTCCTACGCCTAAGCTCCTCCCGCACGGCCGATCACAGGCCGACGGGAGGAGCCCATGAGCCGCAACGAACAATCCGAGGCCGCCGCCATGGCCTGCCTCGACGCCTTTATGGCCGCCTTCAACGGGCGCGACATGAAGGCCTTCGAACAGACCTTCAACTTCCCCTCGATCCGCCTGGCGTCGAACACGATGCGGATCATCAACAAGGGCGACCAGACCCAGGCGACCTTCGACCACGCCTCGCTCAAGGACTGGGATCACTCGGCCTGGGAAAAGCGCGAGATCATCCATTCGGGGCCGGACAAGGTGCACCTCAACACCCGCTTCACCCGTTATCGGAAGGATGGAAGCATCATCGGCGGCTTCGACTCCATCTATGTGGTCACCTGCGAGGACGGCCACTGGGGGATCAAGGCGCGCTCCAGCTTCGCCCCCTGACGGCCCGATCGACCATCGGCGCCCGGGAGGCGGGCGCCGACGCGTTCCGGGCGGAATTCGGCCCCGAAACCGAGATCTCTCAGGCGTCTTTGGCGTTGGACCCTTGTTCCGCCCCCCGGGCGCCCTGAGAGTCTTCCCATGGCGGATCTGATCCTTTCCTACCGGCCCGAATGGGCGCCGCTCTGGCTGGTGAACCTGGCCATCCTGGCCGCTGGCGCCCTGATGGGCCTTCTGCTGCACGAACTCTTGGCGCGGGCGATCCGCCGCAGCTTGCGCAGCAAGGATGTCTACTGGTCCACACTCGTCGCCAAGCTCCGCAGGCCGACGCGGCTGGCCGCCCTGATCATCGGGGTCGCCGCCGCCGCCAGTTTCGCCGAGCTGGGGGAGGGGGGCGTGGAGGCCCTCCGGCGCATCCTGGCCCTGAGCTTCGTGGCCCTGGTCGGCTGGAGCGCGCTCACCGCCCTCGACATCTGGAGCCTGCTCTATATGCGGGGCCTGAAGCTTGACGCCGAGGACAACCTCATGGCGCGCAAGCATGTCACCCAGACCAAGATCCTGACCCGCACGGCGGGAACCCTGATCGTCGTGCTGACCATTGGCGCGGCCCTGATGACCTTCCCGGGGGTTCGCCAGTACGGGATCAGCCTGCTGGCCTCGGCGGGGGCGGCGGGCATCATCGCGGGCCTCGCCCTGCAGCCCTTCCTGACCAACCTGATCGCCGGGGTGCAGATCGCCACCACCCAGCCGATCCGCATCGACGACGCGGTGATCGTCGAGAACGAGTGGGGCTGGATCGAAGAAATCACCTCGACCTATGTGGTGGTCCGGCTGTGGGACTGGCGGCGCATGGTCCTCCCGCTGACCTACTTCATCCAGCAGCCGTTCCAGAACTGGACGCGGGAGACCGCCTCTCTGATCGGCACGACCATGCTCTATGTGGACTACACCGCCCCCATCGATGTGCTGCGCGCCAAGCTGGAGGAGATCGCCAAGGCCTCGCCCCTGTGGGATGGCCAGGTGGTCAATCTGGCGGTCACCGACGTGTCGGAGCGCACCATGCAGGTGCGCTGCCTGATCAGCGCCCGCAATGCGCCCACCACCTTCGATCTGCGCTGCGAGGTGCGGGAAAAGATGATCGCCTTCCTGCAGGCTGAACTGCCCCACGTGCTCCCCCGCGACCGGCTCGACTTCGAGGCCATGGTCAAGGGCGAGGCTAAGGCGCCGGGAAACCCGATCTCAGGCTGAGGTCGGCGCCGGCCTCGGCGGTCTCCAGGGATTCTGGCGCGAACCCGCCCTCATCTGGGGCAAGGGGGCCTAGACCCTGGTGCTGATCGATGACCGCTCGGGTCACAGCCTGCATCAGCGCCTGGCGCTCGGGGATCGGCGCCTCGGTTTCGGCGATCAGGACGGCGACCGCATAGGTGCGGCCGTCCGGCGCGGTCAGCAGGCCGACATCGTTATAGCCCGTCGCCCGGGCGCCAAGGACCTGGCCTGTGCCGGTCTTGTGCGCCAGACGCCAGCCCTCGGCCAAGCCGCCGCCCAGGCGCTTGGGACCGGTCCGGCTGGCCCCCACCAGGGCCAGGAGGTGGGCGGTGGACTCCGGCGACAACAGGTCGCCGGCCTGCAGGCGGTCCAGGGCCGCCACCACGGCCTCGGGGCTCGCGCCGTCGGCGGGGTCTTGAAGATAGGCCTCCAGGGCCTGGCGGCGGACCTCCTGCGGCATGGCCGCCCGCGCCTGCCAGAAACTGCGGCCGAACGAGAATTCCGGCCGCCAGTCGAGGCCGGCGATGCGGGTCTGGAAGTAGCGCTCCTCATCCCCGAGGCTGATGGCGCCCAGCGCCTTTTCCGTCATTACCGTGCGCACCTGGTCTGGCCCGCCCACCAGCCGCATCAGCACGTCATTGGCGGCGTTATCGCTGCGGGTGGCCGCGCTCTCCAGCAGGGCGCCGACCGTGGTCTCATAGCCGCGCCTGCCCACATGGTCGCGGATCGGCTGGTGGAAGATGGACAGGTCGTCCCGCCGCACGATGATCGGATCGTCCAGGGTGATGGCGCCCTGATCAACGGCGTCCAGCACGCTGATCGCCACCCACAGCTTGCTGACGCTTTGCTGCGGATAGAGGGCGTCGCCGTCATGGGCGGCGGTCCAGCCGCCTTCGAGGTCGCGCACGGCGATCCCGGCCCGGCCGTTGAAGCTGGCCCCCAGCTCGGCGATCTGCTGGGCGAGCGGGGCAGGGGCCTGGGGCGGCGGCGTTGGGAAGCGCAGGGAGGCCCAGTTGGCCACGGCCTGTTCGCCTGCGCCGGGCGTGGCCGGCGGCGGAGTCAGGAGCCCGGCGCTCAGGGCCATCACGCCGAGGGCGCCTGCGGTCAGGCCCAAGGCGGCGCGACGCCGGGCCAGGGCCCTTGCGCGTCGGGCGGCGTGCCGGGCGGCCTTGGCCTGCGCGATGGTGGGTTCGCCGCTCTGCACCTCGTCTCCGTTTCTCCCTAGACCATGCCCGCCTTGCGCAGGGCCTGATAGGCCTTGATCACCCGCTGCAGCTTGTTCTCGGCCGAGCGGTCGCCGCCATTGGCGTCGGGGTGGCAGCGCTTGACCAGCTCGGTGTAGCGGGCGCGGATGGCCGGTCCCTCGGCGTTGTCGTCCAGGTCGAGGTCGGCCAGGGCGTTGCGCTCGATCTTGCCGAGCCTGCGCGCCGGCGCGGCCTGCGGACCCGGGCCGTGGGCGCCCCCGTGGCCGAACATGTTGAACGGGTCCTGGTAGCCGCCTTTGCCGCGGGCGAAATTGTTGGCGAAGGTCGCCGATTCCCGGGAGTTGCGGCTGGCCTTGAAGTCCCAGGTCGGCCGCCCGCCGGTGGTCTGTTCCTGCTCCTGGCGGGCCTTGATCTCGCCTTCGCTCATGCCGGCGAAGAAGTTCCAGTTGCGATTGTATTCCGCAGCGTGGGGCTGACAGAACCAGTAGTGCTCGTTCATCATGTCCCGGGACTTCGGCGCCCGGGCCGCTGCGGGCATGGAGCAGCCGGGGTGATCGCAACGGCGTTCACCGGGCTTGAGAGCGAAAACGTCGTCGGCCTGCTCCGCTTCCCCGGGCTTTGGGGGGCGAACGCGGATATCGACGAACTTGGGCCTGTATTGAAACGCGCCGGGCATGCCCCAAGTATGGGGCCACGGCCCGCACTTTTGAAGAATTGAAGATGTGAGCAATGGGCGCCATATTCGATGCCATCCAACAAAAGTTGACCGAGGCCTTTTCGCCGACCCGCCTGGAGATCGAGGATGAGTCCTCGCGCCATGCCGGCCATGCCGGCGCCCGGCCCGGCGGAGAAAGCCATTTCAACGTCCTGATCGAGGCCCAGGCCTTCGCCGGAGCGCCCAAGGTCGCCCGTCAACGCATGATCTACCGGGCCCTGTCCGAGGAGATGGCCGGCCCGGTCCACGCCTTGTCGCTCAAGGCCCTGGCGCCTGGCGAGACCTGAGCGCGTTCAAAAATTTAGAAGTCTGTTCGGGCGTCATGTTCCGCCCGGCGTTTGGGGAGACGCCCGTTGAAGACCAGTTTCACGCTCAATGGCCAGGCCGCCAGCCTGGACCTTGATCCGCGCACGACCCTGCTCGACGCCCTACGGGAAAATCTGGGGCTCAAGGGCTCCAAGAAGGGGTGCGACCACGGCCAGTGCGGCGCCTGCACGGTCCTGGTCAATGGCCGGCGGATCAACGCCTGCCTGTCGTTGGCGGTCACCCATGAGGGCGACGAGATCACAACCATCGAGGGCCTGGCCCAGGACGAGACCCTGCATCCGGTGCAGCAGGCCTTCCTGGAGCACGACGCCTTCCAGTGCGGCTATTGCACGCCGGGCCAGATCTGCTCGACGGTCGGCATGCTGAAGGAGGCGGCCGATGGCTGGGCGAGCCTGGTGACCGAGGACCTCACCGCCGATGTCGTGCTGAGCGACGAGGAGATCCGTGAGCGCATGAGCGGCAATCTCTGCCGCTGCTCGGCCTATCCGCAGATCCTGGCGGCCATTCGCACCGCCGGAGGCCTGGCATGAAGCCCTTCACCTATGAGCGCCCGGGGGACGTGGCGACGGCGCTGGCCCTGGTGGCCGAAATACCCGGCGCCCGCTTCCTGGCCGGCGGCACCAATCTGGTCGATCTGATGAAGCTGCAGATCGAGCAGCCAACCCATCTGGTCGATGTCAGCCGCCTGCCCCTGGCCGAGATCGAGGACACCCCTGAAGGCGGCCTGCGCCTGGGCGCCATGACCACCAACAGCCAGGTGGCGGCCGACGCCCGCGTCCGCGCCCGTTATCCGGCTCTGGCCCAAGCCATCCTATCGGGCGCCTCGGGCCAGCTGCGGAACAAGGCCACCACGGCCGGCAACCTGCTGCAGCGGACCCGGTGCCCCTATTTCTACGACACCTCCAAGCCCTGCAATAAGCGCGCGCCGGGCGCCGGCTGCGCCGCGATCGGCGGCATCTCCACCAACACCGCCATCTTCGGGGCCAGCGAGGCCTGTATCGCCACCCATCCCTCGGATATGGCCGTGGCCCTGACCGCCCTGGACGCCAAGGTCGAGACGGAGGCCGGCGCCGGCGAGGCCCGGGTGCTGGCCATGGAGGGCTTCCACCGCCTGCCCGGCGACACCCCCCACATCGAAACCGAGCTGCGGCCGGCTGAGATGATCACCGCCGTCGTCCTGCCGCCGCCCCCGCCGGGCGGCCAGATCTATCGCAAGGCGCGCGAGCGGGCCTCCTACGCCTTCGCCATCGGCAGCGTGGCGGTGGCCGGCGGCCGGGTCGCCCTGGGCGCCGTGGCCCACAAGCCCTGGCGCGCCGAAGCCGCCGAACTGGCCCTGGAGCAGGGGGCGAGCCCGGCCGAGGCCATGGCCGCCGAGCTGAGCGCCGCCCGGCCCGACGGCCACAACGACTTCAAGCTGAAGCTGATGGCGCGCCTGGGCGCGGCCTGCCTCACCACCACCGGCGCCGGAGACGACCAATGAGCTCGGTCAAGGATTGGGCGGCGCCGACCCCCATCAGCGAGAACCGCAGCGGCCTGATCGGCAAGGGCGTCGATCGTTACGAGGGTCGTCTGAAGGTCACCGGCTCGGCCCCCTTCGCCTATGAGGTCGAGGCGCCGTCGCCGCCGGCCTACGGGGTGCTGATCGCCTCGCCGATCGCCAAGGGCGTGGTGGTGTCGGCCGACATCTCGCAGGCGCAGGCCGCGCCGGGCGTCCGGCTGGTCTGGATCCCGCAAAATGTGCCGGCCCAGGGCGAGCGCGGGGCGAAGATCAATCCCCGCAGCCAGCGGGGCGCCAATCCGGCCCTGGCCGAGCGCATCGAGCACTTCGGTCAGCATGTGGGCTTCGTCGTCGCCGACACCCTGGAGAACGCCAAGGCCGCCGCCGCCCTGGTGCGCTTCGACTACGCCGCCGAGCCCGCCGACCTGATCTTCGAAGACAACCTCGATGCGGCCGACCAGCCCGAGGGCGAGGAAGACGTCCGGGTCGGCGACTTCGAGGCCGCCTTTGCCGGCGCGCCCGTTCGCCTGGACGAGACCTATGTCAGCCCGCTCCAGAACCACGCCCAGATGGAGCCCTGCGCCACCACCGCCTGGTGGGAGGGCGACAATGTCACGGTCCACACCTCGATCCAGATGGTGAAGGGCGGCCAGCACACCCTGGCTGAGACCCTGATGATCCCCTCGACCCAGGTCCGCCTGCTGACCCGCTATATTGGCGGCGGCTTCGGCGGCAAGGGCCAGGCCTATGACGACCTGACGCTTGCGGCCCTGGCGGCCCGCGAACTCGGCCAGCCGGTCAAGGTCGCCTATACCCGCCAGCAGATGTTCCAGGCCACCATCCATCGCCCGGCCGTGCACATGCGGGTCCGCCTGGGCGCCCAGGCCGACGGCCGCCTCGACGCCTTCGCCCTGGAGGCCGTCACCCACTGTCGCCGGGAAACGCCGTTTACCGAGCATGCGGCCAATTTCGCCCGCAGCCTCTATGCCGCGCCCAACCGGCTGACCGGCCACCGCCTGGTCAAGCTCGACATCCCCGCGGCGGGTCCCATGCGGGCGCCCGGCGAGGCCTCGGGCATGCTCAGCCTGGAATGCGCCATGGACGAACTGGCCGAGCAGCTCGGCCTCGATCCCATCGAACTGCGCCTGCGCAACGAGCCCGAGACCGATCCCGAAACCGGCAAGCCCTTCAGCACCCGCCAGCTCGTCCGCTGCATGACCGAGGGCGCTCAGCGGTTCGGCTGGGACCGCCGCATTGCGACGCCCGGCCAGGTCCGCGACGGCCGCTGGCTGGTGGGGCTGGGCATGGCCGCAGCCATCCGTGGCAACTTCCTGCTGCCGGCCAAGGCGGGCGTGCGGATCGACGCCGATGGGACCATCACCCTGCGCCAGGGCATGACCGACATCGGCACCGGCACCTACACCATCCTGGCCCAAATCACCGCCGAGACCCTCGGCGTGCCCCTGGCGCAGGTGAAGGTGGAGCTGGGGGATTCAGACTTCCCGCCGGCCCCGGGCTCCGGAGGCCAGTTCGGCGCCGCCACGGCCGGCTCGGCCGCCTTCGCCGCCGGCATGAACCTGCGCCAGGCCCTGGCCGAGCTGGCCATCGGCGATCCCAACTCGCCGCTCTATGGGGATGACCCCGAGCTGGTGACCTTCGGCGGCGGCAATATCGCCGTCGACAACCGCGCCGAGCCCCTGGATCGCCTGGTGGCCCGCGCCGCCCCCGAGGGGATCTATGTGGAGGGCTCGATCACCCCGGCCGCCGACGCCCGCGACTATTCCCAGCACACCTATGGCGCCCACTTCGCCGAGGTCGGCGTCGATCCCGACACCGGCGAGGTTCGCCTGCGCCGCATGTTCGGCGTGTTCGCCGCAGGCCGCATCCTCAACGCCAAGACCGCCATGAGCCAGATCACCGGCGGCATGATCTGGGGCGTCGGCACGGCCCTGCACGAATATAACGAGGTCGATCCCCGCTACGGCTCGTTCATCGCCCAGGACCTGGCCGGCTATCACGTGCCGGCCCATGCCGACATCGCCGACCTCTCGGCCATGTTCCTCGACGAGGTGGACGACAAGGCCAATCCGATGGGGATCAAGGGCGTGGGGGAACTCGGCATCGCCGGCGCCGGCGCCGC
>CAZERE010000069.1:0-16655 GCA_964515365.1 uncultured Phenylobacterium sp. | reverse complement strand
CCGCCACCGGCATGGGCCTGAACATGGACGTCGACCATGTGGCCTTCGCCGGCCTGCGCAAGTGCGCCGGCCGGCGCAATCGCTGGCTGACCCCGCAGGAGATCGGCCAGATCGCCGGGCGCGCCGGCCGCTTCCGCACCGACGGGACCTTCGGCGTCACCGGCGACTGCGACGAGATGGACGAGGACCTGGTCGAGGCCGTCGAGAACCACCAGTTCGAGGCCGTCACGGGCGCGGAGTGGCGCAACGCCAGGCTCGACTTCGACTCCCTGCCCGACCTGCTGCGCTCGCTGGCCCGCACCCCGGACCCCTCAGGCCTGCGGCGGGCCCAGGAGGCGCTCGACGGGATCACCCTGCGCAAGCTGGCCGGCGATCCCGACGTGGTCGCCCGCGTCCGCGACCGCGCCGCCCTCTTCAAGCTGTGGGACGTCTGCCAGACGCCGGACTTCCGCAAGGTCTCGGCCGAGGAGCATGTGCGCCTGATCCGCGACCTGTTCGACAACCTGACCACCGGGCGCCGGCGCATCCCCGACGACTGGATCGCCCGTCAGCACAAGCAGCTGGACCGGCCCGAGGGCGAGATCGACGCGCTCGCCCAACGGCTGTCGTCGGTGCGCACCCGCTCCTATGTGGCCCACCGGCCGGACTGGTTGGTCGATCCCACCGGCTGGCAAGGGACGCTGCGCCAGTTGGAGGACCGGCTGTCGGACACCCTGCACGAAAAGCTGATGGCCCGGTTCGTCGATCGCCGCACCAGCGCCCTGATGCGCGGCCTGCGGGTTCGCCACGAAATGCTGGCCGGGGTGGGCGGCGACGGGGCCGTCACGGTGGAGGGCCAGTATGTGGGCCGGCTGCTGGGCGTCAGCTTCGAGGCCGACCAGGGCGCCTCGGTCCTGGAGACCAAGGCCCTGCGCGCCGCCGCCGTCGCCGCTGTGGGGCCGGAGATCGCCCGGCGGCTGGGCAAGCTGGCGGCCGAGGGCGACGAGGCCTTTGCGCTCAATCCCGACGGGGTGGTCCTGTGGCGCGGCGAGGCGGTGGGGGCGCTGTCGGGCGGCCGGCCCTTCTCGCCTCGCGTGCGGCTGTTCGGCGAGTTGGGGGAGGCCGCGGCCCGGGAACGGGCCCAGCGGCGGCTGGAGGCCTTCCTGGCCGCCGAGGCCGGACGCCGGCTGGCGCCCCTGCGCAAGCTGGACGCCGCGGTGACCGAGGGCCGCATCAAGGGTCTGCCCCGGGGCATCGCCTATCGCCTGCTGGAGCAGGGCGGCGTGCTCGACCGCGCTCATGTCCGCGAGGAGGTCGCCGCGCTCAGCCAGGCCGAGCGCCGGGCGCTCAAAGGTCTCGGCGTACGCATCGGCGCCTTCAGCCTGTTCATGCCGGGCCTCCTGCGGCCTGAAGCCCTGGCCTTCGCCATGGCCTTCGCCGCCGAGGCCGGCTGGCGCCCCACCCTGGACGGGCTCTCCCGTCTGCCGGGCGATATCCCCGCCCCCTGGCGCCTGGCCGCCCACGGTCACCGGGCGGTGGCCGGGCTCTCGGTTCCGGTGGAGGGGCTGGAGGATCTGGACGAACGCCTGCGCGCCGCCCCGCGGGAGGCCGGCGGCGTGCGCCTGCCTGAGGACCTGTGGCCCGCGCTGGGCTGGAGCGCTGCGGACGGCGAGGCCATCCTGCGGGCGCTGGACTACGCGCCGGCCGGACCGGCCAGGACCGGCGAGCCCCGCCCCTGGCGGCGGCGCAAGCTGGAAGCCAAGGCGCCGAAGACCCCGGCAGCCCCGTCCAACTCCCCCTTCGCCGCCCTGGCGGCCCTGAAGACCGCCCCGCCTGCGCCACGCCCCAAGGCCCAGAGACCCAAGGCGCCGCGACCCGCGGCCCCCCCGCCCCCGGCGGCGGAGCCGGCCCGGCGCAAGCCCCGAAGGCGCCGCCGCAGACCCCAGGCCGGAGGCGCTGTGTGAAGGCCGAGGCGTCTGAGGTCGCCGAGACCTGCCGGATCGATGTGTGGCTGTGGCGGGCCCGCTTCTTCAAGACCCGGACGCTCGCGGCGGCCTTTGTGGAGAACAAGCGCGTGCGCCTGACCCGCGCCGGGCAGGAGAACCGCCTGGACAAGCCCTCGCGCACCGTGCGGGCCGGCGATCAGCTGGTCTTCGCCATCGGCGGGCGGGTCACCGCGGTGACCGTCGAGGCCATGGGCGAACGGCGCGGCCCGCCGGCCGAGGCCCGCACCCTCTATTCACCCTTGCAGATATACTGAGCAGCATCACTGACCCAGACGCGCTATGGCCTCAGGTTGACAAGGCGCCCCCGCGCCGTGAAAAACCCGCGCCTCTAACACCCCCGCGTCCCCGTTGGCCGCGACCGGAGCCTATGTCCCGATGACCTATATCGTCATGGATCCCTGCATCAAATGTAAGTTCATGGATTGCGTGGAGGTGTGTCCGGTCGACTGCTTCTACGAAGGGGAGAACTTCCTGGCCATCAATCCGGACGAGTGCATCGACTGTGGGGTCTGTGAGCCGGAGTGCCCGGTGGACGCCATCAAGCCCGACACCGAGGACGATCCGGACGGCAAGTGGCTGAAGCTGAATTCCGAGTATTCCCGGATCTGGCCGAACATCACGGTCAAGGGCGATCCCCCCGCTGACGCCGAAGCTTTCGAGCGCGAAACCGGCAAGCTTGAGAAGTACTTCAGCGAGAAGCCTGGCCGCGGCTCCTGACCCGGGGCGGCGCCAGACCCTGCAGGTTCGGCGCCAAGCCTTTCTTTCGGCTCGATTTTATGGTATCGTCATACTCGACGTGGAGGTAAGCGGCTGTCGCTTGCCCCGTCGATGAACAGAAGAGCCGTCGCCGGCCGATAACGCCCGACCAGGGCGAGGGTGTCTAAAGAGGTCTACTCCGTTCCAAGGATCGCCGTCCTTCGCGCACCCGCCGCGTTGTGGATTGGTTCGTCCCTGTGAGCGGCGTTTTCCTGACTCCGGATCGGCATCGCGGCGCATTTTGAAGGGTCTCGCAATGAGCAAGAACGGTCTGGACTTCCAGGTTGGCGATCATGTCGTCTATCCGGCGCACGGCGTCGGCCAGGTGCAGGCGATCGAGACCCAGGACGTCGCCGGTCTTTCGCTTGAAGTCTATGTGATCACCTTCGACCACGAGAAGATGACCCTGCGCGTGCCCACCGGCAAGGCGCGCAGCTCGGGCCTCCGCTCCCTGGCCGAAGGCGACGTGGTCAGCCAGGCGCTGAACACCCTGAAGGGCCGCGCCCGGGTCAAGCGCACCATGTGGAGCCGCCGCGCCCAGGAATACGAAGCCAAGATCAATTCCGGCGACCTGATCTCCATCGCCGAGGTGGTCCGCGACCTGCACCGCGCCGAGAACCAGCCGGAACAATCCTATTCCGAGCGTCAGCTCTATGAATCGGCCCTGGACCGCATGGCCCGGGAAGTCGCCGCCATCGAGCAGATCGATCGCGACGCCGCCATCGTCATGCTGAACAAGTCCCTGCTGGTGAAGGCCTCGGCCGCCGCCTGAGCCGGCGCGCTTCCAGACGATCAAGACGCCCGGCCGCCGCGCCGGGCGTTTTTCGTTCCGCGCTACAGCGACCCCAGAGATCTAAACGGGGCTTGGCGCCGCCCCCCGCCCCATGGCATCGCTCCAGCCCAAGCCGGCCCGGTAGCTCAGCAGGACAGAGCAGCGGTTTCCTAAACCGAAGGTCAGGGGTTCGAGTCCCTTCCGGGCCGCCAGCGCATGTTGATGCAATTCAAGGTGGGCCGGGCGCGCAAGCCCCAGGTTTCATCAAGACGTCCGCTAATGTCAGTCCGGCGCCACTTGGATAGGGTCGCCGAACCCGATCGACCGCCGCCTATCGCCTGAAACCGACGCCCTGGAGCACGCCATGAAAGCCGCCCTGCTCATCCTGTCCCTGACCGCCTCGCTCGCCGCGTCGCCCGCTTCCGCCCAGGCGGTTTCCGGCTTCGGCGCCTTCAGGGCCCTTCCGGAGGCCGGCGAGCAGCCGGATCCCGAGGTGACCTACCGTGTGGTCTTCGACCTCTCCCAGGGCGGGCCGGACGACAAGCCCCTCAAGGGCCTGGACCGCGTCGCCCGGCTGACGAACATGCTGGCGGCGGGGGGCGTGGACGCAGAGCGCCGTCAGATCGTCGTGGTGCTTCACGGCGGCGCGACGCCGGCTGTGCTGTCCGACGCCGCCTGGACCGCCCGCGGCAAGGGTGCGGCCAACCCGAACAGCCGCCTTGTCAGAGCCTTGATCTCGGCCGGCGTCCAGGTGCGCCTGTGCGGTCAGTCGATGGCGGCGAACGGCATATCGGAGGCGGAGCTGGAGCCGGGCGTCGGGGTCGATCTGGCGGCGCTGATGACGGTCATCCATCACCAGCAGGCCGGCTACGCGCTGATCATCGACTGATCCCCCCAAGGGGCCGTGCCGAGGCGGGTCCGGGCCTGAACACGGCGGCGCCCCCCTATCCTACCGCGCCCGGGAGAGGGCGACGGCGTCGGGGCCGGCCGGAAAGCGAAACCGTCCGGTGGTGTCGTGCACCGCGTCCCAGACGGCCTCGGCGACATCGGCGGGGGCCGTGGTGAGTCCCGGCGCGCTAAAGCCGGCGATGATCGGCTCGGCGAAGGCCGCATAGGCCGGATGGATCGCATCCTTGAGGCTCAGGTCCGAATTGGCCGCGAACCGGGTGGTCGGCCCATAGCCGGGCTCCACCAGTTTGATGGCGATATCGAAGGCCGCGAGTTCGTGCGCCAGCGACTCCGAGAAGCCCACCACAGCCGTCTTGCTCGCCGTGTAGATCGAGGCCATCGGAAACGGAGCCATGGCGACGGTGGAGGTGATGTTGACGATGGCCCCTGAGCGCCGCGCGCGGAACTGGGGGAGAACGGCCTGGACCGTCGCCATGACGCCCAAGGTGTTGGTCTCGAACACCTCGCGCGCCTTCTGCAGCGAGGCGCCCTCCAGCGTCCCGATCAGACCGACGCCGGCGTTGTTGACCAGAACGTCGATGGGCCCGGCCTCGCCGAACGCTGAGGCGATGCTCGACGCATCGGTCACGTCCAGGGCGATGACCCGCATCCGGTCCGAGCGGGGCAGGACGTCCGGGCGGGGCGTGCGCATCGTCGCGATGACGGTCCAGCCGGCGTCGTGGAAATGACGGGCGGTCTCAAGGCCGTAGCCGCTCGAGCAGCCGGTGATCAGAACGGTCTTCATGGCGATCTCCTGGGTTTGGGGATGCCGTCTTGTACCGGGGAGAACCCGGACGATCTGCCGGTAGAAGTCCGCAAAACGTTTGTTATAGTCCGGAGATGGTGGATCCGCTTTCAGACGTCATCCGGCTGCTGCGCCCGCGGGCGGTGTTCACCAAGGGCATCAGCGGCGCCGGCGCCTGGGCGGTGCGCTACACCGAATTCGGCCATCCCAGCTTCTGCGCGGTCACCGAGGGGCGCTGCCGCCTGCTCGTCGACGGGGAGCCGCCGATGGCGCTGGAAGCGGGCGACTTCGTCCTGCTGCCGGCCACCCCCGGCTTCACCCTGAGCGGCTTCCAGCCGGCGACGCCCAGGCTCATCGATCCGCACGCCGCGCCGGCGCCCGCCCACGAGGTTAGGCACGGCGATCCCGACGCCCCCGCCGACGTGCGCATGCTCGGCGGTCATTTCCTGTTTGAGTCCCCGGATGCGGCCCTGTTGGTCACCCTGCTGCCCGCCCTCGTCCACGTCCGCGGGGTGGATCGGCTGACGACGGTCCTGCGCCTTCTGGGCGAGGAGGCGCAGGCCGACCGGGACGGCCAGGACCTGGTGATGTTCCGGCTGATCGAGATCCTGCTCGTGGAGGCGCTGCGGTCCGTGCCGGGCCAGCAGGCGGCCCCGGGCCTGCTGCGCGGCCTCGCCGATCCGCGGGTCGCCGCGGCGATGCGGGGCATGCACGGCGACCCCGCCCAGTCCTGGACCATCGCCCGGCTGGCGAAGGCCTCGGGCATGTCGCGCTCGGCCTTCTTCGACCGCTTCACCCGCGCCGTGGGCCTCCCGCCCATGGAATATCTGATGGCCTGGCGCATGGCGCTGGCCAAGCGGCTGCTGCGGCGGCGCGATATCCCCCTGGACGCTGTGGCCGAACAGGTCGGCTACCGCTCGGCCAGCACCTTCAGCACCGCCTTCCGCCGCCACGCCGGCGAATCCCCCGGACGCTATGCCCGCCGAGCCGGCCTAGCCGCAGCCTGAGCCGCGCGCTGGGCCATGCCGGGCCATATGGAGCTCAGCGCCGGGGGCTGAACTCATCTGCATGGCGAGCGCGCGCGCGCAGAGTTCAACCAGCTCGTCGGTCTCGTTCACCTGTGTGGTCCCCCGCATCCTCCCTTGAGCGAGGGCGGTCCAGGCTAGCGGCCGCTGGCGACGCTTTCCACTCCCTGCGGTCATCTCAGCAGCCGGCAGGTGGCGGCTCGCACTCTCGCGTGTAGCGTCGCGCCGCGCTTCGTGGGTTGGTTAGAGCGGCCGGACCTAGGAGAGACCGGATCAGGTCGCCGCCTGCCGCGGCGGGGCTTCGAGGACCGCCAGGGCGGCCGGCAGTGAGGTGAGCACGCCCTGCCCGGCGAGCGGCAGGCCGATCAGGATGGCGCTGATCACCTCGTCCCGGGACGCGCCGGCCGCCAAGGCCTCGGCGGCGTGAAAGGGCACGCCGCTTTCGCGCCCCAGCGCCGCCAGAACAGCGAGATAGGCCAGCGCCTGGGTCTTCGCATCCAGCGCACTCGCCATCCCCAAGCCCCCGACGGCTTCCATCCAGGCCTTTGCATGGGCCGGGGCCTGCGACAGGAAGGCTGCAAAACTCGGACTTATGCCGGTCGCCGGCTCGCTCATGGCGTTCCTCCCAGTTACGGGTCTGACCTCGCACGGGGGCGCTCGACATCCCTTGCGCAGGATCAAGGCGGGCGTCACAGGCCCGCGAGGGCCTTCCGTGGCGCGCCGACTAACGGCGTCCCGTCGGATCACCGGAGAGTCCCGCCGCGCCAGGCCTGCGCTTAAATTTCGCCAAAGGCCGGGACGGAGTCAGGTCCGTCTCAGTTGTCGGCGAGGAGGGCTGAGGCCAGGGTGTGAAGTCCCCGGAGATCGGCCTCCAGCTTGGGCCAGGCCGCCGCGCAATAGGCCTGCCGCTCCGCCTCGGGGATCGGCTGGCACGCGGCGACGCCGTACTGGGCGCTGGCCTCGTCGGGGACGAGCACGCCCTCGCCGGCGTCGGCCATCTGCACCCCGGAACAGGGCTGGAAGGGATCGCCCCGATCGGCCCAGGGGCTGAGCGGTGCGCCATCCCAACCCCAATTCACCCGTCGGGACGCGTGCGGCACGTGGAGCATGCCCTCGAAGGGCTCCTCGCCGAGGGCGGCCGGCTCCGGCGCAGAGCCAAGGCAATGGGCGGTGAAGCCGGCCTCGGTGGAAATGGGTTCGACCTGCGGCATGACCACGGCGAGGCTCGCCGTGAGTCCTGCCAGACGCTCGTTATAGGTCTCGCAGCGGAGCCAGGCGCAACGGGTGCGGTGCTTCAGGATCTCGGCGACATTCTCCGCATCGTAGCAGTCCGAACCGCCGTCGTGGAAATGCGGGAAGCAGGACGTGCCGGCGGCGGTGTCCGCCTCAACGCTGGCCTTGTGGAACGCGGCCCTGGCGGTATTGACGGCGAAGAGGGCGGCCAGGGCGATGGCGATCCCGGCGACCCAGCGCCGCGCCAATCGCTGGCCCTGCTCCCGTCGCTGCTCGGCCTTGCGTGCGACCGTCGCCTGTTCGGCCCTCAAGCTCTCCACCGCCGCGGCGACGGCCGTGAAGTCCGCCCCCAGGCGTTCCGAAGCCCCCGCCTTCGCCGCACCCTCGACCCGGTCGTGGAGGGCGACCAGCAGCTCCGCGGCGCGCGGCGCGCGCGACAGCGCCTCCACATAGGTCAGCCGGCCGGCCGCATAGTCGGAGACGGTCTGCAGGACCTCGGCCTCCCATGCGGCGGCCTCCCGCTGCGCCATGGGTGAGGCCGCCGCGCCGGCGTCAGGCAAGTGTCGTCGGATGAGGGCCTTGATCTCCGCCAGATCCAGGCTCTGTCGTCGCTGTCCTCCGAGGATCGACTCCGTGTCGGCCTTGATGGCGTCGGCCTTGGCGCTGAGGGCGAGGGACGCCTCGCGCAGCTGGGCGAGCACCTGGTTCTGCGCGGCGGTCAGATGCGGCTCGAGGACCTTGAAGTAGTCCGGCGTCTCCAGGGCCGCGCGCAGAGCGGCCTCCACCATGGCCGCAGCATAGGCTCTGGCCGCTGAGGGTCCCTCCGGCCCGAACACCTCCGGGGCGGCCTCCGCCAGCCGATCGAGGATCAAGGCCGTGGCGCGGACGGGGAACCCGGCCGGATCGAAGGTGGCCTGCACCAGGGCGTCGCGGTCCGGCATGATGGCCGCCAGGTGTTTCTCCAGGGCGGAGTCGGCGTCGGCCACCACCCAGGGCTCGAAATCACCGCCTTCCGACAGGGCCTTGCGCACCCGCCGCCGGGTGGCGTCCAGGGCGCGCCGGCTCTCAAGGCCCTGTCGACCCACCCCCTTCACGGCCCTGAAGACATCGAGACCCGGGGCGATGAGACCCAGGGCGGCGCTGGCCGCGTCCGGCAATCCCGCCATCTCGCAGGCCAGCAGCACGCAGCCGGCGCTCAGCCCGACTACTTTCTCGATGAGAAGATCCGTCGCCATCGCCGCCCCCGCAGGCTTTGCGGGAAGTATAGCCGGCTGGCGGCCCGCTGAACAATCTCCCACAAGGCCGTGGCGCCGCCGGTAGGGCCCATTCGAGTAACAGCTCAAGCCTTTCCGGCGCCCGCCCTCACAGCAAGGTCAGCCCCTTGTCGGTGGCGCAGCGTTTGATGGCGTCGATGATCTGGCGGATCACCGGGAAGTCCGCCGCCTCCTGGGAGATGGCGATGGAGCAGGCGGAGCGGTAGCGGCGGGGCACGGGCAGGAGCACGAAGTCTCCGCGGGCGATCTCGTCCATGAAGATGAAGGGCGAGGCCAGGGCGACGAAATCCCGTTCGAGGACAAGCGCCCGGGCGCACTCCATGTCCGAGGTCCGGACGGTGGTGAGGATCTGTTCGGCTTCCGGCGGCAGGCCTTCGGAGAAGAAGGGCGCATAGGTCGTGTAGCGAACGGTCGAGACATGGGGAAAGGTCAGGCTTTCCGGCCAGGTCAGCGTCTCCCGCCCGGCCAGCGGATGTCCGGCCCGCACGATGGAGGCCCCCGGCTCCTCGAACAGGGGAATGACGTGCATGCCGGGGAAGTCCAGCAGGGGGCTGAAATGGCCCACGACGATGTCGAACTGCCCCTTGGACAGACGATCGTGGAGTTCGTCGGACGCCAGCACATCCAGGTCCAGGTGCAGCTGGGGGAAGCGGGCCAGGATTTCGGTCACCAGGCGCGGCAGCATGATGGCCTTGGCGCCGGGCCCCACGCCCATGCGGACGCGTCCCACCTCGCCGCCGGCCAGCAGCGAGATCTCCCGCTCGAGGCGGTCGGTCCAGCGCAGGATTTCGCGGGCGCGGTCAGCGATGTGCAGGGCGAAGATGGTCGGCGTCGCCGATCCGCCCCGGCCGCGCTGGAACAGGACCTGGCCCAGCTGGTCCTCCAGCCGTGCGAGCGACTTGCTCAGGGTGGGCTGGGACACGCCCAGCGCCCGGGCGGCCTTGCCGATGCTGCCGCGCTCGCAGATCTCCAGAACCAGGCGAAGTCGGTGGATGTCCATACACGCCCTCCTCCGCCCTAAGGCATAGCTCACGGCTATGACCGCGCGGAAGACATATCTATTTTCACGCCGGACAAGATCTCCCCATCCTTGGCGATAACGAGCGGCGTCTGAACCGCTTGAGGGAAAAGGGGAAACGCCGTGATCTTGATCACTCGACGTCGCATGTTCGCCTGTTCGGCGTCCGCGATCGCGCTGGCCTGGGGTGGTTCCGCCGCCGCCCAGGACGCCCAGCAACCTTCCACGACGGTGGACGAAATCGTCGTCACCGCCCAGAAGCGGACCCAGAACATCCAGGACGTGCCGATTTCGATCATCGCCATCGGCGGCGACACCCTGGACGCGGCGAAGATCGAACGGGTGGCCGACCTCAAGGTCCTGGCCCCTGGCCTGGAGGTCACCCGCGGCACCCAGATCGCCAATCAGCGGATTCAGATCCGGGGGGTCGGCAGCGCCGGCAACAGCGGGATCGAGCCGAGCGTCGGCCTGTTTCTGGACGGGGTCTATGTGGCGCGCCCGGCCGCCCTGCTGGGCAACCTGGTGGACATTGACGGGGTCGAGGTGCTGCGCGGGCCGCAGGGCACGCTGTTCGGGCGCAACACCACCATGGGCGTGATCAGCGTCAACACCCGGGCGCCGACCTATGAACGCGCGCTGGAAGGGGCGGTCTCCTATGGAAGCTGGGATACGGCGGGCTATCGGGCGATCGGCAACCTGCCCCTGAGCGACACCCTCGCCGCACGCCTGGTCGTGGCCGGATCGCGCACCGATGGACCGGCCTATAATGACCTGGCTCAGGAGCCGATCGGGCAGCGATCGGACGTCCTGGTTCGCGCCAGCCTGCGGTGGGACATCAATGACCAGCTCCGCTGGACCGGGCGGCTGGACCACCAGCACATCGCCGGCGACGGGGCGCCCCATTCGGAGCTGATCCCCCGCACCCTGACGCCGACCTCCATCGCCAACTTCCGGGCGCGGCTCGATCGCGACGGCGCGGGGCCTGAGGTGGCCGAACTGCCCGACGTCTCGGACGCCTTCGACGAGCACCTCTATCATTTCCAGAAGGGCGATCTGAAGGACACCCAGGTGGGGGCGACCAGCGACCTGACCTGGGACTTCGCCAATCGCTGGCGGGCCCGCTACATCGCCGGATACCGCGACTGGACCAACGAACAGGCCGAGGGCGACGTCCTCCTGACCCCCTATGACCTGGCCACCCGCAACGCCCGCTTCACCAGCGAGAGCATCTCCCACGAACTCCAGCTGATCTCGCCTGAGCGGGAGCTGATGGGGGGGCGCCTCGACCTCGTGCTCGGCCTCTACAGCTTCGAGGAGGACTACACGACCTATGACCGAACGGACCTGGGCTTCGACTACTGCGATCGCTTCATCCGCAACGCCCTGCCGGCGCGGCTGGCGGGATGTCTCGCAGGCCCGCTTCTCGACGCGGGTCACAACGGGCTTGTCCAGGAGGCCAGCAGCGTCGCCGTGTTCGGGGAAGGCGTGGCGCACCTGACGGACACCTTGGATCTGACCCTGGGCGCCCGCTACACCAGCGAGGAAAAGACGGGCTCCATCTACCAGGTCCGGAACAACACCGCCGACCTGTTGAGAGGCCCGGAAAATACCGAGCTCTCCTACGAGGACGACCAGCTCACCTATCGGCTGATCACGACCTGGACGCCGCAGTCGGACCTCATGGTCTACGCCTCCTACGCGACCGGTTACAAAGCCGGTGGGTTCGAGAACGCGCCCTCAACCACGCCGCTGGGCCAGGAGCGTGTGTTCGATCCTGAAACCAACGAAAACTGGGAGCTGGGGACCCGCACATCCTGGCTGGACGGAACCCTGATCCTCAACGGGACCCTGTACCGGACCGATATCGAGGACTTTCAGGTCCGGTCCTGGGACGGGCTCCGTTTCCTCACCCGCAACGCCGCCAGCCTGCGCCAGCAGGGCGTCGAGACCGAGGCCCGCTGGCGGGTGGACCATCGCCTCTCCACCTCCGCCCGCCTAGCCTATCTCGACTCCGAATACCTGTCCTATCCCGACGCCCCCAACCTGCCGGGCTTTGGCGGCACCCAGGACCTGGCCGGCGAGCGCGCGCCCTGGACGCCGGAATGGCAAGGGAGCTGGACGGTCGAGTTTGAGGACATCCTGGCGAATGGCTGGGCGTGGTCGGTCCGAAGCGATCTCTATTTCGTGGGAGACCAGAATGTCGGCGGCGACGGAAACAATCCGGACGCCATTCAGCGCGGCTACTCGCTGCTGAACCTCAGATTCGCGCTCAGCGACCCAAGCGCGCGCTGGCAGGTCTCGGTCTACGGCCAGAACCTGTTCGACAAGGACTATTGCACCAGCATCTTCGTCCAGGCCTATGACGGCCCCTTCGGCCTTCGCAACGCCGCCACCGGCTCGACCGCCCTGCGCTGCACGGTCGGGACGCCCCGCTTCGTGGGCGCCGAACTCAGCGCGAAATTCTGACCGGCCGTTCGGGATCGACTTGACCACGCCCTGGGCTGGATCCCGGTCCAGGGCGTGAGGTTCAGTCGTCCCCGGGGCGTTCGGGCGCGTCGGTCTTCAGGAACGCCGCCGTGGCCTCGATGGCCTCCACCAGGCCCATGCGCTGGATCTCCACGCCGGGCGGCAGGCTGGAGAACAGGCGGGTCGGCGCCGCGGCGTCCAGCATGACGAAGACGCCCTTGTCGTCGGCCCTTCGGATCAGGCGGCCGAAGGCCTGGGCGATGCGGCCGCGGGCGATGGAGTCGTCATAGCCTTTGCCGCCGAAGCGGACCCGGCGGGCCTTGTGCAGGATGTCGGGACGCGGCCACGGCACCCGGTCGAAGACCAGCAGGCGCAGCGAGCGGCCGGGCACGTCGACGCCATCCCGCACCGCGTCCGTGCCCAGCAGGCAGGCGTCCTCCTCGGCGCGGAAGATGTCCACCAGGGCGCCGACCTCCAGGGCGTCCACATGCTGGGCGTAGAGGGCCAGGCCCTTGTCGGCCAGGGGGGCGGCGATGCGTGCGTGCACCGCGCGCAGCCGGCGGAGGGCGGTGAACAGGCCCAGGCCGCCGCCGCCGGCCGCCAGGAACAGCTCGCGCATGGCCGCGGCCACCTGGCGGGGATCGTCCTTGCCCACGTCGGTGACCACGAAGGCCCGCGCATTGGCGGCGTAGTCGAAGGGCGAGGCGAGCTTCAGGGTCTTGGGCCGGTCAGGCAGCCGGGCCGCGCCCGTGCGCATCTCGGCCAGCGCGAATGGATCGTCCAGGCCCGGATCGGCCAGGGTGGCGCTGGTCACCAGCACCCCATGGGCCGGCGCAATGACAGCGTTGGTCAGCGGTTCTGTCGGATCGACCCAGTGACGACGGCAGGCGGCGTCCACCACCCGGCCATAGAGGAAGGTGGCGTCGAACCAGTCGACGAAGTCCGGATCGTCCTCGGCGTCCTCGTCGATGGCCCGCAGCATGGAGCGCCAGGCCGGCAGGGTCATCCGCGCCCGGCGATCCAGCCCCCGCAGCGCCCCTTCGATCCGCGCCCGTTCGCTGGGGCCCAGCGTCGCGGCCTCGGCGTCCAGCAGGTCCTCCAGGTGGCGGGCGAGCGCCAGCAGGGGCGCCTCGATGCGAGCGAGTGCGGCCGCCGCCTCCCGGGCGGTGTCGCGCACCAGGTCCAGCGCCGGCCGGGCGGCGCACTCCATCCCCACCTCCGACGGCGCGGCCCGGGCGCGCAGCTGCTCCAGCACGGCGACCAGGAAGGCCTCGATGGCGCCGATGGGGTTCACCTCGCCGGTGGCCGGCGCGATCCGCCCGGACCAGCCCTCGCCGGGCAGGGCGGCGGCGGCCTGCAGGGCGGCGAGCAGGGCGCGCTTGGCCTCGTCGGCGTCGCCCAGCACATCCATCAGCCGGGCCTCCAGCCCCCGCCCGCGGCGGCCGCGGCCTTCGGGGCCCCTCAGCCAGCGCCGCAGTTCGGCAGATTCAGCCCCGGAAATGGCGGCGGAAAAGGCGCTGTCGGCGGCCTCGAACAGGTGGTGGCCCTCGTCGAACACCAGGCGCTTGAGATGCGCGGTCTCGCTATCGGCCTTGGAGCCCCGCGCGGCGCGCGCGCCGTCGAACGCCGCCTGGGTCAGGACCAGCGCATGGTTGGCGATCACCAGATCGGCGCGCCGCGACCCGCGGATGGCCTTTTCCACAAAGCAGGTCCGATAGTGCGGACAGCCGGCGTGCACGCACTCGCCGCGGCGGTCCACCAGATTGGCGGCCGAGGCCTGCATGGGCGTGGGCAGGCCAAACAGGGTCGGCAGCCAGGCGGGGAAGTCGCCCCCGGTCATGTCCCCGTCCCGGCTCGCCCGCGCCCAGCGAGCCGCCAGCGTCAGACCCACCAGGTCCCCATTGCCCAGCTGGGCGGCGTTGACGGCGTCCTGCAGGTTCAAGAGGCAGAGATAGTTCTCCCGACCTTTTCGGACCACGGCCTTGCGGGCGCGGGTCTTCTCGTCGGGATAGATGGCGTGGCTTTCGCGCTCGATCTGCCTTTGCAGGGCGCGGGTATAGGTCGAGACCCAGACCGCCGGCCCATTGGCCTCGGCCCACAGCGAGGCCGGCGCCAGATAGCCCATGGTCTTGCCGATGCCGGTGCCGGCCTCGGCCAGCATCATCCGTGGCTCGCCCTCCTTCTCCCGCGGCTGGAAGGCGTAGGCGGCCTCAGAGGCGAACTCCGCCTGGGCCGGGCGGGCCTCGTCGAGACCTGCGCGGTGCAACAGCTCCGTCAACCGCTGGGCCGCCTCAGGCCCTGCGATGGGACGCGAGCCGGGCTCCCCCAGGGGCGCCTGGTCCTCCCATTCGGGAATGCGGCTCCAGACATCGAGGCCCGAACCGCGGAAGGCGTTGCCCACCGGGGCCGAGCGCAGGGCGCCGATCACCGCCGCGCCCCAGGCCCAGCCGGCGCGCGCCAGGGTCTCGGCCTGGGCCAGGGCCTCTTCCCGGTTGGGCTGGGGCGTGCGGGCCAGTTCCTCCAGGAGCAACAGGCAGGCCTGGCGCAGGGCGCGGGCCTGGGCCGGCGCGCCCTTGGGCTCGGGCAGGCCGAGCGTCTGAGCGAGCCCCGCCGCCGAGGGCGCGCAGAACTTCGCCGGCCGCACGAAGGCGAACAGCTCCAGGGCGTCGAAGGTGCGGGGGCTGCGGGGCGGCGGGTGCAGGGCCAGCCGCCTTGCGGTCATGGCCGCATGAGCCACCAGGACCGGGCCGCGCTCGAACAGGTCCCGGGCGTCGGGCGCGCGCAGGGCCTCGGCCCGCTCGGCGTCGGCCGCGCCGGCGCGGGGTCCCGGCAGGACCACCAGGGCAGGCGCCAGATCGAGGGCGGGGGCGAGCGCGTTCACGGCTGCGACTCCTAGCGGGATTTGCCGTGAAACGGAACGGGAACATGCTATGAGACGGACCGATGGCCGAAGACGCCGCCCTCCCCGCAGACCTGTTGCCGGCCGCCTTCGCCGACTGGTTCGCCACGCGCGGCTGGGCGCCCCGGGCCCATCAGCTGGAGATGGTGGCCCGGGCGCGGGCCGGCCGCGACGCCCTGCTGATCGCGCCCACCGGCGGCGGAAAGACCCTGGCCGGCTTCCTGCCCAGCCTGATCGAACTGTCCCAGCGGCCGCCAGCCAATACGCCGCGGGGCATCCACACCCTCTATATCTCGCCGCTGAAGGCCCTGGCCGTGGATGTGGAGCGCAACCTGGCCACGCCGATCCGCGAGATGGGCCTGTCGATCGTGGCCGAATCCCGCACCGGCGACACCGGGGCGGCCCGGCGCCAGCGCCAGCGGGTCAAGCCGCCGGACATCCTGCTGACCACGCCCGAGCAGCTGGCCCTGTTCTGCGCCTGGGAAGGGGCGCAGGCCTATTTCGAGGACCTGTCCTGCATCATCCTGGACGAGATCCACACCCTGCATTCCACCAAGCGGGGCGACCTGCTGGCGCTGGACATCGCCCGCCTGCAGACCTTCAGCCCCAGCCTGCGCCGGGTGGGCCTGTCGGCGACGGTGGACGATCCCGACGTCATCCGCCGGTGGATGGGCTTTCACGCTGGCGGGGATGACGCCCCGCCTGCGGTCGATCTGGTGCTGGGTCCGGCCGGCACGCCGCCGATCGTCGATGTGCTGCTGTCCGAAGGCCGGGTGCCCTGGGCCGGCCACACCGCCCAGCACGCCATGGCCGAGGTCTATGAGGTCATCAAGAAGGCCAGGACGGCGCTGGTGTTCGTCAACACCCGCTTCCAGGCCGAGTTCGCCTTCCAGGAGCTGTGGCGGCTAAACGAGGACGCCCTGCCCATCGCCCTGCACCACGGCTCCCTGGCCGCCGAGCAGCGCCGCCGCGTGGAGGCGGCCATGGCCCGGGGCGAGCTGCGCGCCGTGGTCTGCACCTCGACGCTGGACCTCGGCATCGACTGGGGGGATGTGGACCTGGTGATCCAGCTCGCCTCGCCCAAGGGCGCCTCGCGCATGGTGCAGCGGATCGGCCGGGCCAATCACCGGATGGACGAGGCCAGCCGCGCCCTGTTCGTGCCGGCCAACCGCTTCGAGATGCTGGAGTGCCAGGCCGCCCGCGAGGCCATCGCCGAGAACCGCTTCGACGGCGACCCGCCGAGGGTCGGCGCCCTCGACATCCTGGCCCAGCACATCATGGGCTGCGCCTGCTCCGAACCCTTCGACGCGCTCGCCCTCTATGAGGAGATCCGCACCTCCGGCCCCTATCGGGCGCTGGCCTGGGAGGACTTCGAGCAGGTGGTCGATTTCGTCTCCACCGGCGGCTATGCGCTACGGGCCTATGACCGGTTCCGCCGGATCGTGAAGGGCCAGGACGGCCTCTGGCGGGCGCGCAACGCCGACACCATCCTGCGCCATCGGGCAAAAAAGGGCGAGACCCGCCCCGAACTGTC
>CAZERE010000068.1:0-16923 GCA_964515365.1 uncultured Phenylobacterium sp. | reverse complement strand
GGCACGCTGATGGACAGCTACAACTGGAACGTCTACCTCCAGAAGGGTCAGGTCGACCGGACCAACATCTCGGCCGGTTACACCAACACGACCAACTTCGGTAACGCGCTGAACGCGGTCTCCACGACCGAGTGCCGCGTCGACACCGCCGCCTGCGTTCCGATCAACGTCTTCGGCGCGTACGGCACGATCACTCCGGAAATGGCGGCCTATTCCTCCGCCACCGGCATCATCTCGGAATCCTACGAGCAGACCGTGTTCAACGCGTCTGTGAACGGTGAGCTGTCGGCGCTGCAAAGCCCCTGGGCGAACGCCCCGGTGGCCGCCTCGCTCGGCGTGGAATACCGCGAAGAGTTCGGCCGCTTCACCCCCGACGAATGCTGGAAGCTCGCTCCGGTCAGCTGCCTCGGCGGCGCCGGCGGCAACCAGCTGCCCATCGCCGGCGGCTTCGACGCGCACGAAATCTTCGGTGAAATGATCGTTCCGATCGCCATGGACCAGCCGTTCATCCAGGCCCTCGGCCTGGAACTCGGCTACCGTTATTCGGACTACAATCCGACCGGCAGCTACAGCACCTGGAAGATCGGCGCCAACTACGAGCCGATCGACGGCCTGCGCTTCCGCGTCATGCGTCAGCGCGCCGCCCGCGCCCCGAACGTCAGCGAAATCGCTGCGCCGGTGGTCACTAACCTGCGGAACGCCGACTACGACTACTGCTCGCTGGGCAACCCCAACGCCATCTCGGCGGAACTGCGCGCCCGTTGTATCGCCACCGGCATGACGGCCGCTCAGGTTGGCACGGTCCAGGACATCGTCTCTGGCCAGATCAACACCTTCGAAGGCACCGATCTCCAGAACCTGCCTGATGCGGAACTGGCCGACTCGACCACCGCCGGCATCGTCTGGGAGCCCGGCTTCCTGACCGCCCTGCGTCGTCCCGTCATCTCGATCGACTATTACGACATCGAGGTGAAGGACTACATCGACGCCTTCTCCGCTCAGGAAACCCTGGATGCTTGCTACGTCGCTGGCATCCAGCAGTTCTGCGACCGCATCGTGCGCGTCAACGGCGACATCGCCTCGCCGGGTTCGGGCGTCCAGCGCTTCACCACCAACCTGGACTATCGTCGCGCTGAAGGTATCGAAGCCGCGGTCAACTTCGGCCTCGACCTCGACACCATTGGCCTGGACCAGCGTTGGGGCAGCCTGGCCTTCTCCTGGACGGGTAACTACTACCTGACCAACGAGTTCCTCTCGAGCAGCCTCACCCCGGTGGTTGATTGCCTGGGCTACTACGGCACCCAGTGCGGTAACCCGACCCACAAGTTCCGCTTCGTGCAGCGCACGACCTGGAGCATGGGCGACCTGCAGCTGTCCTATCTGTGGCGCTACCTCGACAGCGTCGAGATCGAGCCGGTCCAGCAGGCCAACACCTTCGCGGCCTTCCGTGAGATCGACGCCTACAACTACATCGACCTGGCGGCGAGCTACTCGTTCAACGACGTGACCAAGCTGACGGTCTCGGTCCAGAACGTGTTCGAGAAGGATCCCCCGGTGCTCGGCAACGAGGCGGCCACCACCTCGGCCAACTCGGGCAACACCCTGCCCAGCGCCTATGACACCCTCGGCCGCATCTTCGTGGTCGGTCTGAACCTGCGGTTCTAAGACCCGCTGGAGAGCAAGAGTTGGGGCGGCGGACTTCGGTCCGCCGCCCTTTCTTTTTGTCTGGAGGTCGGGCGGCGGACGGTCCTGGCCAGGCCTTGACCGAGGCCTCAGCCGCAAGGCCGACGCGTTGGCCGCGTGGCCCTGGTCGGCGACCTGCTGATCATGTGAGTTTGCTGGACGCCTGCGGCTAGGACCTCGCCGGGCCTGGCGAAAGCGTCGCAAGGAATCCTGGCGCGCGGGACCCAGGATGAGGGCCTGGGGGAACAGGCAGGACGGGCGCCCTCGGACACACGGCCTTAAATCGGAACCTTGGACAGCAGCACGCGGCTTCGGCGCCGACGATCGCTGGCCGCTCCGCCGCCTAGCGCACCGGCGTGGGCGCCAGCACCGCGCCGTGGCCCTGGCCCTGCAGCCGCTCGGCCGCCAGGGTGTCCAGAACGCTCTGGGCGCGGGGATCGCCCAGCACCCAGGCTGCGGCGGCCAGGGTCTTCACCGAGACCGCGCCCATGCCCAGGGCCTGTTCCAGGGCTTCCAGGGGCGTGGCGTGGGGCGTCATGCGGCGCAGACGAATGTCGCCCTCAAGGCTGGCCATGGCCTTGGCCCGGTCGATCGCCTGATAAAGTCCGCCGACCTCGTCCACGAGACCCAGCGTCTTGGCCTGGGCGCCGGTCCAGACCCGGCCGCGGGCGATCTCGTCCACGCGGGCCGGCGTCAGGTCACGACCGCGGGCCACCCGGGTGATGAACTCGGCATAGACATTGTCCATCATGGCCGAAAAGGCCTGGGCCTGGGCCGGCGTGAAGCCCGAGCCGAGGCCATAGGCGCCGGCGAACTCGCCGCCCACCCCCAGCTCGCGCATATCAACGCCGAAGTCAGCCAGAGCCGGGCCAAGGGCCAGCTTGCCGCCATAGACGCCGATGGAGCCGGTGAGCGTGGTCGGCTGGGCCACGATGGCCGAGGCCTCCGAGGCGATCCAGTAGCCGCCCGAGGCGCCGTAGGTCCCCATGCTGACCACGACCGGCTTGCCTGCGGCCTTCACCGCCCGGACGGCGGCGAGAATCTGTTCGGAGGCCGTGTCCGACCCGCCCGGCGAATTGACCCGCATGACCACGGCCCGGATCGAGTCGTCCTCGGCGGCGTCATAGAGGGCCTGGGCGACATCATCGGAGTAGATCATGGCGCTCGGCGCCAGGGGATTGGACAGGCCGTTGCGACCGGTGATGATCGGGCCCTCGGCCTCGATCAGAGCCACCACGGGACCTGATCCCTCGCTCGATCCGGCGCTGCGGGCATAGGCGCTCAGCTCCACCAGTTCGGCGTCGTCGCCCGCGGCGTCCAGCATGGCTTCCTGGGCGTCGTGCAACTGGCCGAGCTTGTCGATCAGGCCAAGCTCAAGGGCGCGGGCGGCCGGATAGGGGCCGCCTTCCAGCCGGGCCTTGAGGACAGCCGGCTCCAGCCCGCGGTCGGCGGCGGCGAAGCCCAGCGTGCTCGCATAGACCGAGTTCATCCAGGACAGCTGGGCGGTGCGGTGGGCCTCTGTGTAGTCACTGTGGAGGTAGCCGTTGACCGCGTTCTTGAACTCCTTGCGCTGCTCATAGTCCGGCTCGACGCCGTACTTGTCGAAGAAGCGCTTGAAGAAGACGTCCTCCACCGCCAGGCCGGTGACCTGCAGGGCGGCGCCCGGCTGCATCCAGAATTCCCCGGCGGCTGCGCCGACCATATAGGTCGAGGTGACGACGCCGGCCTGATAGAGCCCCTGGCTGTGGGCGATGACCGGCTTGCCGCTGGCCTCGAAGCGCTTCAGCGCCAGACGGATCTCGTCGGCCGAGCCGGGCTCCATGCCGGTTTCCGGCAGGCGCACGATCAGGCCCTTGACCCGTCCGTCGTCCTCGGCGCGCTTCAGCGTCTCGATCACCGACATCACCGAGTTGGATCGGCGGCCGAAGCCCGAGAGGGGGTTCTGCACGTCCTGGTCGGTCATGGCCGTGCGCAGGTCGAGCTGCAGCACCAGGTCGCCCGGCAGGGGGGCCGGCCGCGTGGCGCCGGCGGCGATCACGATAAGCAGGAAGGGCACGCCCACCAGAAAGAGGATCAGCCCGGCGAAGACGCCGGCCATGGTGGTCAGGAACTGCTTCATCGATCGTCCAGGAGGGAGGGGCGTGGCTTGCCACCCACCCTATATCGGGGGCCGTTGCATGGAAATGAAGGGCGTTGGCGTCAGCCAGTCCGGTCCAGATAGGCGCGGGCCAGGACTTTCAGCCGATCGGCCCCAAAGCTGGGGTCATGCCCGGCGTGCACGCAGGTGACCGGCAGAGTCAGGAGCCGCTCCATGGTGGCGCGGTAGTGGCCGATATCGGAGCCCGGCAGGTCGTCCAGCAGGGGGCCGTCATAGATGGCGTCTCCGGAAAACAGCGTGCCGGTCGCGGCCTCCCACAGGCCAATACTGCCGGGGGAGTGGCCGGGCAGGTGCAGCACCTCGAAGGCTCGGTCGCCCAGATCGACGACATCGCCTTCGTTGAGGATCCGGGTGGGCTCCGCGCCGCGCAGGACGTGATCGGCGGGCGTAAAGCCGGCGTGGGGTATGGCGCTCAGCAGTCCGCCGGAGATGTCATAGCCCACCGCCGCCAGGTGGTCCCGGGTCGCCGGATCATAGGCCTCGAGGTCGAGGGAATAGGCGTCCCGCCCCTGCGCCAGGCGCTCGGCTTCGGCGGCATGGACCAGCCGATGCTCGAACTCATGGTGGCCGCCCACATGGTCGATATGGGCATGGGTGGCGACCGCCAGGACGTGGACGCCAAACAGGTCCCGGGCGGCGGCCTTCAGACTGGACAGGCCCATGCCGCTGTCCACCAACAGGTCGGCGTCCCGCCCCCGAAGATGCCAGATATTGCACCTCAGCAGGGGATGGACGTGCGGCTCCCACAGCAGGGTCAGCCCCGCGCCGACCGACTGGCGTTCGAACCAGCGGCCGGCGATGGGCAGGCTCATGGCTGGGCCTGGATGGCCGTCGGCAGCTGGTAGTCGACGCTCGCCCCGGGGCCGAGGGGCAGGTCGAGCGCGGCCCAGCCCAGAACCATGATGAGCCCTGCGCTGAGGAAGGCGATGGAATAGGGGACCATGACCGCCATCAGCGATCCGACCCCGAAGTCCTTCTGGTAGCGCTGCGCAAAGCCGAGGATCAGGGGGAAATAGACCATCAGCGGCGTGACGATATTGGTGGTCGAATCGCCCATGCGATAGGCCGCCGTGCTCATCTCCGGGCTGACCCCCAGCAGCATCAGCATGGGCACGAGGATCGGCGCAAGCGCCGCCCACTTGGCCGAGGCCGAGCCCACCATGAGATTGATGCTGGCCGCCAGCAGGACCATGCCGGACAGCAGCAGCGGCGTGGGCAGGCCCGAGGCGCGCAGGCCCTCAGCCCCATGGATGGCGATGATCGCCCCCAGATTCGACCAGTTGAACAGGGTGACGAAATGGGCCGCCACGAAGGCCAGCACGATATAGGGACCCATATCGGCCATGGCCTGGCCGGTCAGGCGCACCACGTCGCCCTGGGTCTTCACCGTGCCGGCCGCCGCCCCATAGGCGACGCCGCAGACCAGGAACAGCAGGAAGAAGCCGGCGACCAGGGAGCCGTAGAAGGGCGTCATCCGCTCGCCGGGACCCGCCTCGGCGTCGACGAACGGGGCGGCCGGGCCCAGCGTCATGGCCGTCCAGAGCCCGACGATCACCAGGGCGCCGATCCCGGCCCAGAGCAGGCCCTTCCGCTCCCGGCGCGAGACCGCCTCGGCGTCCTCGGCCGCCTCTTCGGTGACGGCGGCGAGGCCGGCCGGCGTCCAGGGCGCCAGCCGCGGTTCGACGATCCTGTCGGTCACCCACCAGCCCAGCGGGGTGAAGACCACGGTCATGGCCAGGATGAACCACCAGTTGCCGGCGATATTGGCCGTCCAGCTGGGGTCCAGCAGATGGGCGGCCGGCTCGGTGATGCCCAGCAGCAGGGCGTCGAGGTGACCGGGGAAGATGTTGGCCGAAAATCCGCCGGAGACGCCGGCGAAGCTCGCGGAAATCCCGGCTACGGGATGGCGGCCGGCGGCGGCGAACACGATGGCCGCCAGGGGGACGAGCACCACATAGGCCGCATCGGCCGCGTGGTTGGAGACGATCGCCACGAAGATGATGATCGGAGTCAGGAGCGCCTTGGGCGCCTTGGAGACGCTGGCCCGCATGGCGGCCGAGAAGAAGCCGGTGCGCTCGGCCACGCCGGCGCCCAGCATGACGACGAGCACCGTGCCCAGGGGCGCGAAGCCGGTCAGGGTGCGGGGCATGTCCACAAACAGCCGGCGCAGGTTTTCCGAGGTCGCCAGGCTGATCGCGGTCAGGGTCTCGCCGGTGGCCGGATTGATCGCCGAGGCGCCCATGGCGGCTGCGACCATGCTGGCCACGAACAGGGCCACGATCATCCAGACAAAGATGACCACAGGGTCGGGCAGGCGGTTTCCGACCTTTTCGATCGCGCCCAGAAATCCGGAACTCAAGGCCATGCGGCATATCCCCCTGTAATTGTGGGCCTAGCTTGGCGATGCGGCCGGCCATGGCAAGCCCTGCCTGGACCATCGGCGCAGAACGGCGGCCGGGCCTAGGGGGCGGCGGGCTCGCTCAGGGCCGCCGCGGGCTCAGCCTCCGCCGCGCCCGATTCCTCGACCTCTTCGGGCGCCTCGGTGTCGCTCTCCTGACCCTGGGGCGGCTCCAACGGGTCGGTTTCGGGGCTGTCGAGCATGTCGCCGACCGTCTCCATCACCGCCTTGACCGGCGAGGGCTTGGCCGCCCGCTGCGCGCGGATGTCGGCGGTGATGGCGAAGGCGCGGCTGCTGGCCTGGGCCTCGAGGAGACGCCAGTCGGTGACATAGCGCAGGGCGAAGCCGTCCAGCCCCATGCGCCGGTACTGTTCCATATGGGCGAGCTCGTGGGCCCAGAGCCAGACGTTCCGGGCGACCTTGGCGTCGGAGAAGACGATGACGTCGTGAAGGGTGATCGCGCCTTCGTCATAGTACCAGCGCGCCAGAAGGGAGCCGAGGCCATGGTCCTGGCCCGCCAGGGTCCATTGGGCCTGTTCCAGGATCTCATCATCGAAATAGGGGCTGAGGGCGGCGCGGATGTCCTCAGGCATGGCTTCGGGCGTCTGCCGCAGCGCCTCGGCGCGGGAAAAGCGGATCGTCTGGGCCAGGGCCGGCGCGGCGACGGCGGGGGATCGACGCAGTACCTCCTCAGAGGCGCGGCGGGTGCGGTCGGCGGCGAACCGGGCGGACTCTTCGAAGGTCGCCCGCCATTCCGACGGCGGGCGAAGCTGCGCCTCGCTGGGTTCGCCTGAGCAGCCGGCGATCACGAGGCCGGCCAGACTGGCGAAGGCGAGCGGAAGCCAGCGGCGCGGGGAGGGCTGGGGGCCGCCGCGGAACAGGATCGTCAAACCTCGTCTCCCTCCGTATCGACCCCCGAAGGGCCAGCGTCCCAGCCCGGCTATAATCGACGGCCATGCGGGAGGTTCCTCCTTCTATACGGCGGCATGACGGCCTTCAGACGCCACCGAAGGTGTCCGTCACCAGGGCTTTGATCTGCTGCGCCGTAAGGGCCCGGCTGTCGGCGTCCAGCGGATCGAGGGCGAGCCGCGCCGTCACCGGGGCGTCCGCCTTGCGGGCGGCCCGATCATAGGCCGGGTCGTAATGGAGGCCGATCAGGGCGTGGGCGAGGGCGGCGAAATCCCCCGCCGCGATGAGGCTTCGCCAGGCCTCCAGGCGTTCGCGGCTGGGCGGGATCGGCAGGCGGGCGAAGGCCGCCTCCAGGGCGGGGGAATCGGCGGCGATGTCGCCATAGGCGCTGGCCAGATAGGCCGCCCGGTGTTCCTGGCTGGCCTCGAGGACGATCCGCGGCGCGGCCTGCATGGCCCGCCACAGCACCGGCGGGGTCATCCGGTCGCCGATCTTGCTGGCCTCGGCCTCGACCACGATGGGACGGTCCAGATCAAGGCCGTGCAGGACGCCCAGCAGTCGGGACTCAAACATCTTCTGGCTCGGCTGGGGCCGTCCCGAAAGCGCGCCAAACAGCGAGCCCCGGTGTTCGGCCAGTCCCTCCAGGTCCAGGACCTGCACGCCCATGGCCGGCAGGGCGTTGAGAATCTCGGTCTTGGCCGAGCCGGTGTGGCCGTCGAGAAGCATCAGCTTCAGAGGCTGGTCCTCGTCATAGAGCCTGGCGGTGACGTGGCGGCGATAGGTGCGATAGCCCCCCTGAAGCAGGGTCACCGGCCAGCCCACCTGGGACAGGATGGTGGCCATGGCGTCCGACCGCTGGCCGCCCCGCCAGCAGTAGATCAGCGGCCGGAAGCTGGCCGGCCGGTCGGCCAGGGCGGTCTCCAGGTGCCGGGCGATGTTGCGCGCCACATGGGCCGCGCCGATCCGGCGGGCGAGAAAGCGCGACTCCTGCACATAGATCGTGCCGACCTCGGCGCGTTGGGCGTCGTCCAGGACGGGCAGGTTCTCCGCGCCCGGCACGTGATCGAGGGCGAATTCCGACGGGCTCCGCACATCGATGATGGCGTCGAACACCGCCAGGTCCGCGGCGCTGACCGCCTGGGTCGTCTGATATCCGGCCATGGTCCGCGTCCCTCCGTCCGCCGGGGTGCTATACAACGACCCGCAGGCCCTCAAAGACAAGGAACACCCCATGACCCAGCAGATGCGGCTGACCGACCTGGCCCATGGGGGCGGCTGCGGCTGCAAGCTGGCGCCGGCGGTGCTGCGGGAGATCCTGGCCGGCGTGCCCCAGGCCGCTGTCTTCCCCAACCTGATGGTCGGGACCGAAACCTCCGACGATGCGGCCGTCTGGCGGCTCAACGATGCGCAGGCCCTGGTGGCGACCACGGACTTCTTCATGCCGGTGGTGGATGATCCGTTCGAGTTCGGGCGGATCGCGGCGACCAACGCCATCTCCGACGTCTATGCCATGGGGGCGACGCCGATCTTCGCCCTGGCCATCGTCGGCATGCCCATCGGCAAGCTTTCGACCGACCAGATCTCGGCCATCCTGGCTGGCGGGGCCGCGGTCTGCGCCGAGGCCGGCATTCCGGTGGCCGGCGGCCATTCCATCGACAGCGTCGAGCCGATCTATGGCCTCGTGGCCATGGGCCTGGTCCATCCCGACAAGGTGCTGACCAACCGCACCGCCCGGCCCGGCGACGTGCTGCTGCTGACCAAGGGCCTTGGCGTCGGCGTGCTGAGCGCGGCCTTCAAGCAGGAGCGCCTGGCGCCGGCGGGCTATGAAGCGCTGATCGCCTCGACCACCCAGCTCAACCGCATCGGCGCCGAGCTGGCGGGCTTCGCCGGCGTCCATGGCGCCACCGACGTCACCGGCTTTGGCCTGCTGGGCCACACCCTGGAAATGTGCCGCGGGGCGGGCGTATCGGCCGAGATCTCGGCTGATGCGCCGATCCTGCTGGATGAGGTGGAGGCCCTGGCCCGGGCCGGGGTGCGGACCGGCGCCTCGGGGCGCAACTGGACGAGCTATGGCGAGGCGGTGGTCCTGCCCGAAGGCTTCGACGACTGGCGCCGCGACATCCTCTGTGACCCGCAGACCAGCGGCGGCCTGCTGATCGCGCTCGCGCCCGAGGCGGTTCCCCAGGTCATGGCGCGGCTGGCCGAACTGGGCGCGACGGCGGCCGCGGTGGTCGGGCGGATTGTCGAGGGGCCGCCGGAGGTCCGGGTCGTCTAGGCCTTGAGGCCGACCGCCTGGCAGACGTGCTTCCATTCCGCGTCGGTCACCGGCTGGACCGACAGGCGGAAGGAGGTCACCAGGGACATGTCCGCGAGCTTCGGATCGGCCTTGGCCTGGGCCAGGGTGAAGGGCTGGGGCAGCGGCTCCACCGCCTTCACGTCGACGCAGACGAAGACGCCCTTCGCGTCGGTGGGGTCGGGATAGGCCTCCTTGATCACCTCGCAGACGCCGACGATCTCCTTGCCGGCCTGGGAGTGATAGAAGAAGGCGCGGTCGCCCAGCTTCATGGCCGCCAGATGGCGCTTGGCGGTGTGGTTGCGCACCCCGGTCCAGGGCTCGCCCTTGGCCCCGCAGGCCACCAGGTCGTCCCAGGAAAACGCATCCGGCTCGGACTTCAGAAGCCAGTGGGCCATGGTCGTCCTCCCTGTCTCATCCAGAGCCTAAGCTATAGCGCAGGCCGTTCGCGGCGCTATAGCGCCAGCGGCGCCTCATAGCCGGTGAGCTCCAGATAACCCCGCGCGCCGTCGCCGCGGACGGCGCCTTCCCAATAGACCGGGCCGATCGGGCGGCTGTCCAGCTCCTGGTCGTCGAACAGGGGGGCGAGGCGCCAGGTGCGAAGACCCCCGGCGGTGCGCACCTGCACGTCGCGGGCGATGGGATAGCGGGCGCCGGTGCGGGGCGAGCGCCACCAGCCGCGGGTGACGAACGCAACGTCCTTGGGCTTGAAGATGGTGACCGCGCCATTCCGGTCGCGCAGGGAGCCCCCGGCCCAGACGGCGCGTCCGTCGGCGTCACGGACCTGGAAGGCGGTCAGCGCCCCGCCGTCGTCCAGGTTCAGGCCCACCCAGTCCCAGCCCACGGCGCGGGCGTCCAGCAGGGTCGAGGACCATTCGTGGTCCAGCCAGGCCTCGCCGGAGACCGCGACCCGGCGGCCTTGGCGGGTCAGGGCGCCGGCGACCTTCAGATGCGGCCAGCTGTAATAGTAGCTCGACTGCTCGGGCTCGGGGCCCTTCCGGCTGAACCCCGCATCGCCCTGCAGGAGCACCGGCTGGCTGGGGGTGAGCTGCAGATCCAGGGCGAAGCTCGCGTCTCCCGCCTGGGCGTGGAGGACGTCGGCGGCGTCCCGGGCCATGCGCCAGTCGTCGAGGACGAGGTCCAGGTCGCCGGTCCTGGCCTCGGCGAGGCCGAAGCCCGCGCGGGCGATCCTCTGGGCGTGGATCAGGCGGCCGACGGCGGGATCGGACAGGGCGGCGTGGGCGAAGATGATCTGCCGCGGGGCGAAGGCGCTGGGATTGCGCTGATCAATGGCCGGGCGGGAGCGGAAGAAGGTGATCTGGAAGCCGAGCGTCTGTGATCCAGCCTGCAGCCAGCCGGTGACGTACCACCACTCGGTGCGGAAATCGGGGTGGGCGCCATGATCGGCGGGAAACCTCAAGGAGGTTCCCGGGCGCACCGGCGCAAACCGCGGCTGACCGCCCGGCGGCGTCTGACCCAGGGCCAGGGTCGAGGGCGGCAGGAGAAGGCCCGCGCCGATCAGGCCGGCCAGGGCGCGACGTCCGATCATCACCAGTCCTCCCGCACGGCGCGCACGGCGCTGTCCGACAGGGCGCCGCGGCCGGCCAGGACCGCCGTGCCGGCCGAGGTCAGGGCCAGGGCCGCGCCCAGCCCCGCCAGCAGCGGCCAGGGCAGTCGCGTTTCCATGGTCCAGTTGAAGGACTGCGGATTGACCACATGGATCAGGATCTGGCTCATGCCGACGCCAAGCGCCAGGCCGGCCGCGGCGCCGATGAGGCCCAGCAGGGCGCCTTCGGCCGCGAGCATCCAGACGATCTGCCCCCGGCGGACCCCCAGATGGCGGAGCACCCCGAACTCCTTGCGCCGCGCCAGGGTCTGGGCCGAGAAGGTGGCCGCCACCCCGGTCAGCCCCACCAGGATGGCGATGGCTTCCAGGGCGTAGGTGATGGCGAAGCTGCGGTCGAAGATGCGCAGGGCTACGGCGCGCAGCTCCTGCGGTTCGGCGAAGCTGGCCTGGGTGGCCAGGTCCGGCGGCAGGCGCTCGCGCAGGGCGGCGATGGCCGGCTGCGGGTCCGCCCCGGGCGCCAGGGTGATGGCCGCTTCGCCCCGCGCCGTCTCGCCGGTCAGGCGGGTATAGGCGGCCTGGTCGAGGATCAGGGCCCCGAACTGGTTGGAATAGTCCCGCCAGACCCCGGCCACCTGGACCTCGGCGCCGTCCCCCAGGGGCAGGGTCAGGAGGTCTCCCGGCGCCAGGCGGTAGATCTGGGCCATGGGTTCCGAAATCCAGGCCGGGGTCGCGCCGGCCGGCGGCGTCGCCGTCCGGCCCACCAGCGGCAGGTCATGGGCGGGGCTGGCGTCCGGCCCACCCCGGGCGATGAGCTGGACCGCCGGGCGTTCAGGATCGAGGCGCAGGCTGAAGCTGTCGCGGAACTCGATGGTGGCGATCTCCGGAGCGGCGGCCAGTTGCGCCTGAAGGCCTGGATCGAGGGCGGCGCCCTCGGCCATGCGCATATAGATGTCGGCCGGCAGGATCTGGGTCAGCCATTCGTCCACCGAGCCGCGGAAGCTGGTGACCATGACGGCCATGGCCACCATCAGGCTGGTGCTGGCGACAATGCCGCTGAGGGCCACGGCCGCCTGCCGCGGCGCCCCCCACAGCCGCGCGATGGCCAGGGCCAGGGGCGCCGGCGGGCTGCTGAGGCGCCGGAGGGGCTGCAGGGCCGTGCGGGCCAGCCAGGGCATGGCGCCCACGCCGCCGGCCAGCATCAGGGCGATGGCCAGATAGCCGAACAGGGGCAGGCCCCCCACCGGGGGCGCCTGGGCCGCGGCCATGCCCACGACCAGCAGGGCGAGGCTGATCCACGGGCGACGCAGGCGGCTGGGATCGGGCGCGTCACCGGAGCCGGCCTTCAGGGCCACGGCGGCGGGCGTGCGTTCGGCCTCCAGGGCGGGCCAGAGGCTGCCGGCCAGGGCGATGGCCAGGCCCAGGGCGAAGATCACCGCCGTGGCGATCGGCGCGATCGAAAGCTGCGGTCGCTCGCCGGCGAAATAGCCGCCGCCTAGGTCGCCGCCCAGCAGGCGCAGGGCGAGCTCGGCCAGCCCATAGCCGAAGGCGACGCCCAGGGCCGAGCCGATCAGGCCGAGGATCAGGCCCTCGATCAGGACCTGGCCCAGCATGCCGCGGGCCGGCAGGCCAAGCACCCGCAGCAGGGCGAACTGGGGCCGCCTGCGGGCCACCGACAGGGACTGGGCCGAATAGACCAGGAAGCCGCCGGTGAGCAGGGCCACCAGGGCCAGCATCTGCAGATTGACGCGATAGGCCCGTGACAGGCTCTCGGTGCGGCGCATCTCGCTCTGGGCGGTGACCAGGTCGGCCCCGTCCGGCAGGTTGGCGCGCAGGGCGGCCTCCACCCGGCTGCGGTCGGCGTTGGGCGCGAGACGGACATCGATGCGCTGCAGCCGGCCGAGCTGGCCGAACCGCCACTGGGCCGCGGCGATGTCGATCACCGCCAGGGGGCGGTTGTCGCCCAGGGCCTCCAATGTGCCGACGATCCGGAATGCGGCTGTATGGCCCGCGGCGGTGAGCCGGACCTGATCGCCGACCGAGAGCCCCGTCGCCGCCAGGGCGGCCGGCGACAGATGGACGGTGTCGAGGTCGAACAGGGCGTCCGAGCCGGTGGTGGGCGAGGCGCCGCCGCCCTGGCCCAGCAGGCTTGGGGTCACGGCGTAGGCGCGCAAAGGATCGAGGCCCAGCAGGGTCAGGCCGCCGCCGGGGCTGGTGGCGGCCAGCTCCACCACAGGGCTCGCTGTGGCGACGCCCGGCGTGCGGGCGATCCGGGGATAGAGGGTCTCATCGAACCCCGAGGGACTGGCGGCCTCGATCTGGACATCGGCGGCGCCGCTGACGCTGCTGACCGCCTGGGCGAAGGCGTCCAGCGCCGAGCGATTGACCAGGTGGACGGCGAGGCCCAGGCCGACGCCGACGGCGATGGCCAGCACCGCCACCAGGACGCGTCCGGGCCGGGCGCGCCATTCACCCCCCACCATCCAGCGCAGCAGGAGGGGGCTTAAGCCCAGGCTAGGACGCGGCATGGGGCGCCAGACCGGCCGGCGTCAGCATCAGGATGCGGTCGGCCGCCGCGGCGGCCCGTTCGGAGTGGGTGACGATCAGCGCCGCAGCCCCGCTGGCGCGGGCCCGCTCGCAGAACAGGGCCAGGACGCTGTCGGCGGTCTGGGGATCGAGATTGCCGGTGGGCTCATCGGCCAGCAGCAGGGCCGGGCTATGGACCAGGGCGCGGGCCAGCGCGATCCGCTGCAGTTCGCCGCCGGAGACCTGGGCGGGGAAATCCTCGCCGCGACCGGCCAGACCCACCTGGTCCAGCATTTCTCTGGCCCGGCTGAGCGCCTCGGCCTGGGGTTTTCGGGCCAGCACCAGGGGCAGGGCCACATTCTGCGCCAGGGTCAGGTGGGGGAGGATGTGAAAGGCCTGGAAGACGAAGCCGATGCGGTCCCGTCGCAGGGCGGTGCGGGCGTCGTCATCGAGCTGCGCCAGGTCGGCGCCGTCGATCTCGATCTTCCCGACATCGGTCATGTCGAGGCCGGCGATCAGATTGAGCAGGCTGGACTTGCCGACGCCGGACTCGCCCATGATCGCCACGATCTCGCCGGCGCGCAGATGCAGGTCCAGGTTCTGGAACAGCACGCGACCGCCAGGCACGCTCTTGGCGAGGCCGGTGATGCTGAGGGGCGGGGTGGGGATGGGGGCGGCGCCGATGGGCATGGCGCCAGACTAGAGGGCGCGGGCCGGGCCGTCGCGCCTGAATGTAGAAAGGTCGGAGCCCCGGCCATCAAGGCCGGGGCTCTTTTCCTTTAGGCCTTCTGGAGCTGGCCGGCGGACATCTTGCCCGACTTACGGTCCTTTTCGAGCTCGAAGGAGAGCTTGTCGCCTTCGTTCACCGAGCTCATGCCCGCTTGTTCAACGGCGCTGATGTGAAGAAACACGTCGGCTCCGCCATCATCGGGCTGAATGAAGCCATAGCCCTTCGTGGCGTTGAACCACTTCACTGTTCCGGTCGTCATAGTTTGCTCATTTCCTGTAGCTTGCGCGCTACCCTGTACCGATAGAATGGCCGCTGGCAAACAAAACCCTGCATTTGGGGGTAATGTTTCTTTGATCGCCCCAGCGGGAACAGCCTGAAAAGCCGTCCGATCCGGGACGGAATGGCCTGAAAAAACCACCCCTCAGCCGGACTGGACGATCAGCCAGACCCTGGAAAAATCCCCGGCCCGGGCATCTTGTTCCCGGACCCAGAAATAGAGGCGCCCGCTGTCGAACCACACCATGCCGCGTTCGCGGTCGCTGTCGACCTGGAGGAGCAAGCGCCAGTCCAGGGCGCCGCCGCCGAAGCCCCCGGTCATCTCCTGGCAAGTCTCCTCCATGGCGTCGTCCTGGACAGCGCCGGGATAGCCGCCGATCTGGTGCATGGGCGTTTCAGGCGTGTGGGCTTCCTCAAAGGCTTCAAGGGCCGCGTAGTCGTGCTTGCCGATCGTGTCCCAGTCGATCTCCAGCCGCTCGGAGCTGGGCCAGGACTCGCCGGCTTCAAAGCTCACAGGCGTCGCCGTGAAGCGGGCGTCGCGCGGCAGATCCAGGGGCGGCAGCCGCGGTTCGGCTGGCGCGGTCTCGTGGCGCACCAGGACGCCTCCGGCATCCTCAGGTTCGGACCCCCAGGCGTCTGGCTCGCAGAAGAACAGGAGCCGCCCCGCCGCGGGGAGCCAGTCGGGGCCGCCGGCGCTGCGCATCTCGGCCAGGTCCAGCTGGGCGACGAACACCATGGGCCCGCCTTTCCAGACCGGCCATTCCCCAGTCAGCTCCGGCTCGCCCCCGAGCCGCGAGGGACCCTCGCCGCCTGGCCGGAGCCGAAGGCAGGGCTGAACCCGCGCCCGAAGCGCGTCCTGGATCGCCAGCACCTTGTCCGACGGCGGTGGGGGCGACGACTTTTCCCGTCCGCCAAACAGCCCTTTGAGAAAGCCCATCATCCCCTCCCGCGCCTCGCGTTGGGCCTGATCCTATTTTCCCGATTTGTTCTTTTCAAGCGGGGTGTCAGCGGGGAGGCGGGCGGCCTCTGGCGTGACGCTGACGAGGTGGTCGGTGGAACTCTCGTCCTTCAGGGCGACGCCGGTCAGTTGCAGGCGCCTGGCCTGCCGCATCAGCCAGGCGATCTTGAAGGCGCCCTGGGCGGGGATCAGGCCGGCAGGGCGGATGTTGGACACGCAGTTTCGCGCCGCATCGCTGAGGCCGACCCGCGGGGCGTAGGTCAGATAGGCGCCCAGGCTGTCGGGCGACGAGAGGCCGGGTCGTTCGCCGACCAGCAGCAGGACCATGCGGGCCTTCAGGAGGGCGCCGACCTCATCCCCCAGGGCGACGCGGGACTGGGCGGCCAGGATCACCGGCGCCAGGGTCCAGCCCTCCGGCGAAATCTCCGCGAGCAGGGCGTCGAGGAGGGCGGGGACGTGGTCGAGGGCGCGGCTGGACAGTCCGTCGGCGACGACGATGGCCAGGTCGACCACGGGCCGGGATCTGAGGGCGGCCAGCCGGTCGCGGCTTTCGTCAGACAGGCGTCGGCCGAGGTCAGGGCGGGCCAGATAGGTGAGGCGATCCTGCGCGGCGCTGTCCACCCGCAGGCTCGCCAGGTCCCTCTGTTGCAGGGCGGCCTCCAGGCCGTCGAAGTCCGCGGGGCGATGCACGGCGTCCCTGGCCCGCGCATGATCCAGGGCGAAGGCCAGGGCCGCCTTGGTCGGCTGGCTCGAGCCTGTGCGACCCAGGGCGACGCGGGCGTCGGTCAGGGCCGCCATCGCCGAGGGATCGACGGGCGTGGTCACGACAGAAGTTCCAGCAGCGGGTGCCGACCGGCCTCGGCGCTCAGCCGGCCGGCGGCGTCGGCCAGCCCGACCTGGCTCATCCAGGCCTCGAACTCCGGCGCGCGCTTCAGGCCCAGCAGTTCGCGGACATAGAGAGCGTCATGGAAGGAGGTCGACTGATAGTTGAGCATGATGTCGTCGGCGCCCGGCACCCCCATGATGAAGGTCACCTCCGCTGTCGCCAGCAGGGTCAGCAGGGTGTCCATGTCGTCCTGGTCGGCCTGGGCGTGATTGGTGTAGCAGACGTCGCAGCCCAGCGGCAGGCCGAGCAATTTGCCGCAGAAGTGGTCCTCGAGCCCAGCCCGGATGATCTGCTTGCCGTCATAGAGGTATTCCGGGCCGATAAAGCCGACGACCGTGTTCACCAGCAGGGGTTCGAACGCCCGGGCGACGCCATAGGCGCGGGCCTCCAGGGTCTGCTGGTCCACCCCGTGGTGGGCGCCGGCCGACAGGGCCGAGCCCTGGCCGGTCTCGAAGTACATCAGATTGTCGCCGACCGTGCCGCGCCCCAGGGAGCGCCCCGCATCCAGGCCTTCGCGCAGCACCGCCAGATCGACGCCGAAC
>CAZERE010000067.1:14378-17022 GCA_964515365.1 uncultured Phenylobacterium sp. | reverse complement strand
CAGCCCGAAGGGCGGTAGCGCAAAAGGAAATGCGCTCAAGCAGCCCAACGGGCGATAGCGCAAAGGGAAAACCCTACGATCCACAGGCTGCGGACTTTGTCCGCGGCCTTTTTCGTGTTCGCGGTTGAGCCGCGCGGTCCGGCATGGTTAGCGTCCGCGCCTGATTTCTGGAGTATTCCCCATGGCCGATGACGCCTCGTTCGACGGCAATCCCGACGTCCTGACCGCAACGGCCCAGGGCCGTCTGCGCACCATCATCGAGCGGCTGGAGCGCCTCGAAGAGGACAAACAGGCCGTCATGACCGACATGAAGGAGGTCTTCGCCGAGGCCAAGGGCGAGGGTTATGACGTCAAGGTCCTGCGCAAGGTCATCCGCATCAGGAAGCAGGACAAGGCCAAGCGCCAGGAGGAGGAGGCCATCCTGGACCTCTATCTGTCGGCCCTCGGCGAGGTCTGAGGAGATTAGGGGCTGAAGCGCACGCCCATCGATTCGTCGAAAGGCCGGCTGTCGCGCTCAAGCAGCCCGAAGGGCGGTAGCGCCTCAAAAAAGGAGCTGCTGAGCCCTTGGGATCAGCAGCGCAAGGCCGCCCAGCGGTCTGCGCTCAATGCTCTCAAACGCGCCCGCCGCTCAGCCGAGAAGGCGGGCGTTTCCTTGTCCGAATGGGAGGGGGAGTTCCTTGATTCGGTCAGCGAGCGGGTGAAAACCCACGGCCGCGCCTTCGCCGACCCCGAAAAGGGCGCGCCGGGCCAGGCTTTGTCGGCCATGCAGGGCCGCAAGCTGAAGGAGATCGCCGCCAAGGCGAAGGGCGAAGAGCCGAAACGTTGGGGACGCAGCAAGACGTCTGGCTCGAATCGACCTCAGGATTACGGCAACACAACGGGGGAAGACTGATGTACGCTATCCTGGCCGGCTTTCGCCGCTTGGCGGATTTCAAAGGGCGGGACAGGCGATCGCAGTTCTGGCCGTATGCCCTGACCGTTGTCGGACTGTCTTTCGTCGGGCTTTGGTTGGGTATGATCCCGACGATGGCCGCCGTGTTTGAACAGGCGTCTGCGGCCGCAGCGACAAACCCCGAGGCGGCGACCGTTGTCAGCGGCCCGGGGCACTACTCGGTCGAAATCCACGATCCGACGTTCATGCCGGATATGGGCCCGTTTTTCCTGGTTCTGAGGATCGGCGTGGCAGCGGTTGTGATCCTTTTGGCCGCCGCCGTGACGCGCCGTCTGCATGACACCGGCCGGGTGGGCTATTGGGGTCTGCCGCCTGTGGTGTTTCTGACGATCGGCCTGACGGCGTTTCCCACTGTAATGACCAGCTTCATGCGGGAGAATGCGCCGGACATAGGCCTGTTCATGCTGCTGTTTCTCAACAACGTTCTCTACATGGCCAGCCTGATCGGTCTTGTCATCCTGCTTGTGCTGGACGGCAAGAAGACGGTGAACCGCTACGGTCCGCCGCCGGCTGGATCTTAGCCCGCCTCTTTCAGCTGCCCCTCCAACCCCTGTTCGCGGACCTTGCGGTACAGGGTCGAGCGCCCGATGCCGAGGCGGCGGGCGATTTCGCTCATATGGCCGGCGTAGACCTCGATGGCGTGCTGGATCAGGTCGCGCTCAATGTCTTCCAGGGTCCGCAGATGGCCGCGGTCGTCCAGGATGCGGATCGGTTGTTCCGGCAGGGGCGGCAGGTCGGCGTAGGACGGCGCGGCGGCGGGCGGCGTGGGCGTCGCATCGGGCAGGGGCGCGGCCACGCCCGAGATGGACGGGAAGTCATAGGGCTGGAGGAAGGGCGAGTCGGCCAGGACGATGGCGCGGAACACCGCATTCTCCAGCTGGCGCACATTGCCGGGCCAGTCATAGGCCTGGAGCATGGCCAGGGTCTCGGGCGCGCAGCCGACGATCCGCCGGCCTTCCTCGGCGTTGAAGCGGGCGATGAAATGATCGACCAGGGCCGGAATGTCCTCGCGCCGGTCGCGTAAGGAAGGCGCCTCGATCGGGAAGACGTTCAGCCGATAGAACAGATCCTCGCGGAAGGCGCCGTCCTTAACCTGCTGAGCGGGGTCGCGATTGGTGGCCGAGACGATGCGGACGTCGATCTTGACCGGGCGCTTGCCGCCGACGGGGTCGATCTCGCCTTCCTGCAGGACGCGCAGCAGCTTGACCTGAAGATCCAGCGGCAGTTCGCCGATCTCGTCCAGAAACAGGGTGCCGCCGTCGGCCTCGCGGAACTTGCCCAGGGTCTTGTCGACGGCCCCGGTGAAGGCGCCCTTCTCATGGCCGAACAGGATGGATTCCGCCAGATTGGCGGGCAGGGCGCCGCAGTTGACGGCGACGAAGGGCTTGCCGGCCCGCTCGCCGGCGCCGTGCAGGGCGCGGGCGATGACCTCCTTGCCGACGCCGCTCTCGCCGGTGATCAGGACGGGGATGGAGGACTTGGCCGCCCGGGCGCCGAGGGCCTTGACCATCCGCATGGGGGCGCTGTCGCCGATGATGTCGTCGAAGCTGGCGCGGCCTTGGACCCGCTTGGTCAGACGACCGACCTCGGTGGTCAGCTGCTCCAGCTTGAGGGCGTTGCGCACCCCGACCAGCAGGCGTTCGGGCCCGACCGGCTTGACGAAGAAGTCCTGGGCGCCGGCCTGCATGGCCT
>CAZERE010000067.1:0-14368 GCA_964515365.1 uncultured Phenylobacterium sp. | reverse complement strand
TTGTGCTTCTTCAGGCGGTCCACCTCGCCCCGCAGGTCGCCCATGGAGAGCGCGTTGCGGATCGAGACCATGATCCGCTCGGGACTGGCCGGCTTGACGAAGAAGTCGCAGGCGCCGGCCTGCATGGCCAGGACGACGGTGTCGATGCTCCCCTGGGCGGTGACCACGATCACCGGCTGACGGAAGCCGCGGGCGCGCATCTCCTTCAGGGCCTCCTGGCCCGAAAGACGGGGCATGACCAGGTCCAGCAGGACCAGGTCCACCTTGGCGCCGGCCATCAGGTGCTCGATGGCCGCATCGCCGGACTCAGCGTGCGATACGGCGAACCCTTCGCGTTCCAGCACGGCCTGGATCAGCCTGCGCTGGGTCGGATCATCATCGACGACTAGGACCGTTTTGGTCATCTGAAGACACCACCTGTACCGGACGCCCGCCTCTTCGGGCGGGGCTCACTTGTCGCGGATTGATACAGGTCGCCGGTAAAGGCGGGGTTTCGCAGACCTGAGTCAGGGGTTAACGGGCGAGCCTTGACCATGGCGGCCAGGCGGTCCCAGATGACCTGCCCTGGGGAGGGACGCGCCATGTTTGTCGGTCACTACGCCGCCGCCATCGCCGCCAAGGCGGTTGAGCCTCGGGCCCCGCTTTGGGCCTACGTCCTGGCCGCCCAGCTTGTGGATGTGGCGTGGGGCGCCCTGATCATCACCGGGGCCGAGCGCTTCTCCATCGACGCCGACCTGCCCGGCAACGCCCTTGTGCTCGAGCACATGCCCTACACCCATTCCCTGCCGGCGGCCGCGGCCTGGTCGGTGCTGGGCGCGCTCGCCGTGCGGCTGGTCCTGCGCCTGCCATGGGCTGCGGCGGTCATGGTCGGGGCGGTGGTGTTCTCGCACTGGCTGCTGGATTTCCTGGTTCATCGCCCGGACCTCGCCCTGTGGTTCGGCGGGCCGAAGGTGGGGCTGGGGCTCTGGGACTATCCGGTCCCGGAGCAGGCGGTGGAGATCGGCCTGATCGCGGTGGCCGCGAGCGCCTGGGCCTGGAGCCGGGGCCGCCAGGGCCTGGGGGCGGCGGCCGCCCCGGTCTTTGTCGGCCTCCTGGTCGCCCTGCAGATCGTCGCCATGCTGCTGCCGGCGGACGCAGACCCGGTGGGAACCGGCGTCTCGGCGATTGGAGCCTTCCTGGCGGTGACCCTGGCGGCGGCCTTCGTCGACCGCCCTGGCCGATCGGGGACCGGCTGAGGATTGCCTGAGGTCGAGAGCACGCCATAGTGAAGCCTGAAGGCCGGGAACGCGGCCGGGCCGGGGAGGGCCGCCATGAAAGTCAAATTCACACTGATCGCGCTCGCCTGCTTAAGCCTGCTCAGCGCCTGCCAGGAGGGCGCGGGCCCAAGGGACGTCGACCAGGCGCGGCTGGAGGCCGCCGAGCCCAACGCCGCATGGCTCTCCTATGGTCGGTCCTATTCCGCGCAGCGGTTCAGCCCGCTGACCCAGATCAACGCCGAGTCGGTGGGGGAACTGGGGCTGGCCTGGTCCTACGAGTTCGACACCGACCGCGGCCAGGAGGCGACCCCCATCGTCAAGGACGGGGTGCTCTACACCACCACGGCCTGGTCCAAGGTCTACGCCTTCGACGCCGCCACCGGGGCGCTGAAATGGTCCTATGACCCCAAGGTCGCCGGGGAAAAGGCCTTCGACGCCTGCTGCGACGTGGTCAATCGCGGGGTCGCGGTCTGGGGCGACAAGGTGTTTGTCGGCGCCCTCGATGGCCGCCTGATCGCGCTGGACGCCGACACCGGCGCCGAGGCCTGGTCGGTCCAGACCACGGACACCGCCAAGCCCTACACCATCACCGGCGCCCCGCGGGTCATCAAGGGCAAGGTGCTGATCGGCAATGGCGGCGCGGAATACGGGGTGCGCGGCTATCTGTCGGCCTATGACGCCGAAACCGGCGCCCTGATCTGGCGGTTCTTCACCGCGCCCAATCCCGACGGCCAGCCCGACGGGGCGGCGTCCGACGCCGTCCTGGCGGAGAAGGCGGCCGGCACCTGGTTCGGCGAAGGCTGGAAGGCCACCGGCGGCGGGGCGACGGTCTGGGACGCCATGGCCTACGATCCCAAGCTCGACCTGCTCTATGTGGGCGTCGGCAACGGCACGCCCTGGAACCATGGGAAGCGGTCGGACGGCAAGGGCGACAACCTGTTTGTCTCCTCCATCCTGGCCCTGAAGCCGGACACCGGCCAGTACGTCTGGCACTATCAGACCACGCCGGGCGAGAGCTGGGACTATACGGCCACCCAGCACATCATCCTGTCGGACCTGACCATCGCGGGCCAGACCCGCCAAGTGCTGATGCAGGCGCCCAAGAACGGCTTCTTCTATGTGCTGGACCGGGCCACCGGCGAGCTGATCTCGGCCGAACCCTATGTGCCGATCACCTGGGCCACCGGCGTCGACAAGGCCACGGGCCGTCCGATCGAGGCGCCAGGCGCCCGCTATCGCGATGCGCCCTCCCTGCAGGTCCCTGCGCCGTTCGGGGCCCACAACTGGCACCCCATGGCGTTCAACCCGCAGACCGGGCTGGTCTATATCCCGGCCCAGGTCGTGCCCTTCGCCTATGTGAACGACACCGGCTATCGCCACCAGCCGGGCGCCTGGAACATCGGCGCCGATGTCCTCGCCAACGCCTTGCCTGACGATGCGGCCCAGCTCGCGGCGCTGAAGGCCATGGTGAAGGGGCAGTTGATCGCCTGGGACCCGGTGGCCCAGAAGGCGCGCTGGACCGTCGAGCATCCCTTCTTCTGGAATGCGGGCGTCCTGACCACGGCTGGGGGCCTGGTCTTCCAGGGCGCCGCCGAGGGGACCTTCTCGGCCTATGACGCGGCCACCGGCGCCAAGCTGTGGTCCTATGAGACGGTGAACGGGGTGATCGCCCCGCCGTCGACCTATGAGATCGACGGCGAGCAGTATGTGGCCCTGATGGTCGGCTATGGCGGCGCCGGCGCCCTGTCCTCGCCGGCCCTGCTGCCGGACCGCTCGCGCCTGCCGGGCCGGCTCCTGGTCTTCAAGCTCGGGGGGACGGCGACCCTGCCGGCCTATGACCTGCCGCAGGTCGAGCCCCTGGACCTGACGGGGGTGAGTTCGCGGGGGAATGCGACAGCGGGCTTCGCCAGCTTCCAGCAGTATTGCCAGGTCTGCCATGGCGCCAACGCCTCGGGACGCTACCTGCCCAACCTGAAGCGATCCCAGATTCTGCTCTCGCAGGAGAACTGGTCCTCGGTGGTTCTCGATGGGGCGCTCGCCTCCCGGGGCATGGTCGGCTTCTCGCGCTACCTGTCGGCGGCCGAGGCCGAGAACATCCGCGCCTATGTGCTGACCGAAGCCCGCAAGGGGGCGAGCTCGCCCCCGGTGACGGCCGGAGCGAAATAGGACGCGCGGCGAGGGGAATTGCGATCCTGGGCGCAGGACCCAGGATCGCAAGGGTGACCCGGCCTTGCGGCTAGGCCGGGTCGCGCAGGGCGGCCTCGAACTGTTCGGCGATCCAGTCGGCCTGGTCGGGCGTCAGCACCAGGGGCGGGGCGATGCGGATGGTGTGCTCGTGGGTCTCCTTGCACAGCAGGCCGCGGCGCTGGAGGTTCTCGCAGACCCGCCGGGCGCCGCCGGCCTCGGCGTGCAGCTCGACGGCCAGCATCAGGCCCCGGCCGCGGACCTCCTTGATGGCGTCGTGGCGGATGCCGGCCAGCGAGGCCTGCAGGCGGTCGCCGACACGCTGAGCGTTGCCGATCATGTCCTCTTCCACCAGCACCTTCAGGGCGGCGCGGGCCACGGCGCAGGCCAGCGGATTGCCGCCGAAGGTGGAGCCGTGCTCGCCAGGCTTCAGCACCCCCAGGACCGCGTCGTTCGAAAGCACGGCCGAGACCGGATAGAAGCCGCCTGACAGCGCCTTGCCCACCAGGGTGAGGTCGGCCTCGATCCCTTCGTGCTCCTCGGCCAGCAGCTTGCCGGTGCGGCCCAGGCCCGTCTGGATCTCGTCCAGGATCAGGATGACGTTATGGCGGGTGCAAAGCTCGCGGGCGGTCTTCAGATAGCCGGCCGGCGGGATGATGACGCCGGCCTCGCCCTGGATTGGCTCGGCCAGGACGGCGACGGTGTTGGGGGTGATCGCCGCCTCCAGGGCCGCGGCGTCGCCGAAGGGCACGACCTTGAAGCCCGGCGCGAAGGGGCCGAAGCCGCCGCGGGCCTGCTCGTCAGTGGAGAAGCCGACAATGGCCAGGGTCCGGCCGTGGAAGTTCTCCGAACAGACGATGATCTCGGCCTGGTCGGCCGGCACGCCCTTGACCTCATAGCCCCACTTGCGGGCCACCTTCAGGGCGCTTTCCACCGCCTCGGCGCCCGAATTCATCGGCAGGGCGCGGTGCGAGCCGGTGAGGGCGCAGATCTCCTCATAGAAGAGGGCCAGCTGGTCGTTCCGGAAGGCGCGGCTGGTCAGGGTCAGCTTGCCGGCCTGCTCGGTCATCGCCGCCAGGATCTTCGGATGGCAATGGCCCTGGTTGACCGCCGAATAGGCCGAGAGGCCGTCCAGGTAGCGCTTGCCCTCGACATCCCAGACATAGACCCCCTCGCCGCGGCTCAGCACCACGTCCAGGGGCTTGTAGTTGCGCGCGCCCAGGCGCGCCTCGGCGGCGATATAGTCCTGCGGGGTCGACAGGGCGGGGCGGTCGAGAACGGCGTGGTCGGTCATGGAAGGCCTCATTCGGCGGCCGCGAGCGCGGCTTGGGGTTGGGAGGTGAGGTCCAGGCGCAGGCTCATGCAGAAGGCCGCGCCGCCGGACATGATGAAGGGGGAGAGATCGACCTCGACCAGGCGGTAGCCCCGGGCCTCCAGGGCCGCGCGCAGGGTCGGCGGCGCCTTCGCCATGATCACGGTCTCGCCCAGGTTTACCGCATTGACGCAGAGCGCCTCGGCGGCGGCCCTGTCGGCCTCGATCAGCATCTCGGGCGCGACCCGCTCGCGCAGGGTCTTCAGGGCCTGATCGGTGAAGGCCGGCGGGTAGTAGAGGATGTGGCCGCCGTCCAGCGGGCGCATGCAGGTGTCGAGGTGGTAGAAGTGCGGCGTGGCGAGCTCCAGGGCCACCACCTCCTGGCCGAAGAAGTCCGCATGGGCCTCAAGGCCCGCCAGGGTCGAGCGCTGGCCGTGGCCGCCCCAGAACCAGCCGCGGGCGCCGTCCCACAGGGCGTCGCCGGCGCCCTCATGCACCACGCCCGGCGGCAGTTCGGCCACCTCGCGCAGCACGCCGCGGTCGCGCAGGGCGTGGAAGGCGGCCAGGAAGGGCGCCTCTTCGCCCCGGCGCTCGGGATGGGCGAAGCGAGCCATCAGGGCGCGGCCGTCCAGGACGGTGGCCGCATTGGCGGGGAAGACGAGATCGGGCAGGCCGGCCTCGGCGGGGATGATCTCGACCGTGCCGCCGGCGGCCTCGATGGCGTGACGCAGGGCGTCGGAGCCGGCGGCGGCCCGGGCGCAGGCGCTGGCGTCGGCCCGCCAGACGGCGGGGTCCATCCAGGGATTGATCTGGTAGCACACCTCGAAATGCGCCGGATCGGTCATCAGATAGTGCGGGGTCGCCATGCGCGCCTCCCTCAGAATGTCAGGGTTGCGACAGAGGGTGGGACACGGCGGCGCTAGCGAAAAGGCGCAAGACTTGTAAGATATGCCGATAGTTCTGGCGATCTGCCGGCATGGGGTGACGATCTGACATGGATGAGACCGACCGCCAGCTCCTGGCCCTGCTGCGCGCCGACGCCCGCGCCTCGGTGGCGAGCCTGGCCGAGCGCCTGAAGGTCTCCCGGGGCACGGTGCAGAACCGGATCGACAGGATGCGTGAGCGGGGGGTGATCCAGGGCTTCACGGTGCGCACCCGCCCCGATGTGGAGGCCCAGCGGGTCCGGGCCGTCATGACCATCTCGGTGGAGGGCGAGGGGAGTCCGCGGGTGGTGCGCGCCCTGCAGGGCTTCGCCGAGGTGGTGGCGATCCACACCACCAACGGCCGATGGGATCTGGTGGCCGAACTGGACACCGACAGCCTGGCCGCCTTCAGCGCGGCCCTGGACGAGATCCGCCGCATCCCCGGCATCGCCGCCACCGAGACCTCGATCCTGCTGGCGACGACGCGGCTATAGGCCGGCGCGGCCCCGCCAGGCGCCTTTACGTCTGGCGCCGGTCTGGCATCCTGGCGCCCATGAGCGCGCTCTTCCGGTTCTCCAGCGCCGTCGCCCGTGACCCCGCCGTCGAGGCCTGGTTCTCGTACGGGGACGATGTGCTGCGGCGTCTCGCCAAGCCCTGGTTCGAGGTCATGCGCGGCTGCGGCGAGGATGTCCGGGAACTCATCCATGACGGCAGGCCGACGGCGTGCGCGGAGGATGCGGCCTTCGCCTATGTCGCCGCCTTCCAGGCCCACGTGAATGTCGGCTTCTACAATGGGGCGGCCCTGCCTGACCCCGCGGGGCTCCTGGAAGGCGCGGGCAAGCGGATGCGCCACGTGAAGCTGCGCTGGGGCGAGGCCGTCGACGAGGCCGCCCTGACCGCGCTGATCGCCGCGGCCTATTCGGATGTTCGCCGGCGGCTGCGGGATGAGGCATAGGCGGTCCGCCAAGGCCTGACGCACGAAGAGGAGGTGGCGAGCGCCGCGCGGCGTGCTTAGATCGCTCCCATGAACGCACCGCTGAAGACCGACACCCTGCCCGAATGGCGCCTCGACGACCTCTATGCCGGTCGCGACGATCCGCAGATCGAGGCCGACCTGGACAAGGCCCGCAAGGCCGCCGCCGATCTGCTGGCCTATAAGGGCCAGCTGGTCGCCGCCCGCGGGCAGCCCGAGACCCTGGGCCAGCGCCTGAACGAGACCATCGCCCTCTATGAGGTGGGGACCAACGCCCTCTATGGGGTCGGCGCCTACGCTTCGCTGTCGGCCAGCACGGCGCGGGACAATCCGGCCTGGTCGAAGTTCGAGGCCGACTTCCGGAGCAAGGCCGCCCAGATCGGCGCCGAGACCCTGTTCTTCACCCTGGAGATCAATGAGCTGGACGAGGCCGAGCTGGACGCCGCCCTGGCCGCCCATGCCCCGGCCAAGCGCTGGTTGCCCTGGCTGCGGCGGGTGCGTCTGTCGCGGCCGCACGAGCTGAGCGCCGATCTCGAACGGCTGATGATCGACCGGGGGCCGGGCGTCGCCAACTGGATGCGCCTGTTCGACGAGACCCTGGCCAAGCTGACCGCCAAGGTGGGCTCCGAGACCCTGACCCTGCCCGAGACCCTGAACCGGCTGTCCGACCCCGACGGGGCCCGGCGCAAGCAGGCGGCCCAGGGCCTGGCCAAGGCGCTGGAGGATCGCACCTCGACCCTGGCGCTCTGCCTCAACACCCTAGCCTATGAGAAGCAGGTGGAGGACCGCTGGCGGAAATATCCGCAGCCGGCCGCCTCGCGCCACATGGCCAATGAGGTGGACGCCGACGCGGTCGAAGCCCTGGTGGAGGCGGTGACCGAGGCCTATCCGGCGGTCAGCCATCGCTACTACGCCCTGAAGGCCAAGGTCATGGGCCGCAAGACCCTCGACTACTGGGACCGCAACGCGCCCCTGGATGCGGCGGCGCCGCGGACCTACACCTGGCCCCAGGCCCAGGAGATGGTGCTGGAGTCCTTCTCGGCGCTGGCGCCCCGGTTCGCCGACACCGCCCAGACCTTCTTCACCCAGCCCTGGATCGACGCCCGCCCGCGGGCCGGCAAGCAGTCGGGCGCCTATTCGCACCCGGTCAGCGCCGACCGGCATCCCTATGTGTTCATGAACTATATGGGCGAGCGCCGCGATGTGCTCACCCTGGCCCACGAGCTCGGCCATGCGGTCCACCAGACCCTGTGCGCGCCGCTGGGCACCCTGCTGGCCGACACCCCCCTGACCCTGGCCGAGACCGCCTCGATCTTCGGCGAAGGCTTGGTGTTCGAACGCCTGATGGCCGGCGCCACGGACGAGGAGCGCCGCGGCCTGCTGGCCGGCAAGATCGAGGACGGGCTGAACACCGTGGTCCGGCAGATCGCCTTCCACAAGTTCGAGACCGCCTTCCACGCCGCCCGCCAGCAGGGCGAGGTGTCCGCCGAGGAGATTTCGGCCATCTGGATGAAGGTCATGGGCGAGAGCCTGGGGCCGGCCATCAAGCTCAACGCCGGCTACGAACACTACTGGGCCTATGTCAGCCACTTCGCCCACGCCCCCTTCTATGTCTACGCCTACGCCTTCGGCGACCTGCTGGTGCGCGGCCTGATGGAGAAGCGCCGGGAGGACCCGCAGGGCTTCGCGCCGCTCTATGAGGACCTGCTCGCCGCCGGCGGCTCCAAGACCTATGTGGAGGCCCTGGCGCCCTTCGGCCTCAACCCGCGGGAGAAGGCCTTCTGGGCGGCGGGCATGACCCAGATGGAACGGCTGGTGGACGAGTTCGAATCCCTGGTCTGAGGGCCGTCTCCCGCTGACATCAAAACGAAGCTAAGCTTTGGCATGTGGGTGGTCCCGGGGGGGCGGCTCACATGATCGACCAACTGCTGGGTTCGGTCTGCGCCTGGGCGCGGCAGGCCGACGATGTGCGGGGCCTTGTGCTCGGCGGATCGCTGGCGCGGGAGGACGGCACGGCCGATCTGTGGTCAGATCTCGACCTTCTTCTGGTGACGCGCGCGCCGGACCTGTACCGCGAGCCCGCCTTCCTGGCCATCTTCGGAGACGTCCTGCTGCGGGCCGACGAGGGGGCGGCGCAGGGACCGCCAGCCTGGTCGGCCCTCTACGCCACGGGCAAGCTTGACCTGACGGTCTGCGAGGCCCCGGCCGACAGCCTCGCGCCCTGTCTCGCCGCCCCGGACCATCGCCGGCTGTTTCAGCGCGGCTTCAAGGTGGTTCTCGACAAGTATCCGGTCCGCGATCACACCCCGCCCGCGCCGGCCGTTCCGGCGGCGCCCGACGCTGCGGCCTTCGCCGCCTTGGCGGAGGCCTTCTGGATGGACACCCTGCGCTCCGCGCGCTTTGTCCGGCGCGGCGACCTGTGGCGCGCCCAGACCACCCTGATCTGCAAGATGCGCGCGAAGTTCACGCGCATGGCCGAGTGGCAGGCCCAGGCGGCCGATCCGGCGACTGACACCTGGTATGATGGCCGCTTCATCAACAGCTGGCTCGATCCGCGGGCGGCCGTGCACCTCTCCGACTTCTTTGCGCCCCTGGAGCCACAGGCCCTCGCCTGCGCCCACCTCGCCATGGCCGAGGCCTTTGGCGTTCTGGCCGAGGACTGCGCGGCGCGGCTCGGCTTCACCCTTCCCGAGGGCCATGTCTGCGCGCCCGACCTGCTGCAGCGGATGCTGCGGGTCTAGGGGCCCGCCGCCCCCTTTCGGCCTGGGCGCCGCAGCGGCCGCCTTGCTCCGCGCAACCGACTGTGGTCGGCTCGGCCCGAACGGATGAGCGCCGCCGCAACGGCGCCGACGGAGGACCCATGACCCAGACCCCCGCCCGGCCCTGGATGGACCCAGGTCGCACCCCCGAGGCGCGCGCCGATCTGCTGATCGCCGAGCTGACCCTGGACGAGATGATCGGTCTGGTTCATGGCCCGATGCCGAACCTGCTGGACGAGGTTCCGGCCGATGCGGCGCGTGGGGCCGGCTATGTGCCCGGCGTCGCCCGTCTGGGGATTCCGCCGCAGAACGCCACCGACGCCAGCCTGGGGGTCGCCAATCCCCGCAAGGTGCGCGAGGGCGACGGCGCCACCGCCCTGCCGTCGGGCCTGGCCCTGGCCTCGACCTGGGACCCCGACCTCGCCCGCCGGGCCGGGGCCATGGTCGGGGCCGAGGCCCGGGCCAAGGGGTTCAACATCCTGCTGGGCGGCGGGGTGAACCTGACGCGGGATCCCCGCTGCGGCCGGAACTTCGAATATCTCGGCGAGGATCCGCTGCTGGCCGGCGTCCTGGTGGGGGAGGCCATCGCCGGCGCCCAGTCCAACGACATCGTCTGCACGATCAAGCACTTCGCGATCAACGACCAGGAGACCTGCCGTCACGTGGTCGATGTGCAGATCGACGAGGGGGCCTTGCGCGAAAGCGACCTGCTGGCCTTCCAGATCGGCATCGAGCGGGGCCAGCCGGGCTCGGTGATGAGCGCCTACAACCGCCTGGGCGGCGACTGGTGCGGCGAGAACGACTTCCTGCTGAACCGCGTCCTGAAGGGCGACTGGGCCTATCCCGGCTGGGTGATGTCGGACTGGGGCGGCTGCCATTCCACGGCCAAGGCGGCCCTCGCCGGCCTCGACCAGGAGTCCGGCGAGCAACTGGATAAGCAGGTCTATTTCGGCGATCTCCTGAAGACCGCGGTGCAGGAGGGCGAGGCGCCCTTCGAGCGGCTGGCCGACATGGTCCGCCGCATCCTGCGCAGCCTGATCGCCCACGGCGTCCTCGACCGACCGGTCGAGCGCGAGGAGATCGACTACGAGGCCCATGCGCAGGTGGCCCAGGCGGCCGCCGAGGCCGGCCTCGTGCTGCTCAGGAACGAGGGGCTGCTGCCCCTGGCGCCGGGCCTGAAGGTGGCGGTGATCGGCGGCCATGCCGATGTGGGCGTGCTGTCGGGCGGCGGCTCGTCGCAGGTGATCCCGGTGGGCGGGCCGGCCCTGGAGATTCCGGTGACCATCGGCCCGTCCTCGGCCTTTTCGCGCATTACCTACCACCCGTCCTCGCCCCTGGCGGCCATCGGCCGGCGCGCAGACCTGGTGACCTATGCCGACGGCCGCGACCTGGCCGCCGCCATGGCCATTGCGGCGGACGCCGACGTGGCCGTGATCTTCGCTGAGCAATGGACGACCGAGGCCGAGGACCTGCCCACCCTGGCCCTGCCCGGCGACCAGCACACCCTGATCGCCGCCGTCGCCTCGGCCAACGAAAAGACCGTGGTGGTGCTGGAGACCGGCGGTCCGGTGAGCATGCCCTGGCTCGAGGACGCCGCCGCCGTTCTCCAGGCCTGGTATCCGGGCGCCCGGGGCGGCGAGGCCATCGCCCGGCTGCTGTTCGGCGAGGCCGAGCCCTCAGGCCGCCTGCCGATCAGCTTCCCCCGGTCGGTGGACGATCTCGTGCGGCCCCAGATTCCCGGCATGATCTTCGGCCCGCCGGAGGAGGGGCGCACCATCCCCACCTCCTATCCGGACGTGCAGCAGCACAAGGGCCGGTTCTCCGTGCCCCATCCGGAGGGGGCGGCCGTCGGCTATCGCTGGTTCGACCGCCAGCAGACGCAGCCGCTGTTCCCGTTCGGCTTCGGCCTGTCCTATACGCGCTTTGTCCATGAGGACCTGCGCCTGGAGGGCGGAGCCACCGTGCGGGCCCGGTTCACCGTGGCCAATGTGGGCGAGCGGGCCGGGGTGGACACCCCTCAGCTCTATGCGCGGGTCAAAGGCGCGGACGGCCAGCCTGGCCTGCGGCTCATCGGCTGGACCCGGGTCGCCCTGGCGCCTGGCGAGCGGCGGGAGGTGGAGATCACCGCCGATCCGCGGCTGCTGGCGGCCTATGACGTGACCCTGCCCGGCTGGCGGATCGATGGCGGGCGGGTGGCGGTCAGCCTGCGCTCCGACGCCCAGACTGTGACGCTTTCGGGCGAAGCTGAGTTGGAGGCCCGCACCCTGGCGCCCTGAGCGGCGGCGAGGGGGCTAATCTCGCCTCAAGCCTTGTCATTTTTCAAACGGGCGTTAGTCAGCAGGGCATGTCCGATGACCTGACCCCCGTCCAGACCGCCGTCGTACCCGACGGCTATGTGATCAACCTCTGGCAGCGCGGCTTCGGTCGCACAGTCGGCCCCTTCTATTCCAAGCGGGACGAGGCCAATAACGAGATCATGGCCTTCCGGGTGGAGGAGCATCACGCCAACGGCATGAACAACTGCCCCGGCGGCATGCTGATGAGCTTCGCCGACATGGCCTGGGGCCGGGTGATCTCCAACCAGCGGGAGATCGGCTGGGTCACGGTGCGCCTGACCACCGACTTCCTCTCCGGCGCCCAGATGGGCGACTGGGTCGAGGGCGGCAGCGAGATCATCTCCGAGCAAGACGACATCTTCACGGTCCGCGGTAGGATCTGGTGCGGCGAGCGCACCCTGATGACCGGCACCGGGGTGTTCAAGGGGATGCGCAACATCAAGCGCAAGCCCGGCGACCGCCAGGCGCAGAGGGCCTGATCCCATGACCGACCAGACGAAGACGCCGCCGGCCGTGGCCACCGCCGAGTTCGACGACGACCGGCCCATCCAGACCAAGCCCGGCGAACTGCCGCCCGAGGTCCAGGCGCCGCTTGCCCCGTTCAAGGGCGAGAAGCCGCCGGCCCCGGCCTGGTTCGAAGCCGCCATCGCCAAGACGCCCGAGCGCAGCTTCGTCACCTCGCTCGGAAGCCAGATCGAGGTGCTGACCTGGGGTGAGGTGGGCAAGCCCGGCCTGCTGCTGGTGCACGGCAACAGCGCCCACGCCGACTGGTGGAGCTTCATCGCCCCCTATCTGGCCGAAGACTATCGGGTGGCCTCGATGTCCCTGGCCGGCATGGGCGCCTCGGACTGGCGCGAAACCTACGCCTTCCAGGACTTCGCCGAAGACGCCGAGGCGGTGGCGAAGGCCGCCGGCCTCTATGAGGGGGGCCGCAAGCCCGTCTATATCGGCCATTCCTTCGGCGGCTCGCAGGTGTTCTATGCCGCCAGCCGCTATCCGGAGCGCATGCACGCCGCCATCCTGGTGGACACCGGCTTTGGCGGCCCGCCGCCGCGGGAGCAGGAGGAGGCCGCGCGCCGCATGGAGCAGGTGCGCAACATCCCCACCACCGACCGGCCCAAGCGGGTCTATCCGACCCTGGAGGCCGCGCTCGCCCGCTTCCGCTTCATGCCCCCCCAGGCGCCAGGCCACCTGTTCGTCGCCGACTTCATCGCCCGCCGCTCGCTGAAGCGCGCGCCCCTGGAGGACGGTTCGGGCGAGGGCTGGGCCTGGATGTTCGATCCGGCCATGTGGAACAAGCTGGACCGCAGCGCCATGAACGCCCTGGTCACCGAAGGGCCGCCCAAGGTCGAGGTCCCCCTCGCCCACATCTATGGCGAACTCTCCCCGGTGATCGCGCGCCGCCATGACGGCCGGGCCAATCCCCTGCCCAAGGACATGGTCGAGATCGCGATCCCGGACTCCAACCATCACGTCATGGTGGACCAGCCCCTGGCCTTGATCGCGACCCTGCGCGCCCTGCTGGCTGTCTGGCCATCTTGAGCCGGCGCGCGCTCTCGTGTAGCACCGCACTCGAACTGGTTCCGTAAGAGAGAGACCCGGCCGCCATGGGCGAACAGGCTTCCGACTATCACCGCGGCGAAATGGCGATCCAGGAGCAGGTGTCCACCTATAACCTGTTCATGGGCATGACCAAGTGGGGCTCCCTGGCGATCGCCAGCGCGCTGTTGCTGTTTACGGTCTGGTTCTGCACGCCGGGCGGTTTCTTCGCCGGCCTGATCAGCGCCGTGGTCCTGGCCGCCATCGGCTTCGTGCTCCTGCGCGACAAGCCGGACGCGGCGCACTAGCCACACTCCCCTAGACCGAGGTCGCCCGCGCAAGCCGTCGCCTGCGCGCGCCGCCGCGCGCCCGCCAAACGACGACCACGATTTAAACGCGCGTTTAAAGATCGCTGATCGACGTCTGGACAAGGCCCCTGTGACGTCCCTAAGGTCCGCCGGCTTCACCGACCCGAGGGGACCACAGGCATGGCCGTCATCGCCGTCACCAAGGAACGCCGCGACGGGGAAACCCGCGTCGCCGCCACGCCGGACACGGTCAAGAAACTGATCGCCGCCGGTTTCGAGGTGGTGGTCGAGGCGGGCGCCGGGGCGACGTCTTCCTATGCCGATGGCGACTACCAGGCTGCGGGCGCGGAGATCGCCCCTGATCTGGCCGCCGCCCTGGCCAAGGCCGACATTCTGTTCAAGGTCCGCGGGCCGGTCCCTGAGGAGATCGCCGGCCTGAAGGCCGAGGCCCTGGTCGTGGGGATGCTCAATCCCCACCAGGACAAGACGACCCTGAACGCCCTGGCGGCCAGGGGCGTGAGCGCCTTTTCCATGGAGTTCGTGCCGCGGATCACCCGGGCCCAGGTGATGGACGTGCTGTCCTCCCAGGCCAATCTGGCCGGTTATCGCGCGGTGCTTGAGGCGGCCAACGCCTATGGCAAGGTCATGCCGATGATGATGACCGCGGCCGGCACAGTGGCCGCCGCCAAGGTCTTCGTCATGGGCGCGGGCGTCGCGGGCCTGCAGGCCATCGCCACCGCCCGGCGTCTGGGCGCGGTGGTCACCGCCACCGACGTGC
>CAZERE010000066.1:0-17059 GCA_964515365.1 uncultured Phenylobacterium sp. | reverse complement strand
CGACGCGCACCGGGGCGATCATGTCGGCCCTGAGCCGGTCGAGGGCGAGCGCCCGGAACTGATCCCATTCGGTGATGATCACCACCGCGTCTGCGCCCTTGGCCGCGGCATAGGGGTCTGAGGCGAAGTCCACATCCTGCAACAGGTGTCGCGCCTCGCGCTCGCCTTCGGGATCGAAGGCGCTGATGGTCGCGCCGGCCGCCTGCAGGGCCGGGATGATGTCCAGGCTCGGCGCATCGCGCATGTCGTCGGTGTTGGGCTTGAAGGTCAGGCCGAGCACGCCGACCTTCTTGCCGGCCAGATTCCCGCCCATGGCCGCAATGACCTTCTGGGCCATGGCCTTCTTGCGCTGGTCATTGACCCGCACCGTGGTCTCGATCAGTTGCACCGGCGCGCCGAAGTCGGTGGCGGTGCGGACGAGCGCCAGCGTGTCCTTCGGGAAGCACGAACCCCCATAGCCCGGCCCGGCGTTCAGGAACTTCGAGCCGATCCGCCCATCCAGCCCGATGCCCTTGGCCACCTGCTGCACGTCGGCGCCGACGGCTTCGCACAGATCAGCCATCTCGTTGATGAAGGTGATCTTCATCGCCAGGAAGGCGTTGGCCGCATACTTGATCAGTTCGCTGGTCCGCCGGCCGGTGAAGACGATCGGCGTCTCGTTGAGGAACAGCGGCCGGTAGAGCTCGCTCATCACCGGCCGGGCCCGCTCGTCCTCCAGGCCGACCACGACCCGGTCGGGGCGCTTGAAGTCCTCGATGGCCGCCCCCTCGCGCAGGAACTCCGGGTTCGACACCACGGCGAACTGGGCGTCGGGCCTGCGCGCCCGGATGATCTTCTCGATCTCATCGCCGGTGCCCACCGGCACGGTGGACTTGGTCACCACCACGGTGAAGCCGTCCATCAGATCGGCGATCTCTTCGGCGGCGGCATAGACGTAAGACAAGTCCGCATGGCCATCGCCCCGCCGCGACGGAGTGCCCACGGCGATGAACACCGCGTCGGCCCTGGCCACCGCAGCGGCGGCCTCGGTCTCGAAGAACAGCCGGCCGGCCGCCACATTGCGCGCCACCAGGCCCTCAAGGCCCGGCTCGAAGATCGGAATGCCGCCCGTCCGCAGGCGCTCGATCTTGGCCGCGTCCTTGTCGATGCAGGTCACCACATGCCCGAAGTCGGCGAAGCAGGCCCCGCTCACCAGGCCCACATAGCCCGTCCCGATCATCGCCACTTGCATGCCTGCGCTCCCATCCTGGACTCATCGACGCGCCGCAGCGGCGCGGCGGGGTGGTCGAGGGGCAGGTCTAGCCGAAACTGGACCCGCGCCGCCAGATGGGGCTCTTGCAGGGCTATCGGAGGATCTGCGCCAGCGCGGCGGCTCAGATCTCCTGGTTGTAGCCGCCGACCTGCGGATGCTGGCCCAGGCGGGGCTTCACCTCCTGGTGGAACAGGGCGCGCATGTCGTCGGCCGAGGTGGTGCTTTCGACGACCACGACGATCTCCGGCTTGTTGGACGAGGCCCGCACCAGCACCCAGGAGCCGTCCTCCAGGGCCACGCGGACCCCGTTGACCGTGATCAGATCGGCGATCCTGCGGCCCAGGATCATGCCGCCCGAGGCCTGCAGGGCCTGGTACTCGGCGACGATCTTCTCGACCACGCCGTACTTTTCCTCGTCCGGGCAGTGGGGGGACATGGTCAGGGAGGTGTAGGCGACCGGCAGGGCCTTCTTCAGGTCCGACAGCTTCTTGTCGGGGTTGCGGTCCAGCATCGACAGGATGGCGGCGGCGGCCACCAGGCCGTCGTCATAGCCGCGGCCGATGGGATCGTTGAAGAAGAAGTGGCCGCTCTTCTCGAAGCCGGCCAGGGCCTTGAGCTCGGCGGTCTTGCGCTTGATGTAGGAGTGGCCGGTCTTCCAGTAGATGGTCTTGGCGCCGTTGGCGGCCAGGACCTCGTCGGTGGCGTAGAGGCCGGTGGACTTCACATCGACGACGAAGGTGGCGTCCTTGTGCAGTTCCGAAAGGTCGCGGGCCAGCATCAGGCCGATCTTGTCGGCGAAGATCTCCTCGCCCTCGTCGTCCACCACCCCGCAGCGGTCGCCGTCGCCGTCGAAGCCGAGCGCGCAGTCGGCGCCGTACTGGCGGACGGCCTTGGCCATCTCGTGCAGCATCTCCTGGTCTTCGGGATTGGGATTGTACTTGGGGAAGGTCCAGTCCAGCTCGCAGTCCATCTCATAGACCACGGCCACGCCCATCCGGCGGAGGGCCTCGGCGGCGAAGGCGCCCGCCGTGCCGTTGCCGCAGGCGCAGACCACCTTGAGCGGGCGCTTGAGGCTGACGCCCGCCACCACGTCGTCCACATAGCGCTCGGCCACGCCGGAGACGTGGGTCAGGCTGCCGCCGGGCCGCAGCTCCCATGCGCCGCCCAGGACGATCTCCTTCAGCCGGCCCATCTCGTCGGGGCCGAAGGTCAGGGGCCGTTGGGCCCCCATCTTCACCCCGGTCCAGCCGTTCTCATTGTGGCTGGCGGTGACCATCGCCACGCAGGGCGCATCCAGGTCGAACTGGGCGAAATAGGCGATGGGCGACAGGGCCAGACCGATGTCCAGCACCTCGCAGCCGGCCTGGATCAGGCCGAGCGTCAGGGCCTGCTTGATCGACAGGGAGTAGGAGCGGAAGTCGTGACCGACCACGATCTTGGTCTGGCCCATCTGCTGGATCAGGGTGCCCAGCCCCATGCCGAGCGCCTCGACGCCCAGCAGGTTGATGTCAGGGCCAAACAGCCACCGCGCATCGTATTCCCGGAACCCCGTGGCCTTCACCAGGGGCTGGTTCTCATAGGCAAGCGTATTGGGAACGAGATCGGCGCTAGGGGCGAGAAGCATCTGGACTCCGCAGGTGGGTGGTCGACAGCTTGATGGACGATCGGCCCGCAGGCCTAGGCGAAGCCCCTAAGGCCGGTTCGCGACGTTTGCTACATCACGCCTGCCCGAAGCAGGTCGTGTACGTGCAATATGCCCACGGGACGCTCGTTCTCCACCACGAACAGCACCGTCACCGAAGGCGCCGGGTCGCTCATCAGGGCCAGCGCCTCGGACGCCATCATGGACGGCGGCACGGTCTTCTTCGGCCCGGCTGTCATCACCTGGCCGGCGGTGTGGGACAGCAGGCCTTCGATGTGGCGGCGCAGGTCGCCATCGGTGATGGCCCCGGCCAGCCGGCCCTGGTCGTCGGTGACCCCGACAATGCCCCACCGCTTCTCGGTCATGATCAGCAGGGCCTCGGGCATCGGGGTGTCATGGGCGACGAGGGGCAGCTCGGCCGGGCCGTGCATCAGGTCGCCCACGGTGCGCAGCATGGCGCCCAGCTTGCCGCCGGGATGGAAGGTCTTGAAGTCCTTGGCGGTGAATCCCCGCCGCTCGAGCAGGGCGACGGCCAGGGCGTCGCCAAGCGCGATCTGCAGGGTGGTCGAGGTGGTGGGGGCATTGACCTCGGCGGTGGCTTCCGGCGCGTCGGCCAGCTTCAGCACCACGTCGGCGGCCTGGCCCAGCGCGCTGCCCGGGGCGGCGGTCAGGGCGATCAGCGGAATGCGGAAGCGCTTGGCATAGGCCAGGATGTCGGAAAGCTCACGCACCTCGCCGGACTTGGAGAGCGCTAGGATGGCGTCCTCCTGGCCGATCATGCCCAGGTCGCCGTGGCTCGCCTCGGACGCATGGACGAAGAAGGCCGCCGAACCGGTGGAGGCGAAGGTGGCGGCGATCTTGCGCGCCACATGGCCAGACTTGCCGATGCCGGTGCAGGCGATGCGGCCCTTGGCGGCGAACAGGATGTCGACCGCCTGAACGAAGGCCTCGTCCAGGCCCTGGGCCTGCTGGCTGAGGGCGGCGGATTCGGCGGCCAGCACCCGGCGGCCCACGGCGACGGCGTCGAAACGGGTCATGGGCGGGGGGCGACCGCTTCGTTCTGCAGGCCGCGCATGGTTTCCCGCGCCTTGTTCAGGCGTTCTTCGGAGGCCTTGGTCTGGCGTTCCATGGCCGCCTTCATCTCCGGGGTCTGGAGCACGGGTTGATGGCCGAAGGGGCCAGGCGAGCGGGCGCCGATCCCCTGGGGCCACACGAGGGCCAGGGCGATGGTCAGGACGGCCGCGAGGCCGAGCAGCGGAAAGAAGAAACGATCTAGCATCAGGCTCGATATAGCCGCTCCCATCGCCCTGGGCCACGCCCAAGGCGGGGCTTGTCCGCTTGACGCGCCGTCCCCTGAGCCCTAGCCGGTCGGGCGACCCCGACCGCCCAAGGAGATGCCCCGTGCCGACCCTCGTCCTGCTTCGCCACGGCCAGAGCCGCTGGAACCTGGAAAACCGCTTCACCGGCTGGGTGGATGTGGACCTGACCGACCAGGGAGAGGCCGAAGCGACCAAGGGCGGAGAGCTGATCAAGGCCGCGGGCGTCCAGTTCGACCGGGTCTATACCTCGGTGCTCACCCGGGCGATCCGCACCAGCTGGCTGGCCCTCGCCGCCGCGGGCCAGGCCTATGTGCCGGAGATCAAGGACTGGCGTCTGAACGAGCGTCACTATGGGGGGCTCACCGGGCTCAACAAGGCCGAGACGGCCCAGAAGCACGGCGAGGACCAGGTCAAGATCTGGCGCAGGTCCTATGATGTGCCGCCGCCGCCGCTGAGCTCGGCCAGCGAGTTCGACTTCGCCGGCGACCGCCGCTACGCCGGCGCCCATCTGCCGAACACCGAGAGCCTCAAGACCACGTTGGACCGGGTGCAGCCCTATTGGGAGGCCGAGATCGCGCCGCGCCTGGTGGCCGGCGACACCCTGCTGGTGGCCGCCCACGGCAATTCCCTCCGGGCCATCGTCAAGCTGCTGTTTAGCCTGGGCGACGAAGCGATCATCGATGTGGAGGTGCCCACCGGGAACCCGCTGCTGATCGAACTGTCCGACGACCTGAAGCCCATCGCCGCGCGCTATCTGGACGAAGCCCGCGCCAAACCCCTGCCCGGGACCGCGTGACGGAGGGCGCGCCGGCTCACATGCGCCGGGCCATCGCCCTGGCGCGGGCGCAGGTCGGCCTGACAGGCGAAAACCCGGCCGTCGGCTGCGTCATCGTCTCGGACGCGGGGGGCGTGGTCGGCGAGGGGGCCACGGCGCAGGGCGGGCGGCCCCATGCCGAGGAGATCGCCCTGGACCTGGCCGGCGCCGCCGCCCGGGGCGCCACGGCCTATGTCACCCTGGAGCCCTGCGGCGCCCGATCGAGCGGCGCGGTCGCCTGCGCCGATCGGCTTGCGGCGGCCGGCGTGGCGCGGGTCCATGTGGCCTGCCGCGATCCATCGCCCTATGCCGCCGGCCGGGGCCTCGCCCGCCTGGCCGAGGCGGGGTTGTTGGGGGAGGTGGGGCTGCTGGCCGATGAGGCGGCCTTTCTCTACGCCGACTATCGCCCGCCAGGCCCCGCGTCCGGCTGAGCCAAGCTGCGGAAGGGGCTCGTTAATCTTGGCGCGTTAGCCTCAGGCGAACCCATCCTTAACGGCGCCAGATGCTTTCCCCCCGCCCCGCCTCGATCCCCGAACTGAGGAGCCTGAGCCAGGCTGAGGTCGATGCGGTGTGCGCGCGGCACGAGCGCCTGTGGTCGTCCCGCCCCGGGGGCGCCCGGGCGGTGTTCGCCTGGAAGGACCTGTCGGGCCTGGATCTCCGCGGACGCAATCTCGCCGACGCCGATTTCACCGGCGCCTGCCTCAATGAATGCCAGATGCAGGGCGCGAAGCTGGACAACGCCAATCTGTTCGGCTGCGACATGCAGGGCGTCAACCTGACCGACGCCTCCCTGCGTCGGTCCGACCTGCGCGGCGCCTGCCTTCGCGGGGCCAATCTCACCGGCGCGGATCTGTTCGAGGCTGATCTGCGTGAGGGCTCCATCGCCGCGGCCGACCGGGACAAGGGCCTGCGCATTCTCGAGCATCTGGCCCGACCCGGCGAAGTCCAGGGCGCGGTGCTGGCCGGGGCCAATCTGGAACGCTCCCGCCTGTCGGGCGTGATGGCCGCCCGGGCCGACTTCTCCGACGCCATTCTCAAGGACGCCAAGCTGGTTCGGGCCAACCTCAAACAGGCCAACATGTCCGGCGCCAACATGCAGGGCGCCGACCTGTCGGGCGCCGACCTGGCCGGCGCAGACCTCCGCGACGCCATCCTGGTGGGCGCCAAGACCTATTCCTGGAATGTCAGCAAGGCCGACATGGCCGGGGTGCTCACCGACGCGCCGGCCGGCATGGCGGTCTCGGACCTGCCGTACAAGACCATGATCCGCGACCATGCCCGCTGGTGCGAAACCGGCGGCGGGGAGGGAAGCCCCTCGGTGTTCGACGGCGCCGACCTGCGGGCCCTGGAGACCATTCGCGGCTTCAACCTCACGGCCCTGTCGGCCAAGGGCGCGGTCTTCTATGGCCTCGACATGGAAGGCGTGCAGCTGCAGGGCGCCCAGCTCGACGGCGCGGACCTGCGGGCCTGCAATCTGCGCCGGGCCGACCTGCGCGGCGCGCGGCTGATCAACGCCAAGCTGTCGGGCGCCGACCTGCGCGACGCCCAGATGGGGCCGCTGCTGATCGGCTCCAACCGCCTGCTCTCGTGCAACATGACCGGGGCGGCGCTGAAGAACACCGACTGCGCCCGGGCCGATCTGCGCCAGGCGATCCTGGTGGACGCCGACCTCTCCCGGGCCAATTTCACGGGCGCCCAGCTGAAGCAGGTGGACATCACCGGGGCCCGGCGCGGCGGCGCCCGGGGCCTGCAGGATGTTATCTGATAACGCCGGTCTCTTAACCGTTAGGTCGCAGTTGTGCGGCTAAAGGTCGCGACATCGCTCAACCGAGGGGAACCGTCCAGGTGCCAGCCGCCATTGCTCTTACCGGCCGCCGCAAGCTCTCGCCTGGCGAGATCGAAATGGTGCTCGCCGCCCATGAGCGCTTCATCACCGGCCGTCCCGGGGGGAAGCTGGCGGCCCTGAGATTCATCGATTTCACCGGGATCGACCTTTCCGGACGCAATCTGCAGGACGCTGACCTCTCCTCGTCGGTGCTCGACAGCGCCCGGCTGATCGGCGCCGACCTGTCCCGGGCCAACCTGTTCGGCTGCGACCTGCGCAAGGCGGACCTGCGGCGGGCCAATCTCACCCGGGCCGACCTGCGCGGCGCCTGCCTGAGGGGCGCCGACCTCAGCGAGGCCGACCTGACCCAGGCGGACTTCCGGGTCGGCCAGATCGCCGTGCCGCATCCGTCCAAGGGGCTGACCTCGCTCACCCATCATCAGCGTCAGGGCGACCTGGACCACGCCAATTTCCAGGGCGCCAATCTCGACGGCTCGCAGATGGAGGAGGTCTCGGCCTTCGCCACCGACTTCACCGACTGCTCAATGCGCGGCGCCAAGCTGAACCGCGCCAACATGAAGGACGCCAATCTCGAAGGCGCGATCATGGACTGGGCTGACATCTCCGGCGCCAATCTGGAAGGCGCGCGCCTGGTGGACGCGGTCATGACGGGGATCGACATCCGCACCGCGCGCACCTCGGGCGCCAATATGGATGGCGTGCTCAATGCGCCCAGCCAGGAGGCGATCGACCGGGCCGACGAGTTCCACGCGATGGCCCAGGCCAACCAGGCCTGGTGCAAGTCCGGGGGGAAAGAGGGCAAGCCGGCCAGCTTCGACAATCAGGACCTGCGGCCTCTGGACCAGCGGCTGCGCAACATGCGTCTTTCGGTGATGAGCGCCCGCGGCGCCGTGATGGTCGGGCTCGATCTCTCAGGCGCTCATCTTCAGGGCGCCATTCTGGAGAATGCCGACATGCGCGGCGTCTGCCTGCGCGGGGCCGATCTGCGCGGCGCCAAGCTCGCCGGCGCGCGGCTGACCAAGGCCGATCTGCGCGAGGCGATCCTGGGGCCGCTTCCGCTCAGCGCTGACCGCGTGAACCGGGGCGACCTGCACCATGCCAAGCTGCGCTATGTGAAGGCCCAGGGCGCCGACCTGACGGGCGCCATCCTGGATGAGGCCGATGTGCGGGGCTGCGATTTTTCCGGGGCCATGATGCGGGGCGCGAGCCTGCGGGGCGCCGATATGTCCCTCGCCCTCGGGTTCGAGATCCCCGGCGCCTGAGCTCACTCGCCCACGAAAATGGGCGGCGCGTCGCCGCGCCGCCCGCTCTTCGACTCTCGGGTCTTGGAGGCTGACCTTTAGGCCGCCTTCTCCCCTTCGATCAGGGTCGAGGGCGCCGTGGTGCTGATCTCGATCCGGCGGGGCTTGAGCGCCTCGGGGAGTTCGCGACGGAGCGAGATGGACAGCAGGCCGTCGGAGAGGGTCGCCTCGGTCACCACCACATAGTCGGCCAGCTGGAACCGGCGCTCGAAGTCGCGCGCGGCCAGGCCGCGATGCAGGAAGCGTGGGGCTTCCGCATTGGCGGCCTTGCGACCCTGCACGGTGAGGAGGTTCTCCTTCACCTCGATGGCGAGTTCCTCGGCGCGGAAGCCGGCCACCGCGATCTCGATGCGGTAGTCGTTATCGCCGGTCCGTTCGATGTTGTAGGGCGGATAGCCGGTGGCCGCGTCGGCGGCGGCGGTTTCCAGCAGGCCCGCCAGGCGGTCGAAACCGACGACGGAGCGGTAGAGCGGGGAAAAATCGAGCGTGCGCATGTGCGTCACATCCTTCTTGGCTAAGCAAGGTTGCGTTCAAATGCGACCTGCGACGAGCCCGAAGGCCTCGTCAGCGGCCGGAAGGCCCGGAAATCCAGCACCTTCGCCAAGGGATTTGGGGTGGGTTTCACCGGTTTCAAGACCTTGATCGCCTCGCGCCCTTGCCAGATCGGCTCGCGCCTCTAGGGTCACCGCCTCAACCGACTTGCCGGAGCTCCAGACCATGTTTCACGACAAGTTCCCCGCCCTTATCGCCGGCGCGCTCGGCGCCCTCATGCTCGGCTCGGCCGCCCAGGCCGAAGACGGGGTTCTGCGCGAGGTGATCGCCGGCCCGCAACGGAGCGAAGCCCACCAGGCCCGCGACGGCGCCCGCAACCCCTATGACAGCCTGGTCTTCTGGGGCCTCAAGCCCGGCCAGACGGTGGTGGAGATCTCGCCCGGCAGCGGCTACTGGACCGAAATCCTGGCGCCCTACGCCCTGCGCACCGACGGGACCTATGTGGCCGGCGTCGCCGACCTCGACGATCCGGCCCTCTCCGACGGCGCCCGGAAGGGCCGCGAGGCCTTCGCCGCCAAGTATGATGACGCCGCAGTGTTTGGCGAAATCACCTATGCCGGCTTCGGCGCGACCTCCAAGCCCCTCGGCGAGGCCGGCTCGGCCGACCTGGTCCTGACGGCCCGCAACATCCACAACTGGATGACCCGCGATGGCATGCTCGACAAGGTCCTGGCCGACTTCTACGCCGTGCTGAAGCCCGGCGGCGTTCTGGCGGTGGAGGAGCACCGGGCCGACCCCCGGCCTGAGGTCGAAGGGGTGAGCGACGGCTATGTCTCGACGGCCACGGTGGTCGCCGCGGCGGAAAAGGCCGGCTTCAAGCTGGCGGAATCCAGCGAGGTCAACGCCAATCCCAAGGACACCAAGGACCACCCCTTCGGTGTCTGGACCCTGCCGCCGGTGCGCCAGAGCGCGGCCCGCGGCGAGACCATCAGCCCCGACTTCGATCGGGCCAAGTATGATGCGATCGGCGAGAGCGATCGCATGACGCTGCGCTTCGTGAAGCCGTCCTGATCCGTGCCGTCGTCGTTCCTATCGCGACGGGGTCTGATGCTCTCCGGCCTTGCGGCCGGAGGCATGGCCCTGGCGGGGTGCAGCCGAGGCGATGAGGCGGGCGATCCGCCCGTCCCGGCCTCGGCCATGACCCTGGAAGAGGCGGTCGCCGGGGGCTGGCGCGATCCCCAGGACGTGGCCCGTGACGCCGCCCGCCACCCGGTCGAGACCCTCACCTTCTTCGGCTTGAAGCCGGGGATGACCGTGGTCGAGATCTGGCCCGGCGCAGGCTGGTACACCGACATCCTCGCCCCCTTCCTGGCGGCCTCGAACGGCAAGCTCTATGCGGCCAACCTGCAGCCCAACGACCCTTCGGCCATCGAGGTGGTCGAGGCCTACCGCGCCAAGCTGCGGGCCAGGCCCAGGCTGTACGGGGATGTGGAGATCACCGCCTTCGGGGCCACCAGCGGTCCCATGGCCCCGGCGGGCTCCGCCGATCTGGTCCTGACCGCGCGCAACATCCACAACTGGATGGCCGCCGGCATCGTCGACAAGGCGTTTTCCGACGCCTTCGCGGCCCTGAAGCCGGGCGGAGTCTTCGGCGTGGTGGAACATCGCGCCGCCCCGGGCGGCGTCCAGGATCCGGCCGCCGGCGACGGCTATGTGGAGCAGGCCTATGTGGCGCGTCTGGGCCAGGAGGCGGGCTTCCTGCTCGACCAGGCCGGCGGGATCAACGCCAATCCCAAGGACACCAAGGACCATCCGTTCGGCGTCTGGACCCTGCCGCCGGTGCGGCGCACCTCGGCCCGGGGGGAGCCGGCCGATCCCGCCTTCGACAGCGGCCCCTATGATGCGATCGGCGAGAGCGACCGCATGACCCTGCGGTTCATCAAGCCCACCTGAGGCGGGCTCAGAGCACCTTTCGGTAGCTTTCGATGATCTGCTCGTTGGTGACCGGGAGCTTGCCGAGGTTCAGCTGGTCGGAGACCATTTCGGCGCCGCTGGGCAGGGCGCTGCGGTCCAGCTGCGCCTCCGGATCCCACAGCCGGCCGCGCATGATCGCCTTGGGGCAGTGGAGGAAGGTCTCCTCCACGGCGATCATCAGCACCAGCCGGGGCAGGCGGCCGAATTCCTCGAAGCTCGCCAGGAGGTCGGCGTCATCGGTCGCGCTGGCCCGGCCATTGACGCGATAGACGTCGTCGAAGCCGGGGATCATGAACATCATGCCGATCCGGCCATCGCCCGCCAGCAGGTTGCGCAGGGTGTCCAGGCGGTTGTTGCCGGGCCGGTCGGGCAGGAAGAGGGTCTTGCCGTCCTCGCTCACATGGACGAAGCCCGGCTCGCCGCCCCGGGGCGAGACATCCAGCGCCCCGTCGGGCCCGGCCGAGCTGATGACGCAGAAGGTCGAGCGTTCGATGAAGGCGCGGCCGTGGCGTTCCACATGGTCCAGCACCTTGTCCAACACCACCTGGCCCGGGGCCCGGTAGATCGCGTCGAGGTCGGCGAGGGCGAGCTTGCGCATCTGAGCGTCTTCCCGTTTTAAGAACCGTTCGCAACATCCTGGCCCATTCGCCGCCCGCTGTCACGGGGGCGTCGCCTGGTTTACTTCGAGGCTGACGCAGGCCAAGCTCCGCGCCCTCACGGAGACCCGATGGCCACGATCGAACAGCTCACCGCCCGCATCGCCCAGACCCTGGAGGCCGGCGAGCCGCTGCCCCACGTGGTCAAGATCGATCTGAAGGGCGCGGGCTTCATTCACATCGCCGGCGACCAGGTGACCAATCAGGACGCCCCGGCCGATCTGGTGGTCACCATCAGCCTGGACGACATCGTCGCCCTGGGGCGCCGCCGCCTCGATCCGATGACCGCCCTGATGAGCCGGCGGATGCGGATGTCCGATATGGGCCTGGCCATGTCCATGCAGTCGAAGATCCAGGCCCTGTTCGCCCAAGCCGCCTGAAGCCAAGCCGCCTAAAGGATGCCGCCCATGTCCGAACCCGCCCCCCTGACCGCGATCCCCACGGCCCCGGTCCCAGACGGCGGGGCGGCGGAATGGTTTGTCGGCGCCAAGGGCGCGCGGCTACGGGCGGCCCTGTTCCCGGCCAAGGGCGAGGCCCGCGGCTCGGTGGTGTTGAGCGGCGGGCGCACCGAGCCCATCGAGAAGTATTTCGAGGTCATCGACGACCTGACGGGGCGCGGCTTCGTGGTGCTGGCCCATGACTGGCGGGGCCAGGGCCTGTCCCATCGCGATCTCGCCGACGACCGGCTGAAGGGGCACGCCGACGGCTTCGAGCCCTTTCTGGCCGACTATGACGCCCTGCTGGCGCAGTTCGAGACCCGCCTGCCCAGGCCGTGGATCGCCATGGGACATTCGATGGGCGGCTGCCTGACCCTGCTGGCCCTGGCCAAGGGACAGGCCGACCGGTTCGCCGGCGCCATCCTGTCGGCCCCGATGCTGGGGGTCCGGGTGGGGCGCTATCCCAAGGCGGTGCGCCTGCTGGTGGGGCTGAACCGCCTGATGGGCCGCGCCGGCGGCTATTGCATGGGCGATCCGGGCAAGCCGTTCGACGACACCTTCGATGACAATGTGCTGACCCACGACCGGACGCGGTTCGCCCGCGCCCGCGCCCAGATCGCCGCCAATCGCGACCTGGCGCTGGGAGCGCCCACCTGGGGATGGCTGGCCTTCGCCCTGCGCGCCGCCGATATCTTCGCCCGGCCCGCCAATCTGGCCTCGGTGACGATCCCGGTGGTCATCTGCCAGGCCGAACAGGAAAAGCTGGTCGACAACGCCGCCCAGGACCATGTGGCCCGCAGCCTGCCCGACGGCCGGCTGGTGGTGATCAAGGGCGCCCTGCACGAGATCCTGATGGAGACCGACGCCCGGCGGGCCGCCTTCTGGACGGAGTTCGACGCCCTGGCCGCCGAGATCGCTAGATCGTCCTCGCCGAGCGCTTGAGGGCCACAAGGGCCTCGTCCAGGCAGGCCCGGTCGCCGGCGATCACCACCTGGCCGCCCGAGTCGCCCACAGGCTGGCCGCGCCAGTCGGTGACGAGGCCGCCGGCCCCTTCGATCACCGGGATGGCGGCCTCGATGTCCCAGGATTTCAGGCCCGCCTCGATCACCATGTCCATCGCGCCCGCCGCCACCATCGCATAGGCGTAGGCGTCGAGGCCGAGCCTGGCCAGCCGCGAGGCCGCGCGCACCTGGGTCCAGGCGCCGAGCTCGGCGCCGTTGAAACAGGCCTCGGGGTCGGTGGTGGAGATGGTGGCGTCGGTGAGCTTGGGGCAGGGGCGCACCTTCAACGGCCGCGAGGTCCCGCGCGAGATCAGGCGCGAGCCCCCGGCATGGCCCACATAGACCTCGTCCAGATAGGGCTGGCCGATCGAACCCAAAATGGGACACCCCTGGTGCCGCAGGCCGATCAGCACGCACCAGAGGGGCAGGCCGGAGATGAAGGACCGGGTGCCGTCGATGGGGTCGAGGACCCAGACGAATTCGGCGTCGGGCCGGTCCTCGCCATACTCCTCGCCGATCACCCCATGCTCGGGAAAGCGCTCGGTGATCAGCTTGCGGATCGCCGCCTCGGCCCCGCGGTCGGCCGCGGTGACCGGATCGAAGGCGTTGAGGCCCGGCGCGCCGCCCTTGTTCTCCAGCCCGTGGTCGGCGCGGAACAGGGGCAGGGCCACCTGGGCGGCGGCTTGGTTCAACTCGAGGATCAGGTCTTCGAGGGCGGTCAGGCGATCAGGGCTGAGCATGCCTGATCGTTTAGCCTGCCGCGCGGCGCGGCGAAATCCCGCAACCGCGCGGCCAGAGCGCGTTCCGATAGGTGGGAACCGGTTATCGGACGAAACGCGTTCCAGACCTGGAGTTTGGAGCCTGATTCAACGCTCAGACGATTCCGTCTGATCGCCTCAGGCTCCAGGACGGGTTCAGCCGTGCTCGCCGTCGCCGTTCAAGGACTTGGCCAGGTCGAGAAGCCGCCGACGGGGACGTTCGCCAAGCTGATAATAGGCCCGGATGAGGTCCATGGTCTCCTTGCTGGCCAGCACTTCCCCGCCGGTGTCGCAGGCTTCGGCGCGTTCCTGCGCCGCGGCCGAGAGACCGTCGTAGAAATAAGCCACGGGGACTTCCAGAGCCTCGGAAAGCTGCCAGAGGCGGGCGGCCGAGATGCGATTTGCGCCGCACTCGTACTTTTGAATCTGTTGAAATCTCACACCGCAGGCGCCGGCCAATTGCTGCTGGGTCAGACCCAGCAGGCGACGACGACGACGGAGACGCTTACCCAGGTGGACATCGATTTCGTTACCCATGCCTCTTTCCCCCTCACGGTTAAGAGCCGAACCCGTCCCGAAGGGGGACGGCGTGGGCAAAGCTCGGCAAGTCGCGCGCCAAGCGACCCTGGTTCGCGTTGCACGAAGCGCTGCGGCGAGACTAGAGAAGGGCATGGCGCGTGCGCGATCATCCCCCGGGGGGCGACTGGCCCAGGACCTGGCCTGGCGGCTGGAGGCCCTGGCCTATGACGCCGTCACGGCGCTGGCGCGGGCCTTTCCGATCGATATGGTTTCAGACTTCGGGGCGGCGCTTCTCCGGCGTCTCGGCCCGCTGACCAGCGCCCACCAGGTGGTGCTGCGCAATCTCAGGATCGCCTTTCCCGACCTTTCGCACGAAGCGATCGACGCCCTGGCCGACGAACAGTGGGTCCAGACGGGACGGACCTTCGCCGAATTTCCCATCATCGACCGGATCGTGGCCGCCGGGGATCGGATCGAGATCGTCAACGGCGAACGCCTGGCCGAGATCGCCCGCACAGGTGAGCCGGTGGTGTTCGTCTCCGGCCACCTCTCGAACTGGGAGATCATGCCGGCGGTGATCGCCCATTCCGGCGTCGTCTGTCACATGACCTATCGGGCGGCGAACAACCCCTATTTCGACAAGCGCATCCGCGACAACCGCTTCCGCTATGGGGTCCGCCTGTTCGCCCCCAAGGGCGGAGACGGGGCCCGAGAGGTGCTGGAGGCCCTGGGGCGCGGCGAGTCCGTGGCCCTGATGAACGACCAGAAGTTCAATGGCGGAGTGGCCGCGCCCTTCTTCGGCAAGCTGGCCCACACTGCGCCTGGACCCTCGCGGCTGGCCCTGCGGTTCGACACCGTGTTGCAGCCCATGTCGGTGCAGAGGCTGGCCAAGGCGCGCTTCCGGGTGATCGTCCACCCGCCGATCAAGCCGACCTCGTCCGGCGACCGCAGCGCCGACATCGCCAGGTCGGTGGGCCGGATCAACACCTTCATGGAAGAGCGCATCGCCGAGCGTCCGGCCGAATGGTTCTGGACCCATAAGCGCTGGCCCAACGAGACCTATTCGCGCCGGCGGCGCTGAGCCTCAGGCGGCGCGGAAGCCGACCAGGGACAGGGGGTTGAGGTTGCGATCCCGCCACTTCATCCGCCAGCAGAGATGCGGTCCGGTGGCGCGGCCCTCGGCGCCCACGGCGGCGATCACCTCGCCCTGACCCACCGACTGGCCCTGGCGGACGTGAACCTGGGACAGGTGCAGATAGGCGCTGACCAGGCCCTGGCCGTGGTCGAGCATGATCAGGCCGCCCTCATAGTGCAGGCCGGTCTCGGCGAAGGCGACAACGGCGGCGGCTGGCGCCATGACCGGGGTTCCCACCGGCGCGGCCATGTCCACGCCGTAGTGGGGCCTGGCCGGCACGCCGTTCAGGATGCGCTGACCCCCGAAACGGCCTGAGAGGCGGAAGTCGCTGAGCGGCAGGATGAAGCCCTGGCGGAAGTCGGTGCGATCGGCCCGGCTGGCGAACCCGGCCTGCTTGCGGACGGCCTCTTCGCGGATGCGGGCCAGCAGCTCCGGCGCGGTCGGGGTGACCTGATCCTGCGGCAGGCCATCGATCCGCTGGATGTCGAAATCGCCGGACTGGATCGTCAGGGCTCGCATGGCCTGGGCGTCCTGGCCCGCGACCCGCACCTCCACCTTGGAGGCGGCGTCGCGATCGAAGCCGACCACGAACCAGCCCTCGGGCGAGGCCTGGCCCACCTCTTCGCCGTCGACAAAGACCGTCGCGCCGGGCGCGGTGTGGCCGATGGCGGCTCCGCCCTGGATCAGGCGTCCGTCCAGCCGCAGGGGCAGGGTGGAATTCTGGGAAAGCGCGGTCCCGGGGACGGCGAGGCTGGCGAGGCCCGCCAGCAGGGCCTGTCGGCGATGCGGGCGCGCGATCAGCTGTTGTGCTCCTTCCACCGGGCATAGGCCTCGGTGGGGCCGGCATAGGCTTCCTGCAGGGCCGGGCTCCAGTAGCGCAGGGCTTCCAGCGGGATCCGCACGCCGGTCACGGCGCAGGCCACGAAGCGGCCGGGCTTGAGGACGACGAAGTCGCCGTCGCCATAGTGGAGGACGGCAAGCTCGGCGGGCTTGCCGGAGAGGTCGCGATCATGGGCGTTCATCACGTCAATGTAGCGCGCCGGGCGGGGCTCGAACAGGCCCCAGCCAGGGCCTGCGGTCACGACCGCCTAGAAGAGATCGCCCTGCACGGTCCTGGCGGGCGCAGCCGGCGGCTTTCGCGGCCGCGGGCGGGGCTCGGCGGCGGGGCGCGGCCCAGCGCCGCCCTCGCCCTCGATCACGGCGCTGCGGGCGGCGTCGGCGAAGACCAGGGAGACGGCCTCGCCGGGCTCCAGGGCGGCGCCTTTCAAGGCCAGGCTCCCATCGGCCCGCTCCACCCGCGCAAAGCCCCGCGACAGGGGCCGGTCGGGATTGAGCGACAGCCGCAGCTTCTCCACCGCGCCCAGGCGTTCGCCCAGGCGGTCGGTGGTGCGGGTGATGGCTGGCGTCATCCGGGCGGCCAGCGCGTCGAGCTGCTGCCGCTGAACCGCCTGCGGCCGGGCCAGCAGGGCGGGCGTCAGCCGGGCGGTGATCCTTGCGAGGTCGCGGCTATGGTCGGCGGCGTTGCGCTGCAGGCCGCTCGTCAGCCGCGCGCTGAGCAGTTGCACCTTCTGGGCTTGCGTCTCCTGAGGTCGCAGCAACAGTCCCGCCGACAGGCGCGAGGCCACCCGGACCAGGTCACGTTCGTGCGCCGCGGCGTTCTTCTGCAGGGCGGCGGTGAGGCGGCCGGCCACCAGGTCGAAGCGCTGGCCCGCCATGTCCACCATGTCGCGCACCCGCGTCAGGCTCCTGCCGGCGCTCTGCAGACGCCCGGCCCGGTCCTCCACCACGCGACCGCCGCAGCGATGCAGGCGGGCGTCCAAGTCGCTCAAGCCCGCCCGCAGCTCGGCCAGGACGGGCGTGGCCATCTCGGCCGCCGCCGTGGGCGTCGGCGCCCGGCGGTCGGAGACGAAGGC
>CAZERE010000065.1:0-17375 GCA_964515365.1 uncultured Phenylobacterium sp. | reverse complement strand
AGCACGGCCTTTGCCACCCGGCCCGGCCTGGCGCGCGCGACGTAGCGGGCGACCCCGCCGCCGCCGGTGGAACGGCCCACACGGATGGCGTTCTGCAGGCCGAGGGCGTCGGCCAGCGCGATCACGTCGGCGGCGTAGGTGTCCATCTCGTTGCCGCTGTCGGTCTGGGTCGAGCGGCCATGGCCGCGTCGGTCGTGGGCGATCACCCGATAGCCCTGCAGCCGGAAGAACATCATCTGGGCGTCCCAGTCGTCGGAGGACAGCGGCCAGCCGTGATGGAAGACGATCGGCTGCGCCTCCTTCGGCCCCCAGTCCTTGTAGAAGATCTGCACCCCGTCCTGCGTGGTCACAAAGCCGCTCTCGGCCCGGTCGGCGCCGCGGGCGGTGGGCGAGGGCGCTGGCTCAGCGGCCTGCCCGACAGCGGCGGCCGACAGGGCGGCGAGTCCGAGGCCGGCGGTCATGATCCCGCGACGGGAAGCCTGGTTGGACACAGTCATGGTCATCTCCATTGGCGTTCGCAACAATGATTATCGCGATAAACGTTCTCCTAGCTGCGCCATTCCGCCCTGTCCAGATAAAATTTATCGCGACACATATTTTTGTGATAAGAAGATTTTACGACAGAGGGAGTCAGGCGACGTGCGCCCGTTGGACCAACAGATCTGCTTTACCTTGTACGCCACGAGCATGGCGGTCACCCGGGCCTACAAGCCCCTGCTCGACGAGCTGGGGCTAACCTATCCGCAGTACCTTGTGCTGAGCGTGCTGGGGGAGGCCGACGGCCTGACCATCGGCGGCGTGGCCGCGCGCCTGGACCTGGAATCCAGCACCGTGACGCCCCTGGTGAAGCGCCTTGAAGCGGCGGGCCTGCTGACGCGGACGCGCAGCCTCGAGGACGAACGCCGGGTGGAGGTGAAGCTGACGGCCGCAGGCGAAGCGCTGCTCGAAAGGTCCGACTGCCTCGGCGACCGTCTGATAGAGCGGTCCAAGATGTCCGGCCCGCAGCTGGAGGCGCTGAACAAGCAGATCCAGGCCCTGCGCGATCAGATCAACAAGGCCTGAGACGGGGCGGCGGCGCCCTGGGTGATGAGGGGCGGCCGACACAGCGGTGGGGCTTCTCGTTCATGGCGGAGTCCACGCGTCGTATTGCGGGAGAGCGCTAAGATCGTAAGCTGAACCCAATGGCCCAGCTTGCAACTTTCCTCTCTGTAGCTGGCGTCACAGCAGCCCTCGCCGCCGGGTGGATCTCGGCGCTGGTGACAGGCCGCATCTCCCTGATCGGCCCGTTCGTCCGGGTGAACCGCGCGAAGCGGCCGGTCAGCTACGTGGTCCTCATGGCGCTGTCGCTGCTGCCCATCGTGTTCGGGCTAGGGGCGTCGGTTGTGGCGGCGGAAAAAGCCTTTCCCCTGCCACATGTCCCTGGGCCACCGGCCGCAGGCTATGCGGAGCCGTCGCAACCGAGGGGGCCTGAACACGCCGAGGCGACCCTGGGCTACTTTCCTGCATCGCTCAGTCAAACGAACTATACGTGTGGAGATATAGATATTGGGACCCGTCCTCTCTTAGAGGAATGGCAAGTGGGTTGGTATTCATCCCATCTGTCGGCGGCCGGCGAGCCATCGTTGCTGGAGGCGGTGAATCAAGAGGCGCCCAGACAGGACATTTATCGTTTCACCTGGCTCCGATCATTCGACAAGCCCATCGTGGTACGTATCGCGCAGGCCGAGGGCGGCGCCTTGCTGATGACGGCCTCTCGACTGTCGGGCATGGGGGGCTATGTGCCGGGCTCGGTTGAGGCGCGGATCGTCAGGGGGTTGAGCCAGGACGAGGCGAACCAATTCCGCAGAGCTCTGTCGGCCGCGAACGGCCTTCGGCTAAGGGCGGTGTCCTGCGACTGGGGGTTCGACGGAGCACAATGGATTTTCGAGGGCGTTGAACGAGGACGCTATCGCTATGTCCAGCGCTGGAGCCCCGACCAGGGAAGCGTGCGCGCCTTGGGTCTGGTCATGTTGAGCTTCACCGGCTGGGAGACTGAGCCCGTCTATTGAGCTCCGTCGACCCCGCCGCCCCTGCGTGATCACGCCCGGTGAAGTGGCGCGTGGCGACCACGTTCGCTCTTGTCAGCTGGTGAGGGACGCCATGAGTTCGGCTCACGACCGTTGCCCACTTTGGAGGAGGCTACGGCCCGATCCGTTGCTGGAAGTCGTCGTCGACTAAATCGAACGTTCTGGAGTCCAGCCCGTCCAGACTGAAAATTGTGATTCCGGCGGCCCTGATGCTTTCATCGCTAGGGGGCGCAACTCGGATGCCAATCTTCTCGGCTTGGTCGAGGGGCATCGATTCAATGACGTGCGTGTCGATCTTCTCCCGCTCAAGCACGACCACCACGTACGCGATGTTGCGCTCCACGTTCCGCAAGACCCGGGCACGGTCGAGCCGGCCATCCCCCACAAAATCGGCCGAAAAGGCCAGAAATCCGGCAGGATCCGTAAGCCGCTTCCCGTAGTCAGGAGACGTCGCATAGTCGGAGAGCTTTGCCTCGACGTAGCCAATGGATATCAGCGCTGTTGGCAGCGGCCGCTGGTCAGGCGTGGGTTCTTCGAGGGCCATTGAGGTTATGAGGGCTAGGCTTAGAGCGGTAACGAGCATGAGCTTAGCCTACAGGGGCCGGGCCAAACGTCTGCATCCCATCCTTCTCAGACGCTCGCAAGACCTGGTCGCCGGTTGCGCGGGGCCCCAACGAAAAAGCCCCGGCTCGTCGTGAACCGGGGCCTCGTCGTTTCGGTCAGCTCAGACCGCCGGGTCTTAGGAGCCGGCCTTGGCCGGGGCGGCGCCCTGGCTGGCCAGCGGGCCGCGCGACAGCGGGAAGAACTTGTCGCTCATGGCCGGGACGGCTTCGGACAGGATGGTGTCGACGCTCCAGCCCTCTTCCTTGGTCTGGGTCGAGATCGGACGGGGCTGCGAGTAGAGGATGATGTTCTCACCCGAGGCGCCGAAGATCTGGCCCGAGACGTGGGACGCAGCCGGCGAGACCAGGGCCACCGAGAGGCGGGCCGGCTGGTCGGCGCGGATCGCTGCGGCCATGGCCTCGCGGCGCTTGGCGGCGGCTTCGTCCTTGACCGGGACCGACTGGGTCATGCGGGTCCAGGCGACGGGCGCCAGGCAGTTGGAGCGGACGTTATTGCGTTCGCCTTCCATGGCGATGATCCGCGACAGGCCGGCGATGCCCATCTTGGCCGCGCCGTAATTGGCCTGGCCGATATTGCCCAGCAGCCCCGAGGTCGAGGTGAAGAACATGTAGGCGCCGTCGTTCTGGTTGCGGAACAGCTCGATGGTGGCCCGGGCCACGTTGAACGAGCCGCGCATGTGCACGTCGATGACCTTGTCCCAGTCGTCTTCCGACATCTTGTGGAACATCACGTCACGCAGGATGCCGGCCGGATTGATCACCGCGTGCAGGCCGCCAAAGGTGTCCATGGCCTGCTCGACCATGCCTTCGACCGCCTTGTAGTTGGTGACGCTGTCGGAGTTGGAGGCCGCTTCGCCGCCGGCGGCGCGGATTTCCTGAGCGACCTGCTCGGCCGGCCCGGCGGAACCCTCGTCCTCGCCCTTCAGGCTGCCGCCCAGGTCATTGACCAGGACCTTGGCGCCCTGTTGCGCCGCGATCAGCGCGCACTCACGTCCAATACCGTTGCCGCCGCCGGTGACGAGGACAACCTTGCCGTCTAATACGCCCATGGATCTATCTCCCTAAAAGAATATTGCGCGGATTGTTATTCGAGGCGGTCAGCCTTGCGCAAGTCGGGAAAGAGCTTGGCCCAAAGGCCGGTGACGATCAACGTGCCCACGCCGCCGACCACGGCGGCCGCCACCACCCCCATGAAGCGGGCGAAGACCCCGGCCCGGAATTCGCCCAGTTCATTGGAGGCGCCGATGAACAGGGTCGAGACCGCCGCCACCCGGCCGCGCATATTGTCCGGAATGACCAGCTGGATCAGGGTCTGGCGCACATAGACGCTCAGCATGTCCGCCCCGCCCAGGATGGCCAGCGCCGCCACCGACAGCCAGAGCGAACGCGAGATCCCGAAGACGATGGTGGCCAGCCCAAAGACGGCGACGCCGGCGAACATGGTCACCCCGGCGTTGGAGCGGATCGGCCGGGCGGCCAGGATGAGCGCGATCACCGTCGCGCCGGCGGCGGGGGCCGCGCGAAGCAGGCCAAAGCCTTCCTCGCCCACATGCAGGATGTCCCGGGCGAAGACCGGCAGCAGGGCCGTGGCCCCGCCCAGCAAGACGGCGAACAGGTCGAGGGAGATGGCGCCGAAGACGATCTTCTGGCGCCACACATAGACCAGACCCTCCTTGATCAGCGCCAGGCGCGAGCCGGGCTGCAGGTCGGGCTTGGTCCGGCCGTTGATGAAGAAGGTCAGGGTGGCACCGGCGACGTAGAGGCAGAAGGCGGTCTCATAGGCGAGCGCCGTGGAGCGGGCCAGCAGCAGGCCGCCGATGGCCGGGCCGACGATGGCGGCGGTCTGCCAGGCCAGCGAATTCCAGGCGATGGCCCGGGGCAGCAGGCTGCGGGGCACCAGCATGGGGCCGAGCGCCGTGCCGGCCGGCGACATGAAGGCCCGGCCGGCGCCGAAGATCGCCGCCACGCACAGCAGCAGCGGCACCGAGGCGAAGTCCCGCCAGGTGGCGACGGCCAGTATGCCGGCGCTGGTCATCTCGACGGCGTAGCAGGCCAGCAGGATCTTGCGCCGGTCATAGCGGTCCACGGCCTCGCCGGCTGGCAGGGTCAGCAGGAAGACCGGGATGAAGGTGACCAGCCCCACCATGCCGACCACGAAGGCGGCCTCGGCGACGTCCATGGTCCGCCGCGCCAGTTCATAGATCTGCCAGCCGAGGGCGACGCTCTGGACCTGGACCCCGATGGAGCTGGCCCAGCGCGAGCCCCAGAACAGCAGATAGCTCCGCTGGCCCAGCAGGGCGCGGGCGGAGGGGAGGGGGTCTGACGCCGGCGACTCGGAAGGGGGCTGGGACATGGGCGGCGCAACTTGGCCCGAGCAGGCGCCCCCCGCAACGGCCGATTCGGTTTCGATTGACCTTGGGGCCCGGTGGCCTTATCGGGCGCGCTTCCGGCGACATGATCGCCGAGGCCGACCGCGAGGGGCGCCATGCGTGCGCTGCGACGAACCGGACGCGAGATCCGCGTCCTCTAGAGCCGCCTGGCGCCGCCGATCTGCGGGCCGGGTCCGTCTGTCCCGCAGCCTGCAAGGTTCGCCGCAAAGTTCGCCCATGACCGCCGCCTTCGTTCCCCTTGCGGACTCCGTCCCGAGTCCGGCCCCCGATATTCGCCCTGAGGCGCCGCAGGACGGCCCCGCCATCGAGGCGCTGCTGGACCACGCCTTCGGCCCCGGCCGCTTCGCCAAGGCTTCGGAGCGGGTGCGGGAGTTCGCGCCCCTTCGCCTCGACCTGTCCTTCTGCGCCTGGGAGGGCGAGCGTCTGGTGGGGGTGGTCCGCCAGTCCGAGATCGCCGTGGGCGCTCGGCGGCTGATCTTCCTGGGGCCGCTGGCGGTGAGCGCCGCGGCCCGGCGCCTGGGGGCCGGCGCCCGGCTGGTGGAGGTCGCCTGCGCCGCCGCCGCCGGGGCGGGCTTTTCCGAGGTGCTGCTGGTGGGCGATCCGCCCTTCTTCGGCCGACTGGGCTTTTCGGCCGAGGCGACGGCGGGCGTGACGATGCCGGGGGCGGTCGATCCCAGCCGGCTTCTGCTGAAGCGCCTGCGGGATGACGCACTGGGCCAGACCCCGCTCCAGGGCGCCGTTACGGCGCCTTGAGGCGCCTGCCGCGCACGCCTACCTTCCGGGTATGACAGAGCTCGACTCCAAGGCTGGCCTTGACGGCGTGATCGCAGCGGCCAAGCAGGCGCCGGGCCGGGGCCTGCCCCCCGTCCACCTGTGGAATCCGGCCCATTCGGGCGAGATCGACATCGTCATCACCGCCGACGGCCGCTGGATTCACGAAGGCGCGACCATCAACCGGGCTCCCCTGGTGCGGCTGTTCTCCACCGTCCTGCGCAAGGATCCGGACGGCTACTGGCTGGTGACGCCGGTGGAGCAGATGAGGATCACGGTGGAGGACGCCCCCTTCATCGCCACGGCCCTGGACGTCGCCGCCGGGGCGGACGGCTCGCCCGTGCTGGCCTTCACCACTAATGTCGGCGATGTGGTCGAGGCCGGCGCCGACAACGGCCTGCGCGTCGAGATCGACCCCGCCACCCAGGAGCCGCGGCCCTATCTGCATGTGCGTCGCGGGCTTGAGGCGCTGATCAGCCGCCCGGTCTTCTACGAACTGGTGGAGATGGCGCAGGAGCGGGACGGGGTGCTGGGCGTCGAATCGGCCGGGACCTGGTTTCCGCTGGGCCGGTCGGAGGCGCCGGTCTCGTGAGTCCCAGTTCGCCCGTCGGGGCGCTGCGCGAATGGATCACCCAGCGGCTCGATCCCCTGGAGGACCACGATCCGGTGGACGGCGTCGTGGCGTCGGACTTCGGACCCCGCTCGGCCGACCTGGCTGATGAGCCTCAACCTCTGACGCCCGCCTCGGTGCTGGTGGGCCTGATCGAGCGCGAGCACGGCTATTCGGTGCTGCTCACGCGCCGGGCCGACACCCTGCGCCGCCACACCGGCCAGATCGCCTTTCCCGGCGGCCGGCGCGATCCCGGCGAGACGGTCTGGGAGACCGCGCTCAGGGAAACCGAGGAGGAGGTCGGCATCCCGCGCACCCTGGTCACCCTGGGCGGGCTCTCCACCCCCTATCGGACCGGCACGGGGTTCCTGGTGACGCCGGTGGTGGGCTTCATCGAGCCGAATTTCACCCTGGCCCCCAACCCGGCCGAGGTGGCCGACGTGTTCGAGACGCCGTTCGGCTTCCTGATGGACCCGGCCAATCACGAAGAACATGAGCGGGAGTTTTCCGGTCAGCTCCGGCGTTTCTACGCCATGACGCATGAGAACAGGTTCATCTGGGGCGCCACGGCCGGAATGCTGCGGTCGCTCTATGATCGGCTCTATGGAGGCGCGGTTGCTTAGGGTTTTTCTCCTCCGTTCAGTGCTGATCGCGCTGCCCTTTGTGGTGTGGTTCGTCTGGGCCGAATATTCCAAGCGTACCGGCCGGCCCATGGGCGCGACCCCCTGGGCCTGGCTTTGCACCGCCTCGGCGATCCTGTTTGGCCTTTCGCTGCTGTTCATGGTCGTGTTCCAATCGGACAACCGCGGCGAGGTCTATGTGCCCGCGGAAGTGAACGAGGGCGGCCGGGTCTCCCCAGGCCGCTTCGAGGAAAAGGAAACCCCGGCCCCATGAGCGAGAGCCTTGGTCCACGCCCCTGGTTGAGCGCGCCGGCGACGGCTGCGGTGTTCGACGCCCTGGAGGCCCGGGGCGGCCCCGGCTGCGCCCGGGTGGTGGGCGGCGCGGTGCGCAACGCCGTCATGGGCCAGCCGGTCAGTGATATCGACATCGCCACCCAGCTGACGCCGGACGAGGTCACGTCGGCCCTGGTCGCCGCCGGTCTCAAGGCCATTCCCACCGGGATCGATCACGGCACCATAACCGCCCTGGCCCAGGGACAGACCTTCGAGATCACGACGCTTCGCCGGGATGTGGGGACCGACGGCCGTCGCGCGGTGGTGGCCTTCACGACGGATTGGGTCGAAGACGCCGAGCGCCGGGACTTCACCCTCAACGCCCTCTATGCCGACCGCGACGGGACGATCCATGACCCCCTGGGGACCGGCCTCGAGGCCGCCCGCACGGGCAAGGTGGTCTTTGTCGGCGAGGCGCGCACGCGGATCGCCGAGGACTATCTGCGCATCCTGCGCTTCTTCCGCTTCCATGCCTGGTACGGCCGCGGCGCGCCGGACCCCGAGGCCCTGGCCGCCTGCGAGGCCCTGCGCGACTCCCTGACCGACCGGCCGGGCGAGCGGGTCTCCAAGGAACTGCTCAAGCTGCTGGCCGCCGACGACCCGCGGGCCAGCGTCCGGCTGATGGCCGAGACCGGCGTCCTGGGGGTGATCCTCCCGGTGGTGGACGATCTGCATGACTTCGAGGCCCTGGTGGAGATCGAGAGCGAGATGCTCTTCGAGTGCGATCCGATCCTGCGCCTGGCCTGCCTGCTGCCGGCCGACCAGATCGGCGTGGCCCAGGCCGCTGAGCGCCTGCGGCTTTCCAACGCCGAGCGCGACCGCCTGACCGCCGCCAAGGGGCAGGGGCCCCGGATCACCAGCTGGATGAGCCCGCGGGAATCCCGGCGGGCGGTCTATGCCCTGGGCGCCCAGACCTTCCATGACCGGGTCAAGCTCGCCTGGGCGCGGTCGAACCGCACGGCGACCGCCGCCCAGTGGCGCGGCCTGCTGGCGCTCGGCGACAGCTGGAGCCCGCCGCCCTTCCCCCTGACCGGCGAAGAGGTGGTGCATGCCGGCGTGCCCAAGGGGCCGATGGTCGGCCAGGTGCTGCAGGAGGTCGAGGACTGGTGGATCGACCACGACTTCCTCGAGGACAAGTTCTCGGCGATCGAGAAGCTCAAGGCCGTCGCCCAGGGCCTGGCCTACTAGGCCCATGAAGCTCGGCATTCTCAGGACCGGCGGGCCTCCGGCGCCGCTGGAGGCGCAATTCGGCGACTATCCGGGCATGTTCCAGGCCCTGCTGGGTCCTGACGCCCACGATTATGTGGTGTTCGACGCCGAGGCGGGTGAGCTGCCGCCAGCTCCGGACGCCTGCGAGGCCTATCTGGTCACGGGCTCGTCCGCCGGGGTCTATGACCCGCTGCCCTGGATCGAAGACCTCAGCGGCTTCCTGCGGGCGGCCAAGGGACGGGCGGGTCTGGTGGGGGTCTGTTTCGGCCATCAGATCATGGCTCAGGCCTTCGGCGGCCAGGTGGTCAAGTCGCCCAAGGGCTGGGGCGTCGGCCTGCACACCTATGAGGTGACCGACCCGGCGGCCTGGATGGACAGCGCCGCGCCCATCGCCGTCGCCGCCTCGCATCAGGACCAGGTGGTCGCGCCGCCGCCGGGGGCCCGGGTGGTGGCCGCCAGCGGATTCACCCCGTTCGGCATGCTGGCCTATGACGACCAGCCGGCCATCTCCATCCAGCTGCATCCGGAGTTCGAGCCGGCCTATGCCCGGGCCCTCATCGAGGCCCGGCGCGGCGGCCGCTATGACGATGCGCAGGCCGACCAGGCGGTGGCCAGTTATGCGGCGCCCAACGATGCTTTGCGGGTCGGCGGCTGGATCGACGCCTTTCTCGCAACGATCCGAGCCCGGAGAGGTTAGGGGTGGAGACCCCAGGACGCTCAAGGGAGCCCGGCATGACCCCACCGAAGCTGATCTTCGTCGCCGCCAGCGCCGTGGCGGCCCTGCTGGTGGCCAGCGTGGAGAGCCAGGCGGCCAATCCTCAGCCGCTCTCGCCGGACGGCTTCGTCGCCCTGCTGGACGATATTACCTAGCCCGCCTGATCACCTAGCCGGCCTGGGCCGACCACATGAAGGCGGTGAGCCGCGCGTTGTCGGTCAGGAAGTCCGCCTCGGGCACGGCGTTCGCAGGTCCGGTGAAGCCCGGAAGCCCGAACACATAGCCCAGGCGTGGCGCGCCCTGCCGGTAGCAGATCAGGCTGGCGGCCATCTCCCCTGATCCCCGAACGCAGGTTTCGGCCAGGAAGCCCATCTCCGTCCAGGAGGCGCCGATCTGCTCGCCCTGCGGGCCGGTGACCGGCCCGGCGCGACCGAAGATGCGACCGACGGTGGGCGCGTCGGGCGCCGACTGGAGGTCAAGCTCCAGCCCATCGTCTCGCCGAACCGTGATGGTCGGGGTCGTATTTCCCCCGCTCGGGGGCGCCCGCTGAACCGTGGACTCCGGGAACAGTCCGCCCAGCTGGCGGACGTCCATGGCCGTCCGGCCGTCGATCTCGCCGGCCCCCTGCTCGCTGAAGGTGATCAGGATGGGGCCGACGACCGCCGGCTTGGGCGCAGGGGCCGGGGCCTCCGAACGTTCGTCGGTGGGGGCCGCCTGCGGCCCGCAGGCGGCGAGAACCGCGCCAGCCAAGGCCGTAAATATCAGATTTCGCATGCCCAATCCTCGCACGGCCAAGGTCCAGGTGGCAAACCCAGGTCGCGCCCGGCTCAGGGCCAGCTGACCATCGGGGGCATGGAGGAGAGGATCGAGGTGATGTTTCCGCCCGTCTTCAAGCCGAACATGGTGCCGCGGTCATAGAGCAGGTTGAACTCCACATAGCGGCCCCGGCGCACCAGTTGCTCCTGGCGGTCGGCCTCGGTCCAGGGGGTGGCCATCCGGCCCCGGGCGATGGCGGGATAGACTTCGGCGAAGGCCCGGCCGACATCCTGGGTGAAGGCGAAGTCCCGCTCCCAGTCCCCGGAATTGTGGTGGTCGTAGAAGATGCCGCCGATCCCCCGCGGTTCGTTGCGGTGGGGCAGGAAGAAGTACTCGTCGCAGCGGGCCTTGTAGGGGCCGTACCATTCGGGGTCGTGCCGGTCGCAGGCCGCCTTCATCGCCCCGTGGAAGGCGACGGCGTCGGGGTTTTCCTGGTTGCGCTGATAGTCCTGGGTCGGGGTCAGATCGGCGCCGCCGCCGAACCAGCTCTGGCTGGTGGCCAGGAAGCGGGTGTTCATGTGCACCGCCGGTACATGCGGATTGCGCATGTGGGCGATCAGGCTGATGCCGGTGGCGGTGAAGCGGGGGTCCTTGTCGGCGCCGGGCATGGTGGCGGCCATTTCCGGGCTGAACACCCCGTGCACCAGGCTGATATGGACGCCGCACTTCTCGAAGAAGCGGCCGCCCTGCATGAAGCCCATCACCCCGCCGCCCCCGGCCGGCCGGTCCCAGGGGGTCAGCTCGAACCGGCCCGGATCGCCGGGATAGAGATCGGCCGGCGCCTCGTCCTCCAGCTGTTCGAAGGCGGCGACGATCTGGTCGCGCAGGGCGTCGAACCAGGCCCGGGCGCGGGTGTTGCGGTCTTCAAGCGTGGCGGCGAGATCGGCGGCGTCTGTCATGGGACCAGGGGCTTAGGGAATCCGTCGGTCTGGCGCAACGCTTCCGAAAGACCGATGGCCGCCGAAACGGTGAGATTGAGGGACCGGGCGTCCGGGGCCAGGGGGATCAGCAGGCGCGCCTCGGCCGCCGCGTGCACCTCGGACGGGACGCCCTGGCTCTCGCGGCCGAACAGCAGGGTGTCGCCCGGCTGGAAGGCGAAGCTGTGCAGGGGCTGGGCGCCGCGGGTGGTGAACAGCACCAGCCGACCCTCGGTTCGCTCCGGCGCGGCCATGAATTCGGCGAAGCCCGAACGCCGCGTCCAGCGGGCCAGACGACCATAATCCAGGGCTGCGCGGCGCACCGCCTTATCGGATAGCGGGAATCCGCAGGGCTCGATCACCTCCAGGTCGACATCGAGGCAGGCGGCCAGTCGAAGGGCCGCGCCGACGTTTTGCGGAATGTCCGGTTGAAAAAGCGCCAAACGCATTCTAAGCGATCCAGCCACGGGATTGATCGGGGGCGTGAGACGAATCGCGACGCGACGCCGCGTTTGTTTTGCGGCGATGCAGTGCGAAAACTCTTCCGTCCCTGTATGGGTTCCGAAACAGGCCTGTACCAGAGCTTCTGGTCGGGCCGAAGGCGGGGCGTCGCGAGATTTGTCGTGAGCGTCCGAACGGGCGGTGGTTCTTCATGGAGCCCCTGCCTCAACCGAAGGGTAGCTTAAAGGTGGCTGACACCGTCGTGGGCGAACATCCCGATCCTCACGCCGCGGGCGAAGACCCGAACCGGCGCGACTTCATCCATATCGCAGCAGGCGCAGCCGCCGTGGGCGCCGTGGGCGCTCTGGCCTGGCCGTTCATCGACCAGATGAACCCTTCGGCGGACACCCTGGCCCTGGCCTCGGTCGATTTCGACCTGACGAAGGTGTCCCTTGGCCAGCAGGTGACGATCAAGTGGCGGGGCAAGCCGCTCTTCATCCGCCGCCGCACCGAGGCTGAGATCGCCGCGGCCGTGGCCGACGACAACGCCAACCTGCCCGATCCGCAGACCGACGCCGAGCGCCACAAGCCCGGCAAGGCCGAGTGGATGATCCTGATCGGCTCCTGCACCCATCTGGGCTGCGTGCCGACCTTCGGCGGCGGGGACTTCGGCGGCTGGTTCTGCCCCTGCCACGGCTCGCACTACGACACGTCCGGCCGTATCCGCCGCGGGCCTGCGCCCCTGAACCTGGCGGTTCCGGACTACGAATTCCTTTCCGACACGACGGTCAAGGTGGGCTGACAGCGATGAGCGGACATTCCACCTATGAACCCAAGACGGGCGTCGAGCGCTGGCTCGATACGCGCCTGCCGATCATCCGGCTCGGCTGGGACAGCGTCGTCGATTACCCGACGCCCAAGAACCTGAACTACTGGTGGACCTTCGGGGGGATTCTCGCGGTCTGCCTGATGATCCAGATCGTCACCGGCGTCGTGCTGGCCATGCACTATGTGCCGCACATCGACCACGCCTTCGCCTCGGTCGAGCGCATCATGCGCGACGTGAACTACGGCTGGCTGGTGCGCTACATGCACGCCAACGGGGCCTCGATGTTCTTCATCGCGGTCTACATCCACATGTTCCGCGGCCTCTATTACGGATCCTACAAGGCGCCCCGCGAGGTGCTGTGGATCCTGGGCTGCATCATCTACCTGCTGATGATGGCCACGGCCTTCATGGGCTACGTCCTGCCCTGGGGTCAGATGAGCTTCCACGGCGCGGTCGTGATCACCAACCTGTTCGGCGCCCTGCCGATCGTGGGCGAGGCCATCACCACCTGGCTGTGGGGCGGGTTCGCCGTGGACAACGCCACGCTGAACCGCTTCTTCTCGCTGCACTTCCTGCTGCCGTTCATGATCGCCGGCGTCGTCGGCCTGCACATCTGGGCGCTGCACGTGCCGGGGAACAACAACCCCACCGGCGTGAACGTGAAGTCCAAGGCCGACACCGTGCCCTTCCACCCGTACTATACGGTGAAGGATGGCTTCGCGATCGTGCTGTTCCTGATCCTGTTCGCCAGCTTCCTGTTCTACAATCCGAACGCGCTCGGCCACGCCGACAACTACATCCCGGCCAACCCGCTGGTCACGCCCACCCACATCGTTCCCGAATGGTACTTCCTGCCGTTCTACGCGATCCTGCGGGCGGTCCCGGATAAGCTGGGCGGCGTGATCCTGATGTTCGGCGCCATCGCGGTGCTGTTCGTCCTGCCCTGGCTCGACACCTCCAAGGTGCGCTCCATGCGCTACCGGCCGACGGGCAAGCTCTACTTCCTGATCTTCGTCCTGGCCTGCCTGGTGCTCGGCTATTGCGGCGGCCAGCTTCCCGACAACCACGTGATCCCGGGGCTCTCGACCTTCACCCTGATCGACGCGGATCTGAACAGCATGGTCTGGCTGTCGCGCTTGGCCACCCTCTACTACTTCGGCTACTTCCTGGTGATCCTGCCCCTGCTTGGCCTCACCGAGACGCCGCTGCCCCAGCCGGAATCGATCTCCACGCCTGTCCTGTCCCATCCGGCGAGCACGCCGGCCGGCGCGACGGCTGCGCCTGAAAAGAAGGGTTGAGCCCAGATGCTGCGTAAAGGTATCGCTCTGGCCGCGCTTGGGCTGGCCCTGGTGGGCGGCCCGGCGCTCGCCGCCGGGGAAGCCGCGCCCCCCAAGCACGTGGACTTCAGCTTCAAGGGCCCGTTCGGCAAGTTCGACCAGGCCCAGCTGCAGCGCGGCTACAAGGTCTATCGGGAGGTCTGCGCGGCCTGCCACAGCATGGAGCTGCTCTCGTTCCGGAACCTCGGCCAGAAGGGCGGTCCCTTCTACGATCCGGACTACAGCAACCCCAATGACAACCCGTACGTGAAGACCATCGCGGCGGAGTATCAGATCAACGACATCGACTCCGAGACCGGCGACGTGATCCAGCGTCCCGGCACCTCGGCCGACAGCTTCCCGAGCCCCTTCCCCAACGAGGCGGCGGCGCGGGCCAGCAACGGCGGCGCCCTGCCGCCGGACCTGTCGGTGATGGCCAAGGCCCGCCACCATGGCGCCGACTACATCTACTCCCTGCTGTCGGGTTATCGCGATCCGCCGGCCGGACTGCAGGTGGCCGCGGGCCAGTACTACAATCCCTATATGGCCGGCGACACGACGCCGTTCTGGACGGGTGAGGGCCATGCGCCGGCGGGCGGCTTCATCGCCATGCCGCCGCAGCTGGCGCCGGACAAGGTGACCTTCGACGACGGCACGCCGTCGACCATCGACCAGCAGGCCAAGGACGTGGCGGCCTTCCTCTACTGGGCCGCCGAGCCCAAGATGGAAGAGCGCAAGGCCTTCGGCTTCGGGGCGATGATCTATCTCGTGATCTTCGCCGGCCTGCTCTATGCGAGCTACCGTCGCATCTGGCGCAACGTCGCCCACTAGGCCGCGTCGCCGAACCGTGATCAGCCCGCCGGAGCGATCCGGCGGGCTTTTTCATGGGCGATCTTCCGGGATCAGCAGAAGCCGCCCGGCCGGGAAATCGAAGCGCAGGCGCCAATGCTCCAGGACGTCCGGACCGACCGCGCTGATCTCATCGCCGTTCAGGCCCGCCTTCAGATTCTCAAACAGCACGCCGCCCAGGGACAGGGCCCGCAGCTCTGCGCGTCCGGTTTCGTAGGGGGCGAGGGACTCTGGCGCGGCCATGCTGGTGATCTCACTGGGCGCCAGGCGAACGGCCGCGTCGAGGCCGGTGGAGGGCGCGACCTGGATGCGCCGCGCCGTCCGCCCGTCGCTGAGCGCCGCCCACATCACCGGTCGTCCTGAAACCCACTGCAGGTTCGGCGCCTGCGAGCGGGTCTTGGGCGCGGGGTCGTCAGCCGGGGCATGCAGCTCCACGCGGCAGGGCCGGAAATCCACCTCCACGATGAGGGCCCTCAGCACATCGGCGCCGATGACCCCGGCGATCGGGGTCGGAAAGGCGTAGGTGCGGGCGTCCTGGCTGGCGATCGCCAGGGTCCGGTCCGGGAAGTGGAAGCCGCCGATGTCCACCTCGCCCTGGGTGGCGTCGCCGCTCAGCCCCATGCCCTGGGCGCGGGTGTCATGGAGCTCGGTCCGGGGCGAGCCGGTGTCGAGGATGTAGTCGCCGGCCGCGCCGGCGACGTTCGCCGGGACGACGATCACGCCATGCTCGTACCAGCAGGCCAGGGGGGCCGCCGCGCCCATCGCCGGGACCAGGGCGAGGCACAGGGCCAGGGGCAGGGCGGGCTGGGCGGTCATGGGGGGCGTCTCACACAGAACCAGCCTGGCGGCCGGGCTGGAACCATAGCCAAGGCCCGCGGCCTCGGCGATAAGCGTCGAAGGTGGGCCGCGCGCGGCCGGCAGGCCGGGAGGCGCGACCATGGACCTGAGAACGACGATCCGCACCATTCCGGACTATCCCAAGCCCGGCATCCAGTTTCGCGACATCACCACCCTGCTGGCCGATGCGAGGGCCTTCCGCCAGGCGGTGGACGAACTGGTCCAGCCCTTCGCCGGCCTGAAGATCGACAAGGTGGCGGGCATCGAGGCCCGCGGCTTCATCCTGGGCGGGGCCGTGGCCCACCAGCTTTCGGCCGGCTTCGTGCCCCTGCGCAAGAAGGGCAAGCTGCCGCACAAGACCCGCTGGGTGGAATACGCCCTGGAGTATGGCTCCGACGCCCTGGAGGTCCATATGGACGCCTTTGTGAGCGGGGAGCGCGTCATGCTGGTGGACGACCTGATCGCCACCGGCGGCACCGCCCTGGCGGCGGCTGAGCTGTTGCGGCAGGGCGGGGCGGAGATCGTGGCTGCGGCCTTCGTGGTGGACCTGCCGGCCCTGGGCGGGGCGGCGCGGCTGGCCGCGGCCAGGGTTCCGGTCTCGACCCTCGTGGCCTTCGAGGGCGAATAGCTGGTGACGGCCCCGGAGACGGCGCTGAAGTCGTCCTTTCCCCCGGTCATCGACGCCGACACCCGGCTGCTGATCCTCGGCAGCCTGCCGGGCGAGGTTTCGCTGCAGCGGGGCCAGTACTACGCCAATCCCCGCAACCAGTTCTGGCGGCTGATGGCGACGGTGACCGCCAGCCAGATGCCTGAGGCCTATGAAGACCGCCTGGCCCACCTTCTGCGGCTTGGGATCGGGCTCTGGGACACGGTGAAGACGGCGCAGCGGATCGGAAGCCTGGACGGCGCCATCCAGGCCGCCCAGCCCAACGCCCTCCGGGATCTGATCACCGGCCTGCCGAAGCTTGCCGCCATCGGCTTCAATGGCGGTACGGCCGCCCGCATGGGCCAGGCCCAGCTGGCCGAGGCGCCCGGCCTGGCCTTGGTGACCCTGCCGTCCAGCAGCCCGGCCTTCACCCTGCCGTTCGAGGCCAAGGCTGCGGCCTGGCGGCAGCTGAGCGCGTACCTCTAGGCGCCTTCGCCGCGGCCGCCGCCGCTGCGGGTGAAGAGCTGCAGGGTGCGCAGGCGGGCCAGGCGTGCGGCGTCGGGCTGGTAGTCCTTGCGCCGGTCCGAGGCGAAGCCGTGGCCGGCGTCATACAGGTGCACCGGGATGTCCGGATGGCGCGCCCGGATCTCCTCCACCCGCTCGAGCGGTATCGAGGCGTCGGTCTTGCCGAAGTGCAGGATGGTCGGGCAGCGGGGCGTCTCGTCGATCAGCTCACTGATCCGCCGGCCATAGAAGCAGGAGGCGGCCGCCACGCCCTCACAGCGGGCCGTCACGGCCCAGCTCGCCGCCCCGCCCCAGCAGAAGCCGGTAACGAAGACGGGGCCCTGAAGGGCGTCTATGGCGCTCTGAGCGTCGCCTGTGACCTCGTCCCAGGGGGCGGCCTGGGACAGGGCCACGGCCCTGGCCATGTCGTCGGGGTCGTAGCTGGCCTCGAAGCCCCGCTGCTGGCGGTCGAAGAAGGCGGGCGCGATCACCTCATAGCCATCCTCGGCGAAGCCGTCGGCCACCTCGCGGATATGGTCGGTGACCCCGAAGATTTCCTGGATCAGCACCAGACCGCCCCGCCGGGCGTCTCCCGGCTTCACATGGTAGGCGTCGAAGGTGAAGCCGTCGGCGCGGCTCTCCAGCCGGATCGTCTCGCTGGCCCGGCTCATACGCTTTCGAACAGTTCGCGGGTGCGCAGGCGGGCGAGGTCGGCGGCCTCCTCGTGATAGCGCTCGGGGCTCTCATTGTTGAAGCCGTGGCCGGCGCCCTCATAGATATAGACCGGAACCTCGGGATGGGCGGCCTTCACCGCGGCCTCGACCTCGTCGGCCTTGATGCCCGGATCGGTGTGGCCGAGGTGGACGATCACCGGACAGGCCAG
>CAZERE010000064.1:0-17501 GCA_964515365.1 uncultured Phenylobacterium sp. | reverse complement strand
GTCGAGCACGGCGCAGGATTCGTGCAGCGCCGCGGCGTCCGGCTTGCGCTTCATGGACAGCACCTTGCGCGCGAAGCCGGTATGGAAGCAGACCATGTCCCCCTCCTCCACCGTCACGCCGTCGGCCTCCATCACCCGCATCAGGTCGTCGTAGCCGACGAACTTCCGCGGGGTCTCGGGGAAATGGGCGGCGAGGTCGACCATCACCCCGCGCCCCTGCACGCCGGTCTCGGCCATGTTCTCGATGCCCAGGGCGTCGGCATGGGCGCCCTCATAGGGCGAGCATTCGCCGTCATGGGCGTGCTCATGACCGGCGGCGGGCGCGTGGACATGCTCGCCGGCGCGGTAGCCGTTGTAATAGACGATCTCCGCCTCGCCGTCGCCGTCGGCGTCGAACAGGCCGCCGACATGGGCCAGCGCGTCCCACTGGGTCGAATACTGGGTGTGCAGCAGCACCGCGTCGTCGGAGATCACGTCGGTGTAGTCGCCGATCAGCTCGGCCAGGGGGCGGTTGTACATGGCCGCCCCGTCGCCGTTCAGGGACAGGACCTTGCGGTCCGGGCAGGCCACCGCCGCGCCGATGGAAAGGGGGATGGCCTGGCCGATAGCGCCGCCGGTGAGCGCCAGCACCTCATGCGGCGCCGCCGTGCCGGTCTGGCTGGCCACGCCGCCGCCCGAGGTCACCGAGTCATCGCAGATGATGGCGCCTTCCGGCAGGTGGCGGGCGATGGAGACCCCGGCGGCCTGGGGGGTCATCGGTCCGGTGGGCGCGGCCTCCGGCCGCTTCAGGGGCTGGACCGGACCGGACGCCGGCGCGCCCAGGGCGTCGGCCAGGGCGCGCAGACCCTCCACCGCGTCCTCGCTCCGGGCCGCCAGGGTCATCAGCTCGCACCCTTCGGGTACCAGCAGGCTCGGGCGATCAGGATAGGCGAAGAAGGCCACCGGCTGGGTGGTGCCGGCCAGCAGCATCAGGTCGGTCCCGGCCAGGTCGGCCAGGGCCGCTTCGCCGAAATACTGCATGCGTCCCGGCTGGAACTGACCCGCCCCGCGGGGCTGCCGCGCGACGAAGGTGTCGGCCAGGACCCGCACCCCATGGGCCGCCAGCCGGGCGGCCTGGACCATGGCCTCGGCGCGGCAGGCCTGGCCGCCGATCAGCAGGACGGGGGTCTTGGCGGCGCGGATCGCGCGGGCGGCGGCCTCGACGGCCTCGCCAGACGGGGCCGGCCGTTCGGGCTTCTTCGCCTTCACCGCGCCCATCTTGGTCTCCGTCCAGGCGGAGTCGGCCGGCAGGATCAGGCTGACCGGACCGCCCGGCGGGCCGAAACTGGCGGCGACCGCCTCGGCGGCCAGGCCTGCGACGTCATCGGCGCGGTCGGCCGACTTCACCCACAGGGAGTTGGGGCCGACGATGGTCGGAATGTCGGAGTTGAGCGGCGCGTCGTATTGCCGGTGATAGGTGGCGTGGTCGCCCACCACATTGACCAGGGGGGTGTAGGCCCGCCGAGCGTTGTGCAGATTGGCCAGGCCGTTGCCGTAGCCTGGGCCCAGGTGCAGCAGGGTGCAGGCCGGCCGATCAGCCATCCGGCCGAAACCGTCGGCGGCGCCGGTGGCCACGCCTTCGAACAGGCAGAGCACCGGCCTCATGGTCGGTTGCCGGTCCAGGGCGGCGACGAACTGCATCTCGCTGGTGCCGGGATTGGCGAAGCAGGCGTCGACCTCATTGGCCAACAGGGTCTCGATCAGGGCGTCGGCGCCGTTCATCAGTCAAACACCATCACATCAGGGGGCGGGGGATCGGCGAAGAGGCGTTCCAGCGCCTCCCCACGGCGGGTTCGGGCCAGGGTCTGGGCGATATAGCCCTTGTCGGTGATCTCGCCGGAAGCGCCGTCGGGGCCATCGGGCAGGACCAGGGCGCGGGCGATGCGACCGCCGCCCCGGGCCTGGGCGTTGTAGGCGGCGAGCCCCGCCTGGACGGCGGCCTCGACCTCATCGCGGGGCCGGCGGGGGTCGGGATAGAACATCAGGCCAAGGGCGGCCTGGCCCTCGCCGCAGACCACCGCGTCGGTGACCGCGCCGCCGATGGCTGAGAGGGCGGCGATCCGCACCTCGCCGACGGCGACGAAGGTGCCGCTGGCCAGCTTGAAGTTCTCCGAAATACGCCCGTCAAAGGCCAGGCCCGCCTCGGGTCGCTCCGGATCGACCAGGCGGGCGGCGTCGCCGAGAATATAGAAGCCGTCCTCGTCGAAGGACTGGGCCGACAGCTCGGGACGCCGCAGATAGCCCGTCGTCACCTGCGGCCCCTTGACCCGGAACTCCAGCTTGCCGGCCACCGGAACCAGCTTCACCGCCGTGCCGGGGATGGGCAGGCCGATCAGGCCCATGCGGTCATTGGGCCAGTGGACGTTGCACGCGGTGGGGCCAGTCTCGGTGGCGCCATAGCCGCTGGCGAAGCTGATCCGCTCGCCCACCGTACGGACGGCCACGGCCTGGATGCGGTCGCTGACATCCTGGCCGAGGCTTGCGCCGCCATACTGCATCAGGCGCAGGCGGGCGAAGAAGGACCGCGCCAGGGCCTCGTCCTTCTCCAACTCGTCCACCAGCAGCATCCAGCCGGCCGGGACCATGTTGTGATAGGTGGGCGAAATCTCGGTGAGGTTGCGCACGGTCTCGGCAAACCGCGCCGCGGTGGGCTGGCCGGCGTCGATATGGAGCGTCCCGCCCCGGGTGGCGCACATGTGCAGGATGGAGTTGGCGCCCAGGCTATGGCTCCAGGGGGCGGAATTGACGATCACCGGCGGCTCGTCGTCGTCGAAACAGGCGGTGATCTGGGCCGAATTCAGGGCCAGGGCCTGCTGGGTGATGATCACTGCCTTGGGCAGGCCGGTGGAGCCCGAGGTCAGCAGATACTTGGCGTGGTCCTCCGGATGCGCGCTGGGGCTGGCCGCCTGACCATAGAGTTCCGCCAGCGCGATGTGGCCCGGCCGGCCATGGCTGGCGGCGATCACCGGCAGGCCGGCCAGGATTTCCGCCGAAAGCCCGGTGGCGAAGCGCTCGGCGTCCTCGGTGAACACCGCCGCCGGATGCAGCACTTCACAGGCATGGGTCAGCCGCGCCAGGTTCGCGCCCGCCAGCCCATATTGCGGCGAGACCGGCGCCACCGGCGTCCCCTGGCTCATGGCCGCATACATCAGCAGGGCATGGTCGATGCCGTTGTGCGCCAGGATCAGGATCGGTCGCGGACCGGTCAGGCCGCGGGCGACGAGCCCCCCGGCCAGATGCGTCACCGCATGCCAGGCCTCGCCATAGGTCAGCGTCCGCCACCCCTCGCCCGCGCGTTCCGCAAGCCACACTCGGTCGGGCGCCGCCTCGGCCCAATAGGCCAGGGCCTCGTGAGGCGTGTGAAACCGTTGCGAAAAGGGCGTGGGATTGGCCAGGACCATGGTCCCGTCGGCCCTGTGCTCCACCTCCAGCCGCTTGGCGCCATAGCGCGGATCGCGGAAGGGGACCGTCTCGATGCGAAGCTCTGCGTCCATATGACTTTATGGACGCTGGCGCCGGCGCCTGAAAAGGGGGGCGCCTCTAGTCCGACGAAGGGCGGCGTCGCTCGCCATCGCAGGCGGCCTTGATCATCCGCCACTCGTCGGGCGTGAAGGCCACGGCGCCGGGCAGCGCGCGGGCCTCGCTGGCGTCAGCGCGGCGCAGGCTGTCGGGGTGGGTGGACAGGAATTCCATCACGCCTGCCGCCCGCTCGCCCCGCTGTTCCTCGCCGGCCAGACGGCGAAAGAAGGGGGCCATGCCCTCGGAGGAGAAGCCCAGGTTCTGCAGGATTTCCTGGCCGCGGGCGTCGGCCTCGGCCTCGGCTTCACGACTGTAGCGAAGCTCCGTCACCGATCCGGCCAACAGCACCACCTGCTGGCCAGCGCCTGTGCCTCCGCCGACCACGGCGTCAAGGATCAGGCCAAGGCCCAGGGAGCGCCAGACCGCCTGCATGACATGGCGCTGCTCCACATGGGCGGCCTCATGGGCGATGACGGCGGCCAGTTCATCGGGCGTCTGCGCCGCGGCGATGAGATCATCGGTGATCAGAACGCGGCCGCCCGGCAGGGCGAAGGCGTTGACCATCGGCGCCTCGACCGCTTCCACAAGGATGTTGAACGGGCTGTCCATGCCGTCTTCAAGACGATCACCGAAGGCGTGAAGGATATCCTGCCCCTCCACGCCAGCGCAGGTCGGAAAGGCGAACTGGAGCTGCGCGGCATAGGTCTCCCCCAGTCTCGCCTCCAGGGGCGGCGGGGTCAGTCTCGCCAGCGGGCCGGAAGCCAGCGGAACGCCCACAAAGACGAACAACAGAATGGCCACCGCTGCGAGGGCGAGGCCGATGACCAGTCGCCGCTCCCGCCGTCTGTGGCGGCGGGCCACGGGAGCGGCGTCCCCGGCTGCCGCCGCACGCCAGTCTTCGGCGGCCACGGTCAGCCGCGCGCCCTGACCGCGGCGTTTCAGGCGGACCTGGTCTCCGAGCGGCTCAACCTCGATCTCCGAGAACCGCCAGATCTGGGCGTTCTCTCCCAGACGGAAGCTGAGCGCCCAGCTGGAGACCTCGACCTCGACCTCGTGGATCGCGGCGGTCTCACCATCATGGGCTTTGGCGCGCATGCTCAGATGATGGACAGGCCGAAGGCGTCGGCGAGCCCTTCGCCCTGACGGGGGCCGGAGTCTGGCGACTGGTGAATGGCGGCGAAATCGATCTCACCCTCCAGAACCACGCGGTTGAGGATGAATCTGGCTGACCTCGCCTGCACCAGCGGCATCAGAAAGCCGAGCGAAAACACCACCAGCAGGAAATTGCCGAGATACAGCCAGCCCACGGCCAGGGGGCCGATCTTCAGCCGCACTCTGGCGCCGTCGAACTGGATGCCCCGGGCCACCGACCGCATCATCGCCGCCCGGTACGGCAGGCTGATCAGCAGAAAGATGAGGCTGAACAGAAAGGCCACCCCATAGACGGCGGCCAGGGCCGCGGGGTCTCCGGCGGGATCGAAATCAGGCTGGGTGGCCACACCTAGGACAATCGCCATCAAGGCCAGATAGCCGACGACGCCGCTCAGCCACATCAAGGCGAACGGGGCGTAGACGTTCTCCTTGCGGGCTTCGGCGAGACTGAACCGGAAACGCCCGTCGCCGAAGCGGAGGTTCGACCAGAGCGGCTCGGCCAGCCGCCGCTCCACGAAGGGCCAGGCCCAGCCGAGGGTGATGGCGGTCAGAAACATCAACCCAAGATACTTCCAGCCATAGTTGACGGCTGAGCCCTTGAGACGGAAGCGCACGCCGCGCCAGGCCGTGCGGCTGGCCATGTATCGGAAGGCCGCAAAGATCGCAAAACCGACCAGGGCGATGAGGCCCACATAGCTCGGCAGGATCAGCAGGGCCGCGAAGGGGCCCAGGAACTGAACGCCGAAGACAAAGAGCAGGAAGACCGCGGTCATTCCAGTGGCGATCAGGAAGCCGATAAACAGCTCCATGCCGCGGCCCGTATACTCGAAGGCCTCGTCATTGAGGTAGGTCGAGGACCAGATGCGTCTGCGCACCTCGGTCTTTCCCCAGAACCGGTAGAGGGTCAGGGTCAGGAGGTTCAACAGCCCGTTCTTCAGGCTGAGCCCCAGATAGGATCTCAACCTGACGCGCTGCTCCAGGCGCAAGGCCTCCGGCGCCGCCTCTACGGCGGCCATCGATTCCGGCATGTTCGTCACGCTCCCCCAACCCCACGGCGGAGCTTGGCACGGAAGTATGACGGGGCCAATCTACGGTTGCGGGCTCTCTCAGCTCGCCAGGGTTTCGGCGAAACGCACAGGCGCGCCGGTCCCTTCGGCCACCACCTCGTCGTCGCGCATGACGACCCGGCCGCGGATGATGGTCGCCATGGGCCAGCCCTTGGCCTCCATCCCGTCGAAGGGCGTCCAGCCGGCGCGGTTGGCCATGGCCTCGTGGGTGATGGTCCGCCGGGCCTTCAGATCGACGATGGTCAGGTCGGCGTCATAACCCACCGCCAGCCGGCCCTTGTCGGCCATGCCAAACAGCCGGTTGGCCCCGTGGCTGGTCAGGTCCACGAAGCGCTCGATGGACAGCCGTCCCTCGGCCACATGGGTCAGCATGATGGGCACCAGGGTCTGGACGCCGGGCATGCCCGAGGGCGAGGCCGGATAGGGCCTGGCCTTCTCCTCGCGGGTGTGGGGGGCGTGGTCGGAGCCGATGACGTCGGTGACGCCGGCCGCCAGCCCTCGCCAGAGACCAGCCCGGTGGCGGGCCTCGCGGATCGGCGGGTTCATCTGGGCGAAGCCCTTCAGCCGCTCATAGGCCTCGGGCCCTTCCAGGGTCAGGTGCTGGGGGGTCATCTCGACGCTGGCCACGTCCTTGTGGCGGGCCAGGATCTCGACCTCCCCGGCGGTGGTCACGTGCAGGACGTGGATACGCTTGCCGAGCTTGCGGGCGATGCGCAGCAGCCGTTCGGTAGACTCGATGGCGGCCTGGGCGTCGCGCACCTCCGGGTGGCTGGTCCAGTCGCCGGTGCGCGCGAGGTTCCGCCGATCGGCCAGGCGGTACTCGTCCTCGGAATGGAAGGCCGCCCGCCTGTTCACATGGCGCAGCACCTGCTCGACGCCCTCGTCGTCCTGCACCAGCAGGGTGCCGGTCGACGCGCCCATGAAGACCTTGATCCCGCAGCAGCCGGGCAGACGCTCCAGCTCACCGAGGAAGGTCGCGTTCTCGTGGGTGCCGCCCACATAGAAGGCGTGGTCGCAGTGCATGCGCCCCTTGGCGCGGGCGAGCTTGTCGGCGAGCGCATCGGCGTCGGTGGTGGTGGGCTCGGTGTTGGGCATCTCGAAGACGGCGACCACGCCGCCGAGCACCGCCCCGCGCGAGCCGCTTTCCAGGTCTTCCTTCCACTCCAGGCCCGGCTCGCGGAAGTGGACCTGGGTGTCGATGACGCCCGGCAGGACGGTGAGGCCCGCCGCATTGAACCGCTCGGCCGCCGAGGCTTGGGCCAGGTCGCCGATGGCTGTGATCTTGCCGCCGCGCACGCCGATATCGGCGGCCCCGCGTCCATCGTGGTTCACCACCTCGCCCCCATGGACGATCAGGTCATAGGTGTCAGCCATGGCTCGTCTCCGTCTGCGCCAGCAGGTCGTAGGCCGCCCGCGCCACCGTGTCGACGCTGAGATCCATCATGTGACAGAAGCTCTGGTTGAGGTCCGGATCCTGCTGGCGGATCTGCTCGAAGGTGCGGGCGCCGCGCACCACGCGGGTATTGGCCCCCCAGGGGGCGTAGAGGGTGTCGTCCGACGGACCGAACAGGCCCAGCGTCGGGGCGCCGGCCGCCGCGGCCATGTGCATCAGCCCCGAATCGTTGCCGACGAACAGCCGCGCATGCGCCAGCGCCGCATAGCCGGTCAGAAGATCGGCCTTGCCCACCAGGTCGATGAACCTGTGCTTGGGGACCACATGGCGCAAGGAGGCGACGACCCCGGCGTCGTCCGGCGCGCCCAGCACCATCAGCCGCGCGCCCTGCAGGGCGCCGCCCTCGCCCAGCAGCCGGATGGCCAGCTGGGCGAAACGCTCCAGCGGCCAGGTCTTGCCCACCCAGTTGGCGGCCGGCGCCAGCGCCAGGATCGGCCCCTCGCCCCGGGTCAGGACGGCGGCGGCGGCCTCGGTCTCCGGGCTGGTGAAGAGGTGCGGCGCCGGCGGCTCGTCCTCCAGCTTCAGCAGGCGGGCGGCCTCGATCACCTTGTGGACCGGCGCGCCCGGCTGGCGGCGGAAGATGGCCCGGCGCTTGGTGCGCACGAAGCTGGCCATGGCCGAGCCGCGCAGATCGACCACCAGGCCCCAGCGCCTGTGACGGACCTTGTTCCACAGGGTCAGCCAGTGGCCGCCATTACGAGCCTTCTGGAAGACGATCACCTCGTCCAGGCCCGGCGTGTCCGCAAACAGCGGCGCAGCCGCCGGCCCGGCCACGATGGTGAAGCGGGCGTTGGGAATCTCTTCGCGCAGCTTGGCCAGCAGGCCTGAGGACAGCACCGCATCCCCGATCCGGGTGGCGGTGATGAACAGAATGGGAAAGGACCCTTGCGTCATCGGCCGGTTATAGAGGGCCTCTGGCTGGCGCGCGAGCCGCCGCGATCCTAAGTGCCCTACCATGGTCCAGACCCAGAGCTATGTTCCCCTCGCCAGCCGCGCCGTGATCGCCCTGGGCGGAGCTGACTGGCGGGACTTCCTGCACAATCTGATCAGCCAGAATGTCGAGACCCTGGCCGTGGGCGAGATCCGCTTCGGCGCCCTGCTGACCCCGCAGGGCAAGGTGTTCTACGACCTGTTCGTGATCGGCCGCGAAGATGGCTGCTGGCTGGATGTCGCCGCAGAGCACCGGGACGCGATCCTGCAGCGGCTGATGATCTATCGCCTGCGGGCCAAGGTGACGATCGCCCCGGACGAGACCGAGGTCGCCGTCCTGTTCGGCGATGGCGAGACCCCGGACGAAGGCTGGCTGGTTGATCCGCGGCTGCCGGAGTTGGGCTGGCGGGGCTATGGCCTGGCCGCGCCGCAGGGCGCGGCGGAGGGCGACGAGGCCGGCTACGCCGCCTTCGCCCGGTCCCTGGGCGTTCCCGGTCCCGCCGACTGGGGGATCGAGCAGACCTATCCCATTGAGGCCAATTTCGACCTGCTGAACGGCATCGATTTCAAGAAGGGCTGCTTCGTCGGCCAGGAGACCACCTCGCGCATGAAGCGCCGCGGCACGGTGAAGACCCGGTTCCTGCCGATCACCTTCGAAGGCGAAGCGCCTGCCCCTGGCGCTGAGGTGCTGGCCGGTGATTTGCGGGCCGGCGCGGTGCTCAGCGGGGCGGACGGCCTGGCCATGGCGTCGCTACGCCTGGATCGCATCGAAGACGCCGACCTCACCGTGGATGGTCGTCCTGTGCTGGTGGTGCGGCCGGGCTGGTTTGAGCGAGCGCTCACACAATAGTTTCCGTCACCCTCGGGCTCGACCCGAGGGTCCATGCACACAGCCGCTCGCCGGTGTTCATGGATGGTCGGGTCAAGCCCGACCATGACGGAAAAGGGTGTTTGGCGTGAGGAGGAACGCGCCCACACTTGCGAGCCTGGAAGGCCCCGGCGAGACTTCCCCCATGAGCAGCGAGCTGATTCGATGCGGTTGGCGCGGCATGGCGGGGGATCCGCTGTACGAGGCCTATCACGACACCGACTGGGGTGTGCCGGAGTATGACGCCCGCGCGCTCTGGGAGAAGCTGGTGCTCGACGGCTTCCAGGCCGGGCTCGCCTGGATCACCATCCTTCGCAAGCGCGAGGCCTTCCGAGAGGCCTTCGCCGGCTTCGATCCCGAGATCGTCGCCCGGTTCGGCGAGGCCGACCGCGCCCGGCTGATGGAGAACGCCGGCATCGTGCGCTCCAACGCCAAGATCGACGCGGCCATCGCCAGTGCGCGGATCTATCTGGACATGCGCGAGCGGGGTCAGGACCTGTCGTCCTTCCTCTGGGCCTTCACCGACGGCAAGCCGATCCAGAACCGCTGGAGCGAGTTCGGCCAGGTCCCGGCCCAGACGCCCCTGGCGGTCGAGGTGTCCAAGGCGCTGAAGGCCCAGGGCTACAAGTTCGTCGGCCCGGTGATCGTCTACGCCTTCATGCAGGCCGTCGGCATGGTGAACGATCATCTCACCTGCTGCTTCCGTCATGACCAGGTCGCGGCTATGAGCGCCTGATGGCCCGCAAGCCCGCCCCCCTTCTCGTCGTCCCCGACCTGCTGCTGGAGACCGCCTGCCCCTCGCCGGTCTGCGGCGTGGACGAGGCCGGCCGCGGCCCCTGGGCTGGCCCGGTCAGCGCCGGCGCGGTGATCCTGGATCCCGCGCGGATTCCCGCCGGCCTGAACGATTCCAAGAAGCTGACCGCCAAGGCTCGCGAAGGCCTGGAGATCGAGATCAAGGCTTCGGCCATCGCCTGGGGCGTCGGCTTCGCCTCGGTGGGCGAGATCGGCGAACTCAACATCCTGCACGCCGCGGGCCTGGCCATGTGCCGGGCCATCGAGGCCCTGGCGGTGACGCCGGTCTTCGCCCTGGTGGACGGCAACTATCCCTTCAAGCTGCCCTGCCCGATCAAGACGGTGGTCGGCGGCGACGGCAAGTCGCTCTCCATCGCCGCGGCCTCGATCCTGGCCAAGGTCGCCCGCGACCGGCTGATGATCGAGATGGACGAACGCTATCCCGGCTACGGCTTCGCTGGCCACAAGGGCTATGGCGCGCCGGTCCATATCAGCGCCCTGGAGCGGCTGGGCCCCTGCGAAATCCACCGGGCCAGCTGGGCGCCGGTGCAGAAGGTGCTGCGGGGCGAGAGCCTCTCCGCAAGCCTCGCCGAACAGGACCTCGCCGACCAGCTGAGCTAGGGGGCGGCAGGCGCCTCCAAGACGTCGCGCCAGCGCCACCCGTCGCGCTCGACCATGGCCCCCAGGCGCGCCCGGGTCGGCGAGCCTTGCCACTGGGCCACGTCCTCAGACGGCGGAAGCGAACCGCCCAGGCGCGCCACATAGAGTTCGATCGCCGCCAGGACCGCCGCATCGTTGCGCGTCGCGGTCGCCTGGCCGGCGTCTTCGACCTCAAGGATCAGCAGCGCCTCGTGGAGGCTGGCCAGCCGCAGCGGCAGGGCGAGCCGAGGCTCCGGCGAGTGGAAATAATCCAGCACCGGATAGGCCAGGTGCAGTTCGGCCAGCTTCAGGATGGCCGGGGCCAGCCCTTCGAGCCGGCCGGCGAAGCGCTCAGGCCCCTGGGCGCGGGCGGCCTGGACGATCTCGTCAGGCGTCTGGCCCAGGAGGCTGATCTCGCCGGCCAGCGCCCGGCGGCTGACGCCGCCGGAAATCACCGGCCCCAGATAGGTGATGGTCAGGGTGATGCCGAGAAGCCCGCTGGCCGAAGCCGCGACGGTGAGGGCCTGGGCCAGCGGCCCTGAGGGCCGGAAGTCGCCTAGCCCGAGGGTGAAAGATTGAAGCCCGCGAAATAGAGGCGCGACGCCAGGTCGGCCGGCGCCCCGGTGGATCCGTCGACCACAGCGTCCGGTAGCCCTGCGAAGATCATCCCCCAGCCGACGGCCAGCAGGATCACCCAGAGGCTCAGGCTGAGCGCCACGGCCAGCCCCCCGCCCAGGCTCAGCAGGCCATGCCAGGGTCCCCGCCGGTGAACGGCCAGCAGGCCGCTCCAGCCCAGGCGCGTGGCCGTCCCCACCACCGGTCCGCCGCCCCGCAGGGTCAGGGTGGTGATGAAGACATCGCAGGCCGTCAGAAGGAGGAGGCCGCTCCCGAGGAGCAGCAGCAGGGCGGAGCTCATCCTGCCCCAGCGCGGCCGAACCTCCGCGGCTCCAGAGGGCCTGCCGGCTTAACCCCTCGTTCACCACGTTTCGAAACGGCCCCTTCACCACGATAGGGGAGGATTCCCTTCTGTAGATCCGAGGGGCGTCCATGAACTTTCCCGCCGAAACCATCATCCAGGGCGATTGCATCGAGGAGCTGAAGAAGCTTCCGACGGGATCGGTGGACCTGGTCTTCGCCGATCCGCCCTACAATCTGCAGCTGGGCGGCGACCTGCTGCGGCCGGACAATTCCAAGGTCGACGCGGTCGACGACGACTGGGATCAGTTCGAGAGCTTCGCGGCCTATGACGCCTTCACCAAGGCCTGGATGGCCGAATGCCGCCGGGTGCTGAAGGACGACGGCGCCCTGTGGGTCATCGGCAGCTATCACAACATCTTCCGCGTCGGCGCGGTGCTGCAGGACCTGGGCTTCTGGATCCTGAACGACGTGGTGTGGCGCAAGACCAACCCCATGCCGAATTTCAAGGGCACCCGCTTCACCAACGCCCACGAGACGCTGATCTGGGCGGCCAAGTCCCGCGGCGGCCGGCGCTACACCTTCAACTACGACGCCATGAAGATGGCCAATGACGAGCTGCAGATGCGCTCGGACTGGACCTTCCCCCTGTGCACCGGCGAGGAGCGGATCAAGGACGCCACCGGCGCCAAGGCCCATCCCACCCAGAAGCCCGAGGCCCTGCTGCACCGGCTGATCCTGGCCTCGACCAAGCCCGGCGATGTGATCCTCGACCCCTTCTTCGGCACCGGCACCACCGGCGCGGCCGCCAAGCGCCTGGGCCGGCGCTTCATCGGGCTGGAGCGCGAGGACGAATATGTGGCCGTGGCCAAGACCCGCATCTCCAAGGTGATCCCCGTTTCGCCCGAGGACGTCCAGGTGACCGGCTCCAAGCGTTCGGAGCCCCGGGTGCCCTTCGGCCAGATCGTCGAGGCGGGCCTGCTGCGTCCCGGCGACGTGCTCTATTGCCCCAAGGGCGAACGGGCCGCCCGGGTCCGCGCCGACGGCAGCCTGGCCGTGGGCGAGATGACCGGCTCGATCCACAAGGTCGGGGCCATGGTGCAGTCGGCGCCCGCCTGCAATGGCTGGACCTACTGGCACTTCAAGACCGACGCCGGCCTCGCCCCCATCGACGTCCTGCGGATCAAGATGCGCAAGGAAGCCCCGGCGGTCGCGGCTTAAGACCCAATCACCCTACCCCTATCACCGTCATGCTCGGCCTTGTGCCGAGCATCTCTGTCGACGGCGGGCGCAAGGGTCACGAGGGATCCTGGGCACAAGGCCCAGGATGACGCCGGAGGGGATAGGGCGTGGCCCGATCAAGCGGGCCGTCAACTGTGGCGCTTCCCCACCAAAGATTGAAACGCTAAGCGTCTTGGATGCGCATTGCAGTGATCGGCGCCTATGGGCTTATCGGCTCATATGTATCGGCAAGGCTGGTGGCTGACGGCCATTCTGTCGTCGGCGTCGGCCGCGACCTCGGCGCCGCCAGCCGTCGCTTCCCCGCCCTGGAGTGGAAGCGCGCTGACCTGGCCAAAACTTCGGTGGCAGACTGGACCACCCTGCTCGCCGACACAGAGGCCGTGATCAACTGCGCCGGCGCCTTGCAGGATGGTCCCCGCGACGATCTTCGGGCCGTCCATGTCGAGGGCGTTCGCCGCTTGGTCGAGGCCTGCCAGAAGATCGGAATTCGCCGCTTTGTGCATTTCTCGGCGGCGGGCGTTGGACCAGATCGGAGCACGTCGTTCAACGCGACGAAGCTGGAGGCAGAGATGCTTCTAGCCCGAAGCCCCTTGGAATGGATCATTCTGCGTCCGGGCCTGGTCTTCGCGCCGTCGGCCTATGGCGGCACAGCCCTCTTGCGTGGCTTGGCGGGATTCCCTGGCGCCAGCCCCGTGGTCCATGGTGACAGCCTGGTCCAGACGATAGGAACTGAAGACTTGGCGATCGCAGTCACCCGGTGCTTGGCGCCGGATGCGCCCACGCGCGTCAGTCTGGACCTCGTACATAGTCGGGCGCTGACTCTCGTGTATCTGGTCAGCCGTCTGAGAGGCTGGTTAGGTTTCCGTTCAGCGCCGGTAGTCCGTGTGCCGACCGCCTTTGCCCGTTTCACGGCCACCGCCAGCGACGCCCTGGCCCGGCTCGGATGGCGTAGCCCAATGCGAACCGCCGCCCTGGAGCAATTACGAATGGGAGTGCGCGGTAGGGCCGGGGACGCCCTGCAGCTTGGTCTGGACGTTAAGTCCTTTGACGCTGTGCTCGCCGCCAATCCATCCGGGGTCCAAGAGCGCTGGTTCGCCCGCGCCTATTTCGCCAAACCCGCCATCCTTGTCTGCCTGTTCGCCTTCTGGATGCTGTCGGGCCTGATCGGCCTGACCGTCGGCTTTGGCGACGCCGTCGCCATTCTGACTTCAGCCGGACTGGACGCAGGACTGTCGAAGGCGTTGGTGATCGGCGGGAGCCTGGTCGATATCGCCCTTGCGATCATGCTGAGTTGGCGACGGACGACAGCGCTGGCGTTGCAAGGAATGTTGCTGGTTACGGCTGGCTATCTGATCGCCGGCGCCCTCGGTCGGCCTGATCTTTGGCTCGACCCGATGGGACCACTGCTCAAAAGCATTCCAGCCGCCTTTCTGGCGATCGCCGCCTTGGCCATTCTGGACGAGCGCTGATGGACCTCTACACCTTGCTGAAGGTCGCGCATGTGGTGGGCGCGGCTGTATTGCTTGGCGTCGGGACCGGCATCGCCTTTTTTATGCTGATGGCGCACCGCGTGCGGGACCCGGCCCTTATCGCCCATACAGCGAGAACCGTCGTCCTGGCTGACACGATTTTCACGGCCTCGGCGGTGATTCTGCAGCCCATTACAGGCGCCGCCCTGGCCCATCTGGCGGGGTATCCCCTTCTGTCTGGATGGATTGGACTGAGTTTGGTCCTCTATGTCGTGACCGGCCTATGCTGGCTGCCGGTGGTGTGGATTCAGATGCGCCTGCGGGACCTTGCTGTTGAAGCCGCCCTGACCGGCGCGCCGCTGCCCGGGGCCTATTTCCGCCTGTTCCGACTGTGGTTCGTGCTGGGATTCCCGGCCTTTGGGGCGGTTCTGGGTATCATTTGGCTGATGGTGGCCAAGCCCGCATTTTGAACCGCCAGGGTGCGGGTGGACTGAGGCCTACAGCAGGTTTGTCAGCCCCGCCCGGGCGGCTTTCAGGAAGACGCTCGGCAGGGCGTCGAGGTCGCGGCGGGGCGTCCAGATCATGTCATCGGTCGCGCCCTCGGCCCGCAGCAGCCGCAGGGTCAGGGAGAAGTGGGTGAAGACGTGCCCTATCTCGCCTGCGCCGCGCCAGTCAGCCTGCATCGGGGCTGCGGCCCGCGCCTCTGCATCTGACCAGGGGGCGTCGCGCCAGTCGCTGGTGGGCAGGGCCAGCATCCCGCCCAGCAGGCCCTTGGGCGGCCGGCGCACCAGGGCGACCTCGTCGCCGCGGGTCAGGATATAGGCCACCCCGTGCCGATGGGGCCGGACCGCCTTGGCGGTCTTGCGCGGATAGGTCTCCGGCGCGCCGGCGGCGAGACCCGCGCAGGCGCCGGTCAGGGGACAGCGGTCGCACAGCGGCGACTTGGGCCGGCACACTGTGGCGCCCAGGTCCATCAGCGCCTGGGCCCAATCGCCGGGACGCTCATCGCGGACCAGGGCTGCGGCCAGGGCCTTCAGTTCCGGCTTGGCGGCCGGCAGGGGCGTCTCGACGGCGAACAGCCGCGCCATCACCCGCTCGACATTGCCGTCGACCACATTGGTCGCCTCATTGAAGGCGATCGCCGCCACCGCCGCGGCCGTATAGGGGCCAAGCCCCGGCAGGGCGCGCAAGGCGGCCTCGGTGTCGGGGAATACGCCGCCATGATCGTTCGCCACCGCCCGGGCGCAGGCCAGCAGGTTGCGGGCCCGGGCGTAGTAGCCAAGCCCCGCCCAGGCGGCCATCACCTCGTCGTCCGGCGCGGCGGCCAGGTCTGACACGGTGGGCCAACGGGCGGTGAACTTCAGGAAGTAGGGGGCCGCATGGGGGACCGTGGTCTGCTGCAGCATCACCTCCGACAGCCAGACCCGGTAGGGATCGGACCGCAGGCCCGAACGCCCCCGGGCCGGCCCCGTGCGCCAGGGCAGGTCACGGGCGTGTCCATCGTACCAGGACAGCAGGGCGGCGCGGAGGGCTTCGGGGCTCACGCCGGCAGACTTAGGCGTTCGCAGCGGCCTTGGGCAGGGGGACTCTCACCTCGGGACCGTTCGGGTGTATCCTGGCGTCCTGATGGCCCGCCGCCCCCTGCCCGACCTGGAAGAGACCCGCCAGATCCTGGCCCAACGCCGCTCGCGTCCCGCGCCGCGGCCGCCCCCGCCGGCTGGCCGCGCGCTGAACAAGCTGATCCGCGACCTGGACGCCCGGTTCGGCCAGGGTCCCGGCGCCCTGCAGGCCCGCTGGCGCGAAATCGTCGGCGAGCAGATCGCCCGTCGCACCGAGCCGGTGAAGCTGGTCAAGGGCCGCAATGGCGCGGGCGCGGCCCTGGAGATTCGCGTGGCCGGTCCGGCGGCGGCCCTGATCCAGCACCAGGCGCCGGAAATCCTCTCGCGGGTGAACCTGTTCCTGGGCTCCGGCGCCGTGGAACGGCTGCGGATCGTGCAGGGTCCCCTGCGCCCGCTGGCCCCGACCCCGGCCCAGACGCCGAGGCGCCGCCCCGCCCCCCTGGACGCCGCCCAGGAGGCCGAACTCAGCGAAAGCCTGGCCCAGGCGCCGGACGGCCCCTTGAAAGCCGCATTGCTGGCCTTGGGACGGGGTGTGCTGCGCGGCGCCGCGCGACGTTGACATTGGCGCCGCCGCGCCGTTCCTGCCTGCGTGCGGCCCGGCTGCGAATGGCCGCATGGGCCGAGCGCAGGGAATCGCGCTTAACTTAACGATCCGGACTTGAGAACGAAGGGCCGACCCAAAATGCCGAACCTCAGCCGCCGCCTCCTGATGGCCGCCGCCGCCGCGACGCTGGTCGCCCTGGGCGCCTGTTCGGGCGCCTCCTCCGCCGGGTCCGCCGATGGCGACATGACCCTGGGCGATCCCGATGCGCCGGTGAAGATCACCGAATACGCCTCGCTGAGCTGCGTCCACTGCGCGACCTTCAACAACGAGGTCTTCCCGGAGCTGAAGTCGAAATACATCGACACCGGCAAGGTCCACTACACGTTCAAGGAATTCCTCACCCCGCCGGCCGAGGTGGCCGCCGCTGGCTTCCTGCTGGCCCGCTGCGCCGGCGAGGACAAGTATTTCAACGTCATCGACTCCATCTTCCACAGCCAGCAGCAGATGTTCACCACCGGCGACGTGCGCGGCACCCTGCTGCGCATCGGCCAGTCGGCGGGGCTGAGCGAGGAAGAGTTCCAGGCCTGCATCTCCGACGAGGAGGGCCTGCGGGCGCTGAACGCGCGGATCGACAAGACCCAGCGTGAGGCCCGCATCACCGCCACCCCGACCTTTGCGGTCAATGGCAAGGTGGTGAAGGAAGGCGAGATGAGCATCGAAGAGCTCGACGCCGCCATCGCCGCGGCCCAGAAGTAGCGGCCGAGGGACCCAGGCGCCCGTGCGCTTCCAGCGGCTTCGGCTCACCGGCTTCAAGTCCTTCGTCGATCCGACCGAGTTTCGGATCGAGCCGGGGCTGACGGGCATTGTCGGGCCGAATGGCTGCGGCAAGTCGAACCTGTTGGAGGCCCTGCGCTGGGTCATGGGCGCCAATTCCGCCAAGGCCATGCGGGCCGGCGGCATGGACGACGTCATCTTCGCCGGCTCGGGCAAGCGCCCGCCGCGCAACCACGCCGACGTCACCCTGACCATCGACAACGCCGACCGCCGGGCGCCGGCGGCCTATAACGACCATCCGGTGCTGGAGGTGGTGCGGCGGATCGACACGGGCGCGGTCTCCACCTACCGCATCAACGGCAAGGAGGTCCGCGCCCGCGACGTCCAGTTGCTGTTCGCCGACGCCTCCACGGGCTCCAACTCCCCGGCCCTCGTCCGGCAGGGCCAGATCTCCGAACTGATCGCCGCCAAGCCGCAGA
>CAZERE010000063.1:10084-17695 GCA_964515365.1 uncultured Phenylobacterium sp. | reverse complement strand
CTCGACATGTCCAGGGACGAGGCCGGCAAGATGAACCTGAAGTTCGAGCCCCTGACGCTTGAGGATGTGGTCGAGGACGCCGCCCGCCTGGTCCGCAACCGGGCCGAAAGCGCGGGCCTGGCCGTGGACCTGGAATTCCCCCGCGACCTGCCCGAGGTCGAGGCCGACTATCGGGCCGTCAAGCAGGTGCTGCTCAACCTGCTCTCCAACGCCATCAAGTTCACGCCCCGGGGCGGCCGCATCACGGTCCGCGCCGACGCCCGCCCCGATCCCACAGGCGAGCGGGTCCGCATCAGCGTCAAGGACACGGGCATCGGCATCGCCCCGGACGATCTGGCCCGTCTGGCCAAGCCCTTCGAACAGATCGAAAGCCAGCATTCCAAGACCCAGCAGGGCACCGGCCTGGGCCTGGCCCTCACCAAGTCGCTGGTGGAGATGCATGGGGGATCGCTCGACATCCGCAGCGCCCCCGGCGAAGGCACGACGGTGGGCTTCTCCCTGCCCGTGCGCCAAGCCGCAGCCCAGCAGGCGCCGATCCGTCGTACGGGAACTGCGGCCTAGCAGTCGAGAGGGCTGCGCACAGGACGCCGTCTCAAGCCGGGTTCCGGGATGATGTGTTTTAGGTCAAAGCGTTCCAGACCAAAGAGGCGTACTCTACCGACCAGATGGCACGCCTGGAAACTCACCCCGAAAACCACGCCGTCGCCCGCACCGGTTGGCTCCGAGCGGCGGTGCTAGGCGCCAATGACGGCATCGTATCGACGGCAAGCCTGATCGTCGGCGTAGCCGCAGCAGGCGCCGCTCGCGGAGATATACTGCTCACGGGGATGGCGGGGCTGGTCGCCGGCGCGATGTCGATGGCGGCCGGCGAGTATGTTTCCGTCAGCTCCCAGGCCGATAGTGAAGCCGCTGACCTCGCGCGAGAGCGCCGCGAACTGGCGACACAGCCCGAACAGGAACTGGCGGAACTCACAGACATCTATGTCGGGCGCGGGCTTCCCGTCGAGCTGGCGCGCCAGGTTGCAGCGCATCTGAACGCCGGGGACGCCCTGGCGGCCCATGCGCGTGATGAGCTGGGCCTCTCCGAACACAGTTCGGCCCGCCCCATTCAAGCAGCGCTCACCTCGGCGGCGACCTTCGCCGTCGGCGCAGCCCTCCCGCTCGCCGCCGTCACAATCTCTCCCCTCGGGGCGATGGTCCCCATCGTGTCGGGCGCCTCCCTGGCCTTTCTCGCCCTCCTGGGCGCGATCGCCGCGCGGACGGGCGGGGCCGAACCGTGGAAACCGACGGCGCGGGTGACATTCTGGGGCGCGCTGGCCATGGCCATCACCGCCATGATCGGCAGCCTTTTCGGCGCAGTCATCTAGGCCCATCCGTAGGACTGGAGTCCCGGCTCGGCGTCGAGACGCGCTCAAACTTGGATACTAGAGCGCGGGGTCCGGCGCCTCGGGCGGCCCCGGCCGACGCTCGTCGCGGCGGCCATCGTGGCCCCGGCGCCTGTCCCGGGACGGCGGACGGGCCAGGGCTTCGGCGAAGGCCTGGCGCTCCTGAGCGCTGAGCTGGCCGGCGAAATCAACCACCCGGCCTTCGACGGCGCTGCGGGCCTCGGCTTCGATCGCCTGGGCGCGCGCCAGGTCCCGGCGCACGGCGGCGGGATCAAGGGGCTCGTCCCCCAGGTCGCGCCAGGCTTCACGGCGCACCTCACCGGCCTGCGTCAGCTTGCGGCGCACCTGGCCGACCTCGCCGCGGATGGTCTGGCGATAGGCCTCCTGGCGCTCCGGCGACAGCGCCGCCGCGGCCTGGAAGAAGGCCGGCGGTCCGGGCCGCATGGCGCTCTCGCGCCCCTGGGCCATGCGGGTCCCGATCACCAGGCCGCCCACGACGGCGCCGATGGCGAACAGGTTCACCGCCAGGGAGACGAACAGGGCGATGGTCAGATTGCGTTGTGACATCAGACGTCCCCCACCACTTCGGCGTCCAGGGTGTCCGACGCGCTGACGGCGGCGGTGATCACATCGAACTCGGCCGAGGTCGGCGCGATGGCCGAAGACGCCACGACGCCCGCCATGACGCCCGCCGCCCCCGCGGCCATGAGTCCGGCGCCCAGGCCCGTGCGCCAGACCCAGCTCCGCCAGGCCGGGGCGCGCCGCGCCACAGGCGCCGTGGCCAGGATGGCGGCCTGCAGGGCCGAGCTCGCCGCGGGGGTCCGCCAGGCGTCCAGCGCCCAGTCGAGGTCGCTCTGGGCCGACAGGACGGGGGCCGTGGCCTCAGGCCTCGACGCCATCAACAGGGCGGCGGCCTCCCGCTCGGCTGCAGGCCAGCGGGCGACGTCGCCGCCATAGGCCTCGGCGAGCACGGCGAACCTCTCCAGGTTCATGATGGGTCCCTCCTTCATCCTCGCCCCCTCAGCGCATGTCCGCCAGGCCCGCGCGCAGGGCGCGACGACCACGGGACAACAGACTCTCCAGGGCCTCGACGCTGACGCCCATCAGGGCGGCGGCCTCGATATTGCCCAGCTCCTGATAGTGGCAGAGCACGATGGCCTCGCGCTGCCGGTCGGGCAGCCTGGCCATGGCCGCGGCCACCCGGCCGCCCACATCGGCGGCCTCCAGATTGCGGTCGGGCGCCGGCCCCTCGTCGATCTGTTCGGGCGGCGCCTCGGTGGGGATTTCCCGTCGTCGCCGCAGCCGGTCGTAGCAGAGGTTGAGCGCCACCCGGTGCAGCCAGGTGTCGAACTTCGCCACGCCGGGCTTCCAATGCTCGGCCTGACGCCAGGCGCGCACGAAGACCTCCTGGGTCACATCCTCGGCCTCGGCCGCGTCGCCCAGCATCCGCACCGCCAGGCCGTTGATCCGCGAGAGCTTGCGCGCCATCAGCGCCCGCACGGCGGCCGGGTCCCCCCGGGCCACGCGGGACAGCAGTTCCTCGTCCGGATCGGGCGCCGTGGCCAATCCTCACCTCGCCCGCGCCGAGGCGGGAACGGGCGCGGAGATCATGGTCGTCCATCGGATGTGCAGGCCAAGCGCGGCGTCCTCTTGCAGGGGGTTCGAGGGGTTTAACGGCGCCAACCGCGGGTTTCCGTCGCTCATCGCGGCGCCAGTGTCTCGAACGCCGCCCGGGCCGCCTTTCGCGCCGCCTCCAGGCGCGGCCGCACCTTCTTGAAGTCTTCCTCGCCGGCCGCCCGGGCCAGCAGGCGGCGGAAGGCCGTGGGCTCCAAGGCCGGGTCGGCCTCGTCCTCCAGGGCGAGCTTGATCAGCTGGCTGAGATTCTGCTGCAGGCGCCAGGCGTCCTCCAGCTGCTGCAGGGGCGCGGCGGCCTCCAGGCCGGCGTCCCGGAAGGCCCCCAGGGCGCGGGCGGTGTGCTGGCGCAAGGGACCGCCGTCGGCGGCATGGGCCAGTTGCAGGAACTGGGCGGCGAACTCCACGTCCACCAGGCCGCCACGGGAGAGTTTCATGTCCCAGAAGTCCTTGGCCGGACGCTCGGCCTCCATCAGGGCGCGCATGGACCACACGTCCCTGGCCAGGCGCGCGCGGTCCCTGGGCCGCCGCAGGGCCGCCTCGATCAGGCCTTCCGCCGTCTCGGCGAAGGCCGGCGTGCTGGCCCAGACCACCCGGGCCCGGGTGAGCGCCAGGAACTCCCAGGTCTCGGCCTCGCCGGCGTAATAGGCCTCGAAGGCCGCCTGGCTGACCGCCACCGGCCCCTGCGTGCCCGAGGGCCGCAGCTGCATGTCCACCTCATAGAGGCCGCCCTCGGCCGTCGGCAGGGACAGGGCCGCGATCAGCCGCTGGGTGAACCGGCCATAGAAGGTCTCGGCCCCCCAGCTCTTCAGGCTCGACATGGCCCGGGGATCGTCGGCCCGATAAAGGGTCATCAGGTCCAGGTCCGACGAGGCGGTCATTTCCCGCGAGCCGCACTTGCCCAGCGCCACCACGGCCACCTGGCCGGGGAAGGCCCCGCCGATCCGCTCGGCCTCGGCCAGGGCGGCGGGCGCCAGGGTGCGGATGCAGAGATAGGCGAGATCGGCGAAGCCCCGGCCCACCTGCTCGGCGCTGGCGACGCCGCTCATGACCTGCACTCCCAGTCGGAAGGCCTGCTCGCGGTGGACCCGGCGGACGGCGTCCATCACCTCTTCGAACCCCTCGGCCCGGGACAGCGCCATGGCCATCACCGTCTCGTCCTCGGCCGGATCGATCTCGGCGAAGAAGTCCCCGTCGATCAGGGCGTCGATGGCGGCCGGCCGACGGGCCAGCGTCGCGGCCAGCTTGGGCGCAAACGCCAGGACCTGGACCAGCAGTTCGAACAGCTTGGGATTGGCCAGGAACAGGGACTGGATCTGCACGCCTGACGACAGGCTGGCGAAGAAGTCGCTGAACCGGTTGAAGGCCGCATTGGGCGCGCCGGTGGCGTGGGCCGCCTCCAGCAGGCGCGGCGCCAGGCGGGTGAACAGCTCACGGCCCCGTTCGGTGCGGGTGGCGGGGATGCGCCCGTGATGCCAGGCGCGAATGGTCTGGGAGACCTGCAGGGGATTGTCGAAGCCCATGCGCCCCAGGGTCTTCAGGGTGGCCGGGTCGTCATCGACGCCGGTGAAGATCAGGCTGCCAAAGGCCGAGGACAGCGGCTCCTCGTCGGGGAACAGCTCCCCATAGCGGCGATTGACGCTCTTCAGCACCTCGGTGATGGCCGCGTCGAAGGCCTTGACCTTGTCGTGACCGAACAGGGCCGCCACCCGCGCCCGCTCGCCATCGGCCTCGGGCAGGCGGTGGGTCTGCTCGTCGGCGATCATCTGGACGCGATGCTCCACCGCCCGCAGGACGTGATAGGCCGCGTTCAGTTCGTCGGCCGTGGCCGGCTCCACATGACCGGCCTCGGTGAGGGCGGCCAGGGTCTCCAGGGTGCGTCGCCCCCGCAGTTCGGGATGGCGGCCCCCCAGGATCAGCTGCTGGGTCTGGACGTAGAATTCGATCTCGCGGATGCCGCCGCGGCCGAGCTTGAGGTCAGCCCCCTTGGCCGTCAGCCGGTCGTCGACCTTGTGGACGTGGATCTGTCGCTTGATGGAATGGATGTCGGCGATGGCGGCGAAGTCGAGATTCTTGCGCCAGATGAAGGGCGACAGCTCCTCAAGAAAGGCCTCGGCCCGGGGCAGATCGCCGGCGCAGGGCCGCGCCTTGATGAAGGCCGCCCGCTCCCAGTTCTGGCCGACGGTCTCATAATATTCGAAGGCCGCCGCCAGGGTGACGGCCGGCGGGGTCGAGGACGGGTCGGGCCGCAGACGCAGGTCCACCCGGAAGACATAGCCCTCCCCGGTGCGGTCCTGCATCAGGGCGGCCAGACCCTGGGTCAGGCGGACGGCGAAGGCCCGCGGCTCCACCCCTTCGGCCACCGGCAGGGCCTCAGGGTCGTAGAAGACCGAGATGTCGATATCGCTGGAATAGTTGAGTTCGAAGGCCCCCTGCTTGCCCATGGCCAGGCAGAACCAGCCGGGCACAGGACCGGCCGGGCCGGTTCCCACCGCCTGCAGCCGTCCGGCGGCGACTTCGGCCCGGGCGACCGCCTGCAGCGCCGCGCCCAAGGCGGCGTCGGCGAAATGGGTCAGGGCGCCGGTGACGGCGTCCAGGTCCCAGACGCCGCCAAGATCGGCCAGGGCCGTCAGCAGGTGGGCCTCCGCCTTCAGCCGGCGCAGCTCGGCCCCGGCCTCGTCGGTTTCCAGGGCGCCGGCGGCGGCGGTGCGGGCCAGGAGGTCGGCGAGGCGGGCGTCGGGGTCGGCCGCCAGCAGGTCACCCAGCATCGCCGGCCACCGACGCGCGAGGCCCGACAGGTAGGGCGAGGCGCCGAAGACCGGCGCTAGGGCGGGCCAGGCGGCGTCCAGGCGCGCGCCCCAGTCGCCCTTGTCCGCCGCCTGGACGAGCATCTCATGGGTGCGCTCGGCGGCCTTGGGGTCGGCCACGGGGCCGCAGGGACGGAGCGAGTCAGCAAGCACGGTCATGGGGCCAGTGTGGCCGGGCGCACATGGCTCTGGCAAATCGCCTCAGGCCGCGTGGGGCAGGATCACGGCGACGCGCAGGCCCGGGCCGATCTCGCCGACCTTGCCGGGCCCCTCCGACAGCTCCACGCGCCCCCCGTGGGCCTCGGCGACGGCGACCACCAAAGACAGGCCCAGGCCCGCCCCTGGCTGGTTGCGGCTGTTTTCCAGGCGCACGAAACGCTCCACCACACGGCTGCGGTCATCTTCCGGCACGCCGGGACCGGTGTCGGTCACCGAGAACTCCACCTCGCCGGAGGAGCGGCGGCGGACCCGCAGCATGATGGCGCCCCCGGAGGGCGTGTACTTGATGGCGTTGTCCATCAGGTTGGCCAGGGCCTGGGCCATGAACTCCCGGTTGGCGCGGATGGAGAGCCCCCGCACCCGCTCGGCCTTGAAGTCCAGCCCATGGTCCTCGCAGAGCGGCTCATAGAGTTCGCAGATGTCGGCGGCCAGGTCGGCGGGATCGAACACGACCGGGTCGGGCGCCGTGCCGGCCGCCTGCAGGCGGGCGATGGCCAGGACGGCGCCGAAGGTCTTCAGGACCCCGTCGGTGTCCTCGATCGCCTGGGCGAAGGCCGCCTCGGGATCTCCGCGGCCGGCTTCCAGGTCGAGATAGGAGGCCTCCAACCGCGCGCGCAGGCGGGTGAGCGGCGAGCGCAGGTCATGGGCGATGGCGTCGCCGGCGTGCTTGTGGCCAGCCATGGAGCGTTCCAGGCGGTCCAGCATCTCATTGAGGCCGACGGCCAGCTCGTCGAGTTCGTCGCGGGTCCCGCGCACCGGCGCCCGGGCGCTGAGATCGCCGTTGCGCACGGCGTCGACCACGGTGTTGAGGCCGGTCATGGAGCGGCTGACATTGCGGCTGACCACCACGCCGCCGGCCAGGCCCAGGACGATGACCAGGGCGCCTGCCCCCCACAGCGCCCGGACGATCTTGACCACATAGGCCTCGTCCTCGGCCACGTCGGCCCCGACGAACAGGATCTCGCCGCCCGACAGCCGCTCCTGCAGGCCGCGGGCGGGCCGGTTGATCTCGCGGCCCTGAACGTCGAATTCGGTGACCCGAAAACTGGTCCAGGTGGGATCGCCATTGAAGTCTTCGAGGGGGGACTCCTCGATGGAGCCGGAGATGCTCGTCCCGTCCGGACGCATCAGCAGATAGAGATAGGGCCGCTCGCTGGCCGCCCGCTCGATCAGCGCCTGGTTCAGCGCGTCGGTTCCGGCCCGGCCATAGGCGCTCTGCAGGGTGCGCATCTCGCGGGTGATCAGCTGATCGACCCGCCGCGTCGCCTCGCCCGCCGTCGCCACATAGATGTAGGCCAGGAAGGCGCTGGCCGAGGCCGCGAACAGGGCCAGGAACAGCAGGGTGAGCCGGAAGGGCGTGGTGCGGAAGATGCGCGGCAGGCGCATGGCGTGGGCCGCCCCTTAAGCGTCGAGCCGATAACCCGCGCCGCGCACCGTCTGCAGCATGGGCCGGTCAAAGCCCTTGTCGATCTTCGACCGGAGGCGGGAGATGTGCACGTCGATCACATTGGTCTGCGGGTCGAAGTGATACTCCCAGACCTTTTCCAGCAGCATGGTCCGGGTCACCG
>CAZERE010000063.1:0-10074 GCA_964515365.1 uncultured Phenylobacterium sp. | reverse complement strand
GCGGGGCTGGTGCGAGCGCACCGCCGCGCTCTACCGCCTGGCCGGCGTGGCGCATCATGAATTCCAGCAGCTGGAATTCCCGCGGCTGGAGATCGATCTCCTGGCCCTGCCGGTGAACGGCGCGGCCGATCAGGTCCATTTCGAGGTCGCCGACCCGCAGCAGGGTCTGGACTGAACCGGTTTCCCGCCGCCGCGCCAGGGCCTCGACCCGGGCGATCAGCTCGGCGAAGGCGTAGGGCTTGACCAGATAGTCGTCGCCGCCGGCCTTGAGGCCGTCCACCCGGTCGTTGATTTCGCCGAGCGCCGAGAGGAACAGGACCGGGGTCTGGTCGCCTTCCCGCCGCAGGGTCTCCACCAGGGTGACGCCGTCCATCCGGGGCATCATGCGATCGACGATCATCACGTCGAACTCGCCGGCCCGGGCCTGGTCGAGCCCCTCGACGCCGTCGGGCGCCGAGACGCACGCGTGGCCGCTTTCGGTCAGGCCGCGCACCATCACGGCGGCGGCCTCCAGGTCATCCTCGACAATCAGTATCCGCATGGCCCCGCCCCCTGAACGATTCGGGAGTCTAGCTCCCGATATCCAGGGGAAGGAAGAGGGTGCGACCGTCACGGCTGACGCCGACCAGCACGCTGGGACGCCCGGCGGTGCGGGCGGCCTCGACCTCGGCGGAGAGATCACCGGCCGCCGTGACCGCGCGGTTGTTGGCCCGCACGATCACATCGCCCCGGCGCAGACCCTTGCGGGCGGCGTCGGAGTTCGGGGTCAGAGCCGCGACCACCACGCCACGGACACCGGCGGGAATGCTGAAGGTCCGGCGCGCGGCCTCGTCGATGGGCGCCAGGCTCATGCCCAGCACCTCGGGATAGGTCGGCTGAGAGGGGCTTTCGCCGCGGGGGCCCGGAGCGCCGCCGCTGTTGTCGTTGGCGGCCAGTTCGCTCTCATTGGGGCGCACGCCCGAACGGACCTGGATGGTCCGGCGGTCGCCGCCCCGGATGATCTCCAGGCGCAGGTTGTCGCCGGCGGTGGCCTTGGCCACTTCGCGGGTCAGTTCCGACGAGGTCGTCACCGCCACGCCGTTCACCGAGATGACCACGTCGCCGGCCTGCAGGCCGGCCCGGGCCGAAGGTCCGCCGGGCACGGTGTCGGAGACGATGGCGCCGCGCTGGTCGCCCAGGCCCTGGGCCTCGGCCATTTCGCGGGTGTAGTTCTGGATGGTCGCGCCGATATAGCCCCGGGTGACCTTGCCGCTGGCGATCAGCTGCTTGGTGATCGAGTCGGCCGTGGCGGCCGGAATGGCGAAGCCAATGCCCACCGAACCGCCGGTTTCGGAGAAGATGGCCGTGTTGACGCCGATCACCCGGCCATAGATGTCGAAGGTCGGACCGCCGGAATTGCCCCGGTTGATGGGGGCGTCGATCTGGATGAAGTCGACGAAGGTCTCGCCGATGTCGCGGCCATAGGCCGAGACGATGCCCGCCGTGGCCGTGGCGGCCAGACCGAAGGGATTGCCCACCGCGATGACCCAGTCGCCGACCCGCGGGGCCGCGTCGTTCTCGAAGCTCACATAGGGGAAGTTGGCGCCCTTGACCTTGAGCACCGCCAGGTCGGTGGCTTCGTCGCGGCCGACGATCTCAGCCTCGAGTTCGCGCTCGTCCTTCAGGACGACCTTGATCTCCTCGGCGTTCTCCACGACGTGATTGTTGGTCACGATGTAGCCGTCGGCCGAGATGAAGAAGCCAGAGCCGGCCGACATCCGCGTCGGGCCCTGCGGCTCCTCTTCGCCCTCACCTTCGCCAGGCGCACCGGGACCGCGGGGGATGATGCCGAAGGGCAGGCCCTCGAAACCCGGGATCTGACGCAGGGCGCTGACGCTGGCCCGCGAGGTCACGTTCACCGACACCACGGCCGGCGAGACCTGCTCGAAGATATCGGCGAAGGACAGGGGCGCGCCCGGAGGCGGCGCGAAGACCGGAGCCGTCGAGGCGCGGATGAGCGGCATGTTCGGCGACGACCGCTCGGCCATCGGCAGACGCATGTCGGTGGCGGCCAGGGCGCCGGCGGCCACGGCGACACCGGCGACGGCGCCGAGAAGATATCCGGTCTTCTTAGAGGTCATAGGCGTTCAATTCCTTGCGGGCTCTTGGGGTCATAGCACATGCCCGCCGTCCTCAAGCTAGGTTCGATGCACGAGAGCGCAACCGCTCTCAACTTAACTTTAGGTCAGGCTTGGCGCCGCTTGAGGGCGCTCATAAGGCCTAAACTTGACCGTCGTCCCGGGCGAGCCGCGCCAAGGCGTCGGTCTCCGCCTGGCTCAACTCACGTTCGACCGGTCGGTTGCGCCAACGCCCGGCCAAGAGGGCTGCGCCGGCCAGAACGATCAGCAGGGGCGCAAACCAGAGGGCCGCATTGGCCCAGGTGAACTGCGGCTTGAGCAGCACATATTCCCCGTAGCGGTCGGTGAGAAACCGGCGAACCTCGGCGTCGCTCCGCCCCTCGGACACCTCCTGGCGCACGATGGCCCGCAGATCGGCGGCCAGTTCGGCGTTCGAATCGTCGATCGATTCGTTCTGGCAGACGAGGCAGCGGACCTCCTTGAACAGGTCCCGGGCGCGGGCCTCCTGCGCCGGATCGGCCAGGCGTTCGGACGGATCCGAAGCCGCCGCCATGCAGAGCACGGCGCAGGCTGCGGCCAGCAGACGGGCGAACGCCTTCATGCCTGGCTCCCCACCGGCGCTTCGGCGGGCGTCGGCCCCGGATCTTGCACAGGCTTGGCCGGGGCGGCGCTCTTGCCGGCCGCCAGGCGCAGGCGGCGATCGGAAAGGGAGACCACCCCGCCCAGGGCCATCAGGCCGGGACCGAGGAAGATCAGCAGCGCCCAGGGATTCCAGTAGCCGGAGACCAGCCAGGCCGGCTGGCCGTCGAGGCCCTGTCGGCGTTCGCCCAGCACCACATAGAGGTGGCTGAGGCCGCGGGTGCAGATGGCGACCTCCGAGGTCGTCTGGCCGCCGGTGGCGTAGAGACGCCGCTCGGGCGTGGGTGTGCAGGCCAGGGTTCCGTCGGGCGCCAGGGCCCGCAGCACGCCGCGATCGGCCTCATAGTTCGGCCCCTGGACCGGCGCCACGTTATCCAGGGTCAGGACATAGCCGCCGACCTCCAGCCGCTGGCCCAGGGAGAGCACCTCGGCGGTCTCGTCCTTCCAGGTGGTTTCGAAGACCGCGCCCAGAACGAAGACCCCAAGGCCAGCATGGGCCAGCGTCATGCCCCAGGCGCCCCGCGGCAGGCCGCCCAGCCGGCGCAGGCTTTCGGATCCCGGGGCCCGGAACAGCCGGATGCGCTCGGCCACCTCGACCAGGGCGCCCAGGATCAGCCAGGCGCCCAGCGTCAGGCCGGCGGCGCCGAACAGGCTGCGCGGCGCGGCAAGGGCCAGGGTGGCCGCGCCGACGAGGCCCGCCAGGACCGCCGCCAGCCAGAGCCGCTGGGCCACCGCGCCGGCGTCGGCCCGCTTCCAGGCCAACAGAGGGCCGGCCGGGACCAGCAGCAGCAGGATGAACATCAGCGGCGTGAAGGTCAGGTTGAAATAGGGCGGCCCCACCGAGATGGCCTCGCCGGCGATGGCTTCGCGGATCAGGGGATAGAGGGTGCCCAGCAGGACCGTGGCGGTGGCCGCCGCCAGCAGGATATTGTTGAGCACGAGCGCGCTCTCGCGGCTGATGGGGGCGAAGAGGCCGCCCCTGGCCATGGCCGGCGCTCGCCAGGCGAACAGGGCGAAGCCGAGGCCTGAGGTCACGCCCAGTATGGTCAGCAGCAGCACCCCGCGGGTCGGATCGACGGCGAAGGCGTGGACCGAGGTGAGCACGCCCGAGCGCACCAGGAAGGCGCCCAGCATGGAGAAGGTGAAGCCGCCGAGCGCCAGGAAGATGGTCCAGCCGGGCAGGGCGCCGCGGCGCTCGGTCACCACGGCCGAGTGCAGCAGGGCCGTGGCGATCAGCCAGGGCATGAAGCTGGCGTTCTCCACCGGATCCCAGAACCACCAGCCCCCCCAGCCCAGTTCGTAATAGGCCCAGAAGGCGCCGAGCGTGATGCCGACGGTCAGCGCGCTCCAGGCCGCCAGGGTCCAGGGACGCACCCAGCGGGCCCAGGCGGCGTCGGCCCGGCCCTCGACCAGGGCGGCGATGGCCAGGGAGAAGACCACCGACAGGCCCACATAGCCGGCATAGAGGAAGGGCGGATGCAGGATCAGCGCCGGGTCCTGCAGCAGCGGGTTCAGGGAGCGGCCTTCCACCGGCGGCTCGACCAACCGCCAGAAGGGGTTCGAGGCGAAGACCGTATAGGCCAGGAAGACCACGCCGATGGCGCCCTGCGTCGCCACCGCCACGCTCTTGAGGCCCGCCGACAGCCCGCGCCCATAGCCGGCCAGCAGGGCGCCATAGCCGGTCAGGGCCAGGCACCAGAGAAGCATCGAGCCCTCATGGCTGCCCCAGGCCGCGCCCACCTTGTAGAGCAGCGGCTTGGCGCTGTGAGAGTTGGCCGCCACATTGGCGACGCTGAAATCCGAGACCACGAAGGCGTAAACCAGGGTGGCGAAGGACACCGCCAGCGCCCCGAAGGCGCCGATGGCCGCCCCCTCCCCGATCGCCGCCAGCACCGGCGCGCGACGCAGCCGCGCGGCCACCGACGCGCCGGCCTGCAGCAGCGACAGAACCAGGGACAGGACGAGGGCGAAGGCGCCGATCTCGATGATCATCGGCCGCCGGCTCCGCCATAGGGCGCTGCGGCCGGGTCCTGGGCGTCTGGAACCCGAGGGGCGCCGTCGCCGCGCCACTCGCCCTGTTCTTTCAAGGCGTTCTGCAGGTCGCGGGGCATGTAGGTCTCATCGTGCTTGGCCAGCAGGCGTCGGGCCTCGAAGACCCCGTCCTCGCGGAAGGCGCCGGTGGCCACCACCCCCTGCCCCTCGCGGAACAGGTCCGGCGGGTCGCCCTTGAAGGTGACCGGCGTCATGGCGATCTGGTCGGCGACCACGAACTCCAGCCGGCCGTCGGGGTGCTTGACCACGCTGCCGCCGGCCACCAGGCCGCCCAGCTGGATGGTGCGACCAGGCTCAGGCTGCGTCTCCGCCGCCTGGGCCGGGGTGTAGAAATAGGAGATGGAGTCCGACAGCCCCCAGAGGGTCAGGCCGACCGCCAGGGCCAGCACGGGCGCCACGGCCGACAGGACCACCAGCCGGCGACGCGCCTTGCGGGATTTCGGCAGCCAACCGGTCATCGCATGGGCTCCGTAGCCGCCGCCTGGGCGAGTTGAGACAGAATCTGGGGATCGTCGGCATAGCGGGCGCGGGCCACCGCCAAGGCGGAATCCCGGGAGGCCACATCGCCCAGCACGGCGTAGGACCGCACCAGCCGCACCCAGCCTTCCGGATCATCGGGCTCGGCGGCCAGGCGGGCGGCCAGGCCGTCCACCATGGCCTGGATCTCCGGCGCGCCGATCTGAGGCGCGGCCTGGGGGGCGGTCTGGGGCCGTGGCCCCTCGGCCACATCGGCGATCGCAGCCTGCAGCACCGGGCGGCGCGGATCGTCGGCGGGCAGGTCGGCCAGCAGGGCGCGCCATTGCGCCAGGCCTGCCGCCACTTCGCCAGCCTCGATCTGGCCGCGGGCCAGATGGAAGCGCGCTGCGGCGGCCTGCGGATCCTGCTCGACGGCGCGCTGGAAGGCCGCGGCGGCCTGCGGGGTCACCGCCCCCTCGCCCTGCATCATCAGGGCCTCGCCGAGCGACTCCCACAGGTCGGCCCGCTCGGGCGCCAGACGGATGGCTTCGCGCAGGGCGCGGGCCGCCGCGGCGGGATCGCCCGAGGCCATCTCGGCGATGGAGAGGAAGCGATAGGGTTCGGGATCGCCCGGCCGCTCGGCGGTCACCGATCGCAGCACGGCGGCCATCTGCGGGGCGTCGAGCTGGGTGGGCGGCATGGCGCGCCACCGGGCCAGGCGCTCGGCCTGGGGCTGGTCGCCGTAGCCCGGCGAGCCGACGACGAGATAGAGGGCCAGGGCCGCCACCGGCGCGACGCCCGCCAGCAGCACGAGGCCGCGACGGCGTTCCGGCCCCGGGGTCCAGCCGGACTCCGTGGTCTCTGCGGCCGACAGCAGACGGCGGGCCGCCTCGGCATGGGCGCTGCGGCGCTCGTCGGCGGCGATGAGACCCCGGTCGGCCAGTTCATCGATCTCGGCCAATTGCCGGCGATAGAGCGGCAAGGTGGAATCGCTCCCCTGCGGCGCGGCGGCCGCACGGGCCGCACGGCGCAGAATGAGCGCCGCAACGGCCGCCGAGATCACTCCGACCGCAATCCAGAAAACGATCATGCGCGCCCTTTAGACCAAAGGTCTGGCGTGCGCGAGAGGGCAGAGACGGGGCGCGGCGTCAGACCGCGGCGAGACGCCGGCGCAGGGTCTCGGCCGACTGCCGGTCCCGGGCGATCGCCAACAGGTCGGCGGTCTCGGCCACCAGGGCTCGCGCAATGGCCGGATCGGGGGCGTCCCCCTGTTTCAGGTGATCCAGGGCGTCCTCGGCGAAGGCGTCGAGATGCGCCTCCAGCTCCTCCATCACCTTGGTCCGGGCGGCCGCGAACCCCCCGTGATTGGCGGCGGCCCGGATTTCCTGGGCGAAGGCCACCAGGGTCTTGGCGGTCTGCACATGAGCCGGCGTCGGCGCCTGGGTCAGCATGGCCGCGTCGCGGGTCGTGCGGCCGATCCGCACCTGGGTGGTGGGCAGGACCCGTCGGACAGCCTTGTCGAGCTCGCGCAGGCGGGCCTCGACCACGCGGGCCAGGGTCGCCTTCTGGCGGGCGATCCGGCTCCCCCAGGGGCCTTGGCGGGTCAGTTCGACATTGCCTTCCAGTTCGGCGATCTGGGCGGTCACGCTGTCGATGGCGGCGGCCACCGACCGCACGGCGGCCATGCCGCCGCTGGAATCAAAGTCCTCGACCTGGGCCAGTCCGGCATCAATGGAATCGAGCACGCGAAGACCGAAATCGGCCAGTTCCGAGCCGGCCAGATAGGTCTCCGGCGGCCGGTCCATGATCGCCGAGATGAGCCGCAGGATCATCCACGACTGGGGCAGATGGGCGCCGAGCATCTCGAAGAACCGGGGGCCGGCGTCCTCGGAGATGGCCACCGTGTCCTTGTAGGCGATCCGCGCGACGGCGGCGTCTTCATCGGTCACCCGCTGGATCCATTCCGGCAGGCGTCCCACGGCGGTGCGCAGGATCGGGATCATGTCCAGGCAGTCGGCCAGGAGACGGGCGCCGTCGGGGCGCGCGGCCTCGGCCAGATCGGCGGCGGCGGCGAACTTCGGATGGTTGCGCTGCCTCACGCCCTTGGCGGCGCGGCGGGCCAGAACGTCGTAGGGTTCGGGCGAGCTCTGCCCGGCCTGGAATTCTTCGTGCAGCGCGGCGGCCCGACCGACCTCGTGGGTGGCCTGATCGCGCAGGGCGCGCCAGACGAGCGCCAGGGCGCGGGCGGGAAAGGTCAGGCGCTCGGTGCGTCCGTCGCCGACACAGAGCGGGACGATCGGATGAAGCACGGCGTTGCGAAGCTGGCGATCGCGGGCCTCGGTCTCCACCAGCAGGCGCACATCCACCAGGCTGGAATCGCCGCTGGCGCCGGACAGGGCCCCACGCAGGTCGCCCACCACCCGGTCGGGCGCCGACTCCACCATCTGGCGCAGGATCGCAAGTTTCTGTTCGGGCAGTCCGCCCATATAAAACCCTCAACGCATCAGTCGGCGCAGGGGCGACCCTGCCCCAGGTGCGGTTAAGGCTTCCCTTAACCCTACCGCTCCGCAGGCTGACCAAGGGCTGCGGCGTGACGTCGCCGTTCACCTGTGGAAACCTGGGTCTCCGCATCGCCGAAGGAGGTTTCCCATGGATCGCGCCCAGGCCTGCGCCTTCTGGCTAAACCCCGGCCCGCCCGCGCCTGGCGACGGGCTGGCCGGCGAGACCAAGACCCGCCTGCGCGCCGCCTATGCCGAGCCCCACCGCCGCTATCACGACATGACCCACATCGCCGACTGCCTGGCCGAACTGGCCGTGGTCGAAGGCCTGGCCGATGCGCGCCGGCTGCGCCTGGCCTACGCCATCTGGTGGCATGACGTGATCTATGATCCCACCCGCAGCGACAACGAGGCCGCCAGCGCCGCCCTGGCCCGGCGCGACCTGGCCGCTCTGGGGGAGACCGAGGCGATCTGCGCCGAGGTCGCTCGCCTGATCGAACTGACCACCGGACATCAGGTGGGCGAGGATGATCCCGACGGCGCCCTGCTGGTCTCCATCGATCTGGCCGTGCTGGGACGTTCGCCGGCGGCCTATGACGCCTATGCCGCGGCGATCCGGCAGGAATACGCCCACGTGCCAGACGCCTTCTTCCGACCTGGGCGAGCCGGCGTGCTGGGGCGCATCCTGGAGGCCCGGCCGCTCTATCCCGATCCGACCTATCGAGCGCGCTATGAGGACCAGGCCCGCGCCAATCTGGCCCGCGAGATCGCGGCCTTGAGCTGAGGCTCAGGTCTCGGCCCGGGGCAGGTCGATGGCCACTAACAGCCCGCCCAGCTTGGCGTCCTCCAGGCGCAGATCGCCGCCATAGGCCCTCGCCAGTTCGTCGATGATCGAAAGCCCCAGGCCCGAGCCCGGCGCGCTCTCGTCCAGCCTTGCGCCGCGCCGCAGCACCTCGGGCCGGCGGGCGGCGGGCAACCCCGGGCCATTGTCTTCGATGGTCAGGCCCAGGCGTTCGGGAGACCTCGCCACGGCGCGGACCCGCACCTTGCCCCGGCTCCACTGGGCGGCGTTCTCCATGGCGTTGCCGGCCATCTCCAGCAGGTCCTGGCGCTCGCCCTGGAAGTACAGGTCCTCGTCGCAGTCCCAGTCGATCTCGACGCCCTTGTCCTGGAAGATGCGCGACAGGGTCCGGGCCAGTTCGTCCAGCACGTCGGCCACGTCGGTGCGCTCCCCCCGGCCCGGCGTCCGGGCGGCGGCCCGGGCCCGCCGGAGGTGATGGTCGACCTGCTGGCGCATCACCTCGGCCTGGCGTTCGACCACCTCGCCCAGCGGGCCGGGCGTCTGGCGGGATTCCGTCAGCATCACCGACAGGGGGGTCTTCAGCGCATGGGCGAGATTGCCCACATGGGTCCGCTGGCGCTCGACCACCTCCTGATTGTGGCTGACCAGGGCGTTCAGCTCCTCGGCCAGGGGTTCGAGCTCGATGGGGTAGCGGCCGGCGATCCGTTCGGCCTTGCCGCGGCGGACCTCCGCCACCTCGCGCCGCAGGGCGAACAGCGGACGCAGGCCAAACCGGACCTGGAAGACCACCGCCCCCACCAGGCCGGCGCCCAGCAGCAGGAAGGCCACCGCCGTGGCGGTGATGAAGCCGCGCACGTCCCGATCGATCGGCGAACGGTCCTCGGCGGCCATGAAGATCAGCGGCGCTTCGCGGCCCGGCAGGGTGGCGCGGCTGGCCATGGCCCGCAGGGGCTGGCTGATCGGACCAGGGGTTTCATAGATGACCGGGCGGCCCGGGCTGGCCTCCAGCCGGGCGACCAGATCCTCCGGCGCCACCAGTTCGGCGTCCCAGAGGGAGCGGGAGCGGACGATGATCCGCCACTGGCCGTCCGGCAGGGGCTCGACCACCTGCCAGTAGCGGCCGGAATAGGCGCGCAGGGCCCGCAGGTCGGTGAGCGCCGGGGCCAGGACCTGGCCGGACGCGTCCACCGTCGTGCCGGCCAGCAGATTGTCGATCAGCTCGGCCAGGCCCTCGTCGAACCGGCGCAGGGCCGCCTGCTGGAACAGCAGCGACAGCACCAGGGCCGAGACCAGCAGGACGGTCAGGCTCCAGCCGGCCGCCAGGATGACCAGGCGGCGGACCAGGGACGACTTGCGAAAGCCGGCCAGCTTCACGGGCGCGGCCGGGCGGCGCTCAAGAGGCGCTCGCCTCGGTTTCCTCGGCCGGGCAGGTCAGCCGGTAGCCCAGGCCCCGAACGGTCTCGATGCGGTCGGCGCCGATCTTCTTGCGGATGCGGCCGACGAACACCTC
>CAZERE010000062.1:0-17773 GCA_964515365.1 uncultured Phenylobacterium sp. | reverse complement strand
AGGCCCTCGGCGATGGCCGTCTTGCCGACGCCCGGATCGCCCACCAGCAGGGGGTTGTTCTTGGTGCGGCGGCACAGGATCTGGATGCAGCGCTCGACCTCGGCGGCGCGGCCGATCAGGGGGTCGACCTTGCCCTCCTTGGCCTTCTCGTTCAGGTCGACGCAATAGGCCTCAAGGGCCTCTCCGCCGGTCTTGACCGAGGGCTTCTCCTCGTCCTCGGAGCCCTTGACGGGCTTGCCTTCGACGGTGGCCCCGGCCTTCTTGGCGATGCCGTGGGCGATGTAGTTCACCGCGTCGTACCGCGTCATGTCCTGCTCCTGCAGGAAATAGGCGGCATGGCTCTCCCGTTCGGAGAAGATGGCCACCAGCACATTGGCGCCGGTGACATCCTCGCGGCCGGAGGACTGGACGTGAATGACCGCGCGCTGGATGACGCGCTGGAAACCGGCCGTGGGCTTGGCGTCTTCGCCGTCGTCCACCACAAGCGAGCGGAGCTCATTGTCCACATAGCCGGTGAGGGTCCCCCGCAGGGAACCGAGGTCGACTTCGCAGGCGCGCATCACGGCGGCGGCTTCTTCGTCGTCGATCAGCGCCAGGAGCAGGTGCTCCAGCGTCGCATACTCGTGCTTTCGCTCATTGGCGTAAGCGACGGCGCGATGCAGAGATTCTTCGAGTTGGCGCGAAAACGAGGGCAATCGGGGGCCTCTCAATCCTTTTCCATGGTGCATTGAAGCGGGTGCTGATGCCGTCTGGCGGTATCAACGACCTGCGCGACTTTCGTTTCCGCCACCTCGTAGGTGAACACACCGCAAACACCCACGCCGTGCTGGTGGACGTGCAGCATGATCCGCGTCGCGTCTTCGCGCGACTTGTTGAAGAACTGCTCCAGAACGTAAACGACGAACTCCATAGGGGTGTAGTCGTCGTTCAGCAGCAGCACGCGGTACATGGACGGCTTCTGCGTCTTCGGCTTGGTCTGAGTGATGACCGCCGATTTGACGCCCGTCGACACATCACCTTGCTTGCGCTCGGCCATCGAAAACGTCTCCTGGCGGGCGTCTGGGTCCCGCCGCTTAGGGATTAGATATGGAAAAGGACGGCGTTTGAAAGGGTTGAAATCGTCGAAGGACGACACCAAGCGGCCAACGCTTATCTTTTTGTCGCTGTCGTCGGACCTTAACCGATCATCACTCAATCTTGAACCCTGGGTTTTGAGCGAAGCGCGCGACCCGAAGTGATGGCCTCCGGCCCGAAGCGCGCCCTTATGGCGTCGGCGGTGCGCTCCTCGGTCAGAGCCTTCTCCTCACCCTCGCCGAAGAAGTCGGCCTCGCCCGCGCCGGCCGGGCCCAGCTCGGCCAGGCCGATCCCGATCAGGCGATAGCTGCGACCATCGGCCTCGCGGCGCAGCAGGTCGCGGCCGGCGGCGAACAGGGTGCGGGCGGTCTGAGTCGGCATGGCGAGGCCCTTGCGCCGGGTCAGGATGCGGAAGTCCGGCGTCTTGAGCTTGAGCGTCACCACGCGGCCGGACACGCCCGCCGCCCGCGCCTGGCGGGCGACCCGCTCGCACAGGGGGGCCAGGCGGTCCTCCAGGGCGTCATAGTCGGCGAGATCGGTGTTGAAGGTGGGCTCGGCGCTGATTCCCTTGCGGGTCTGGTCCGGATCTACGGGCCGGGTGTCGCGGCCATGGGCCAGGTCGGAGAGCCGCAGGCCGTGGGCGCCGAACCGGCGGGCCAGATCCTTCGGCTCGGCCCGGGCGATGTCGCCGATGGCGCGCAGGCCGGCGCCCTCCAGGGACTTCACCATGGCCGGGCCGACGCCGGGCAGCAGGCCCACGGGCCGCGGCGCCAGGAAGCTGCGCGCCTCGGCCGCCCCGATCACCGAGAAGCCCCGCGGCTTGTCGAGGTCCGAGGCGATCTTGGCCAGAAACTTGTTGGGCGCCAGGCCGATGGAGACGGTGAGGCCCGTCGCCGCCTCGATCCGCGCCTGCAGCCGGGCCAGGGTCACGGCCGGCGGCGCCCCATGCAGCCGTTCGGTGCCTGACAGGTCCATCCAGGCCTCGTCCAGGGACAGGGGCTGCACCAGGGGCGTCAGCTCGGCCATCAACCCCATGATGATGCGGCTCTCGGCGCGGTACTTGGTGAAGTCCGGCTTGATCACCACGGCCTGGGGGCAGGCGGCCAGGGCCTTGAACATCGGCATGGCCGAGCGCACCCCATAGACCCTGGCCATGTAGCAGCAGGTGGTCACCACCCCGCGCACCCCGCCGCCGACGATCACCGGCTTGTCGCGCAGCTCGGGCCGGTCGCGCTTTTCCACCGAGGCGTAGAAGGCGTCACAGTCCAGATGGGCCATGGAGAGGTCCATCAGCTCCCCATGGGCCACGATGCGGGGCGAGCCGCAGGCCGGGCAGCGCCTCGCTCCAGGGGCTTGCCCCGTCCACAGGCAGTCGCGGCAAAGCGCCTTCATCGGGCTGAAAGCGGCCAGAGCCAGGCCGCGCCGCGCACGCCAGACGAGTCCCCATGGATCGCCGGGCGGATGGGGGTGTCGACGCCATCGGCGAAGACGTGGGGCGCCAGGGCGGCGGGCAGTCGCTCATAGAGCTCGGCCAGATTGGACATGCCGCCGCCGAGCACGATGACATCCGGATCGATCAGATCGACGACCACGGCCAGGGCGCGCCCCAGGCGGTCCACATAGCGGGCGAACGCGGCCTGGGCGGCGGCGTCGCCGGCCCTGGCCTGGGCGATGATTTCCGGCGCCTTCAGGCCGGCGCCGTGATCGCGCTCGAAGGCCGGCCCGGAAATCCAGGTCTCCAGGCAGCCCCGTCGACCGCACCAGCAGGCGGACCCCGGGTGCTCGTCCGCCGCAGCCCAGGGCAGGGGGCTGTGGCCCCATTCGCCGGCCACGCCGTTGCGCCCCTCCACCAGGGCGCCGTCCACCACCACGCCGCCGCCGCAGCCGGTGCCCAGGATCGCCGCGAATACCACCCGCGCGCCTGCGCCTGCGCCATCGGCGGCCTCCGACAGGGCCAGGCAGTTGGCGTCATTGGCCAGGCGCACCGGGCGCTGCAGGGCGGCCTCCAGGTCGGCGCCGAAGGGCTCGCCGTTCAGCCAGACGGAGTTGGCGTTGCGGATCAGGCCTGTGCGCGGCGAGATGGAGCCCGGCATGCCCACGCCGACCTGATCGGCCCGGGCGCCGGCCGCCTGCTCGACCTGCGCCACCAGGTCGGCGACGGCGGCGAGGGCCTGGCCATAGTCGCCGGGATTGGGGACGCGCAGGCGCGCGACGATGGCGCCGGCCCGGTCCAGGGCGGCCGCCTCGATCTTGGTGCCGCCGAAATCGACGCCGATGCGGATCATGACAGGCGCGTGCGGGTCAGGAGATCGAGTCGGCGATGGCGATGCGCAGGGCGTCCCAATCGTCGATCCGGGTGTGACGGTGGGGGGCGCTGGGCGCCAGCGGCCGCAGGCGGGGATCAGCCACATGCTGGAAGCGGGCCACAGCCGGCGCGGCCTCAGCCACGGAGTCCAGGTTGGGCAGGAGATCGTCGATGAAGGCGGCCGGTCCCTTGGCCTGCTCGGCCAGGGCGGCGGCCAGCGGACCCTTTGGCCCCGAATTGAGCAGCAGGGGATAGTCGAGATTATGCCGGCCCAGCCAGCGGGCCCGGGCCAGCCGGCCCTGGCCGGGCGCATTGGTCAGGATGACCACCCCGGCCTGCTCCGACAGGCGGCGCAGGGCCTCGGCCGCGCCCTCGGCCACCCGCATCTCACCCGACCCATAGCGGAAGAAGTCGTCATAGTGCTGACGGCCCTCTTCGATCGGCAGATGTTCGGTCGCGCCAGGCTGATAGATGTTTTGAAACAAGGCGAAACGCTCGACCCGGAACTCCAGGCCGCGCCCCGCCAGAAAGGCGCCGAAGCCCTCCATGAAGTGGCCCAGCACCTCGTCCACATCGACGATCACCAGGGGGCGGGCGACGTCCACGCCCAGGCCCGCCAGGTCCGGCGCCCTGGCGCGGGGCGGACCCTCTGATGTCGCCGCGGCCGTCGCGCTGGCGGCGACGGCGTCGGGTTGGGCGGAAGGGGGCGGCGTATCGACCACTGGGTCTCTCGTAGGGCTCTCTCGTGCGGCTAACGCCAGTTTAAGGATATTCGTGGGATCAAAGGGACCAAAGGTGGGGTCGGCGGAAGATTCGCCGTCCGAAAAAGAGCATCGTCGAGACGACCATGGCCAAGAAGGTCCTCATCGTCGAGGATAACGAGCTGAACATGAAGCTGTTTCATGACCTGCTCGATGCGCAAGGGTACGAGACCCTGCAGACCCGCGAAGGTCTGCAAGCCCTCTCATTGGCCCGTGAGCACCGTCCCGACCTCATTCTGATGGACATCCAGCTCCCCGAAATCTCGGGCCTGGAGGTCACCAAGTGGCTGAAGGAAGACGACGAGCTGGCCCATATCCCCGTGGTCGCCGTCACCGCCTTCGCCATGAAGGGGGATGAGGAACGGATTCGCGAGGGCGGGTGCGAGGCCTATATTTCCAAGCCGATCTCGGTGTCGCACTTCCTCGACACCATCCGCCGTCTGCTGGGGTAGCCCGCCATGTCCGCACGCATCCTGGTCGTGGACGATATCGAGGCCAATGTCCGTCTCCTCGAGGCCAAGCTCACGGCCGAGTACTACGAGGTCCTGACGGCCTATGACGGTCCGACCGCCCTGGCCATGGCGGCGGCCGAACAGCCCGACATCGTGCTGCTGGACGTGATGATGCCGGGCATGGATGGGTTCCAGGTCTGCCGCCGGCTGAAGGACGACCCTGAGACCCGGCACGTGCCGGTGGTGCTGGTCACCGCCCTGGACGGCCGCGCCGACCGGATTGCGGGCCTGGAGGCCGGCGCCGACGAATTCCTGACCAAGCCCATCGACGACGTCATGCTGTTCGCCCGGGTGCGCAGCCTGACCCGCCTGAAGACCGTGATCGACGAGCTGCGGGTGCGCGAGGCCTCGGGCCGGCGGATCGGCGTGATCGCCGGGGCCGGCTCTCGCCTGGGCGGCACGGGCGGCCGGGTGCTGATCGTCGACGATCATGAGCGCCAGGCCCAGAGAATCGCCTCGGAGCTTTCCATCGAACACCGCCCGGTGATCGAGTCCGAACCCGACAAGGCCCTGTTGTCGGCCCGGGGGCCGGTGGACCTGATCATCGTCAACGCCACGGCTCGGAGCTTCGATGGCCTGCGCTTCTGCGCCCAGGTCCGCTCGGATGAGGCGACCCGCCACCTGCCGATCCTGGCCATTGTCGATTTCGACGAGCGGCCGCGGCTGATGAAGGCCCTGGAGATCGGGGTCAACGATCTGCTGGCCAAGCCCATCGATCCCCAGGAGCTCTCGGCCCGGGCGCGGACGCAGATCCGCCGCAAGCGCTACACCGACTATCTGCGGGACAATCTCGACCATTCCCTGGAGCTGGCGGTCACCGACCAGCTCACCGGCCTGCACAACCGCCGCTACATGACCGGCCAGCTCGACGCCCTGGTCAAGCGCGCCGCCCATGGGGGCGAGCCGGTGGCGGCCCTGCTGATCGACATCGACCACTTCAAGAAGATCAATGACGGCTATGGCCACGATGTGGGCGACGAGGTGCTGCGGGAATTCGCCGTGCGCCTGGCCTCCAACGTGCGGGCTGTCGATCTGCCCTGCCGCCACGGGGGCGAGGAGTTCGTGGTCGTCATGCCCGGCACCCGCATCGAGGACGCCGAGCGAATCGCCGAGCGCATCCGCCTGCACGTGGCCGGCTCGCCCTTCCGCGTGGCCCACGGGACCGAGCTTCTGACCGCCACCATCTCCATCGGCGTCGCCGCGACCCTGGGTCCGGACGACACCCCTGACGCCCTGCTCAAGCGGGCGGACGAGGGGCTCTATGAGGCCAAGTCCTCCGGCCGCAACAAGGTTATCGCTCGGGCGGCGTAAAACGACCTGGGAAGTTTAGGGACGAAACGCAAAACGCCCGGCTGATCCAGCCGGGCGTTTCCTTGTTCGCTCGTCGCGAGGCGATCCTACTTGATCTTGCCTTCGCGGAATTCCACGTGCTTGCGCACGACGGGGTCGTACTTCTTCATGACCAGCTTGTCGGTCTTGGTGCGGGCGTTCTTCTTGGTCACGTAGAAAAAGCCGGTGTCCGCCGAGGAGTTCAGGCGGATCTTGATGGAAGCTGGCTTCGCCATGGTCGGTCCTCGCGGGGCCGGGCAAGCGCGCTTCCCCGGCAGTCATTTCGAATGAGCCGCGGACAATACGAATCCGCAGACCAAAGTCAATGCGGGAGGACGCAGCTGTCGTCATGACATGGTTCTGTCGCCGGCCTCGATCAGGATAGGCCAGGAGGCGGGGGAGGCGGTTCATGCTCGATCACTTTGGACTCTATTGCCGCGACGCCGCCGTCAGCCTGCCCTTCTATCGCGCCTGCCTGGCGCCCTTGGGCATCGTGGTGACCGAGGAGCAGGCCAGGTTCAACGCCGCCATCTTCATGCGTCCTGGCTCGCCGATCTTCTGGTGGCTGGGGGAGGGCGGGGCGGAGATGGCCGCTCAGGCCGGGCGCTCGCGCATTCATCTTGGCTTTACAGCCTGCGGCCCCGCAGACGTGGACGGCTTCCACACAGCCGCCCTGGCTGCGGGCGGGATCGATAACGGCGGGCCAGGCTATCGCCGCCCGACCTGCTATTCGGCCTTTGTGCTCGACCCTGACGGCAACAATGTCGAGGCGATCTGGCAGACCGAGCGCCGGCCGCCTGCCGAACCCTAGACGCCCGCCGTGGTCAGCCGGCCGCTCTGGTAGTCGGCGAAGGCCTGGCGGATTTCCTCCACCGTGTTCATCACGAACGGGCCGTGGGCGACGACCGGTTCGTCGATGACGGGGGCGGCGTAGAAGAGGGCGCGGACGGGCGTTGTGGCGCTGAGCGCCAGGACGTCGTCGGCCTCGCGGGCGTGGACCCAGGCGTGCTGGTCGGCGCGGACGACCGTCTGGGCGTCGCCGACCCTGGCCTCACCCTGCAGGACCAGGACAAAGCCCCGCCAGCCCTTCTGCAGGGGCAGGTCCAGGGCGGCGCCGGCCTCCAGGCGCAGATCCATCAGGGCCAGCGGCCAGAGGCTGCCGTGGGGCCGTTCGGCCTCGCCCAGGCGTCCGGCGTAGAGCCGCGCCTCATAGGCCTCGCCAGTGACCCGGGCGGCCTCGGCGGCCCGTTGGTCGCTGTAGCGGGCCGGGCTCATCTTCCGGGCGGCGGGCAGGTTCAGCCAGAGCTGCAGGGAATGGACCCCGCCGGGCCCTGGCATCTCCGAATGCATCACCCCGCCGCCGGCGGTCATGAACTGGACGTCGCCGGCCTCGAGCTCCCCGTGGGCGCCGGTGTGGTCCTCATGGATCATCTGGCCTTCGAGGATGAAGGTCACCGTCTCCATGCCCCGGTGGGGATGGGCGGGGAAGCCGGCGGGCGGGGCGAACCAGTCCTCGGCCAGGAACAGGAAAGGGCTGTAGGGCCCATGCTCCTGGGGCGCGATGATCAGGCGGTTCTGATGGCGGGGACCCAGAACATTGCGGGGCCCGGCGGTCTCGACGCGATCGACGGAGAGAGCCATGGGTTCAGCCGTTCATCTTTGCGATCCAGGCCGCGAACTTGTCGGCCCAGCCCTCGATGAAGGCCTGGAACTTGGGATCGGAAAAGCCGCCATCCTCGGTGAAGTGCTCGTCCTTATGGACGAAATAGATCTGCGGCATGCCCATCACGGCCACATTGATGGCCGTCAGCACATTGCGCAGGTCCACCTGGGCGGCCCCGGTGCCGAGCGCGCCGGGGCTGGCGCCGGCGATGGCGGCGGGCTTGCCCGACCACACCCCCTGGCCCGGCGGCCGCGAGGCCCAGTCGATGGCGTTCTTCAGCACGCCGGGCATGGAGCGGTTGTATTCCGGCGTCACGAACAGCACCGCGTCGGCGGCCTTGATCGCGTCCTTGAAGGCCAAGACGGCGGCCGGCGGATCGGCCTCATGATCCTGGTTGAACAGGGGCACGTCGCCATAGTCGAGGATCTGCAGGTCGAGCTTGGCCGCGGTGGTCTTGGCGATCGCCTCGGCCAGGCGCCGGTTCACGGAATGGCGGCGGAAACTGCCGACGACGACGGCGACCTTGGGCCGATCGGACATGCGAACTCCAGTGCGGGTGTCAGAGGTGGGCGACCTTATGGCCCCTCACACCGAAACGCATATAGGGCGAGGGTCGCTCCGGATCATCCAGGCGCAGCACCGCCTCCTTGATCATGGTGCGGGTCACCATGGGCAGCTCCAGGCCGAGCGCGTCGTCGAAATCGAGCCAGGCGATCTCCTCCAGCTCCCCGCAGTCGGGCTGGCGATCCAGGCTGATCAGCCGCTCGGCGTCGGCCATCAGGAACCAGGTGTCGAACCGCTTGGCCAGCATGGGTGGCGTGACGGCCCGGGCGATGATCTCCATGGCCTCCAGGTCGGGCAGGGCGCCCTGGGCCAGGAACTCCCGCCAGGGGCCGACGCCGGGCCGGGGCGGGGCCTTCTTGGCCAGCAGCAGGCCCGCCTCCTCGAAGGTCTCGCGGATGGCCGCCAGGGCCAGGGCCTGGCCCCGGCCGCGCTTGATATGGCGGTCGAACTTGGCCGCGACCTCGGGGCGCAGGTCGGTGGCGTGGGGCGCGCGGAAGTCGGCCCGGTCGATCCGCCCGCCGGGGAAGACCCAGAGGTTGGGCATGAAGTCATGGCCGCTGTTGCGCTTGCCCATCAGGACCCGCGGCTTGGCGGCGTCCCGGCGGACCAGGATGATGGTGGCCGCATCCCGCGGCTTCACGGCTCGGGCGCCTTCGGGGCGCATGCGGCCGCCCTCGGGGCGGCGGGGAATCTGTGCGTCGGTCATGAAACAACTGTATGACCGCCCGGGGACGCAGAGGAAGCATGACGTTGGGGCAGGGGGCGGGTGGTGGCGACGACGGGCGCCCAGATTTGCCGCGTCTCGAATGGGCTCGTTGCAGACCTTGCGAGCGTCCGCTTCCGGGCAGTCCAATTCCGCGGTTCTGGATTGGAAGGTTGGCCGCCACTCGGTGGCGGGACCGGGCTCAATGGCGACGTTCGATAGGTCCGGTTCACGCTGCAGCGCGAGCCCGGAAGTCGGAGTCGCGCGTATTGGGCCTTCCGCCTAGGACCAAGCAAGCCTTGGTCGGGACTAGCGATCCTTGCCCATGAAGAGCGAGACAACATTCCCACTCTCGCTAGATGACTTGAACACTGGTTCCGGCCGAGTATCGACACCGCCCGTGAGCGTGCCAGGCTCAAGATCGGCTAGTTCCTCTAAGTCCGCGGCAGGGAAGGGCAGCGCGGTCAAAATATCTGAGACGGATTGGACCTTAGCTTCGAGCAGTTTCTCGAAGCTGCGTCGGATCATATATGGCGCTTCCTTCTCCATCTTGCCGTCGAGTGGTTCACCGTTGCGCCAGCCACGGCGGTTGTAGTTGATCCACATGCTGCGTGCGCCGTCTTCCGACAGGATATCCATGGAACGGCAGCGCATGATCATTGCGCCAACCGACGCTCCCCACCGTTCCTTGAGAGCCAAGAACCCATCGAGCGACGCCGAATAAAGCTCCTCCGAAAATTCCCTTTCGGGCAAAAGCATGAAGCCAGCAAACTGATCCGCTTGACGCTCCAGCATGGCATATGACGTGCGGTCGTTTAGACGTTTCGCATGAACGTTCTTGTGAAGGATGATGTGAGCGAGTTCATGCAACGCATCAAATCTCTGCCGTGAAGCGCTCGCTTTGTCGCGAGACAAAACTATAAAAGGAAGATTGAATCTATCCGACCATTGCGAGAACGCGTCTAGCTTTTCCGCTCCGACTTGAATTCGCGATACCAGAATGCCATTTGCTTCTAGCTTCTCGATTACGTCGGGCATAGGGCCGGGGCGAATACACCAGTGCCGTCTAACCTCGGCTGCGGCGGCGCGCATGAAATCGGTGTCGATGTCTTCCAGGTCTGGCACGTCAATTTCTGGAAGGTTCAGCGCGGGGAAGTCGAAGTAGCCGGCGAGATAGTCGACGATATCCTTCATCCACTCAAGGCGAACGGCAGCGCGCTCTCGCTTGACCGGCGGTGCTGAAAGTTTCGCGCGCCAGAAGACAGGCCTCTCGTCAGGTACCTGGAGAGGCCGCAGGAAGTAGGCGCGCGGAATGTTCAAGGCCCGCGAGAGCGCGTGGAACGTTTCGAGCGTCGGAGTCTGGTGGCCGTTCTCGTACTTGGATACTGATTGCACGCTGAGGCCGACGACGCCCGCCAAGTCGGTCGCGCTCAGGCCGCGCGCGCGGCGTGCTTCTACAAGTCGTTGGCCGATGAAGCCCGGCGTAGAACCACTCATTACGCTAGCCTTGTTCCTTCTTGCCGCCCGCCGGCGCTGCCTTCCAGGTCGGGCCGCGCTCCGGCTGCGCCTCCCGGGGCATTGCCGGGTAGGCGCTGATGATCTCTTGCAATGCGAACTCGGCGGCCCACGCCCCGAAGCCCGCCGCAGGAACGCAAAGTTGAATCGTTCCGAGCGCCTGCTCCACTTCCGAGAAGCGTTTGCCCGCAGGGTTGTGCGCGATCAAGCCGTAAAAGGCCTTCAATTCCCGCAACTCCGGAACCTCGATCCCGAGGTCAAGCACACGCTCCCGCGCGATCTGGTTAAGAGCGGAATGGCGCTGCCGGAACCGTGCGGGTTTCGGCAGTTCGCCAATGGCAGGCACATAAGCCTGGGTCAATCCGACGGCGCCGCTGCTAACATAGACGTAACGGCGGTTGTTCTCGATGAGCAGCGTCGCCGAAGCCGCCATGCCATGACCCTCGGCGAGGGTTTTGAGGACGTGTTCCATCCGGAAATGCCGCTGCTGGTACAGGCTGTCGAGACGTTGTTCGCCGAGAATGAGAGGGTCGTTCTCGATCTGCTTGAAGACATCCAGGTAGGTCTGATGGCTACGGGCCCTCAGATCTTCCCAGAACACCTTAGACGTGTCCCGAACGACCATGGCGAGAATGATCGCGCGCGATCGATCTTCGGGGCTCTCATCTTGGAGCGGCATGGGGCCCTGTCCTTCAACGGTTTGCCTTCAACGCACTTTTCGATATATTTCTTAAAGAGTGATGCGTCAATGTCCAGCTTGACGTAATCTCGCCAGCTCCCCGTTCCTGGAATGAGGTCGCGTGTTTCTATGAGCCCGCCGTCCAACTCCGCCAGCGCCCTGTTAGATAACGCCCTTGAGTCGATCCAAATGGGCGTCGAGGACTACGCGCTCGACAAGCCCGCGAGATCCTTGTCGGCTGTCCGCAATTTCTATGCAGGACTTTTGCTACTGGCCAAGGAGGCACTGGCGCGCCAGGCGCCGATGGCCGATCTCAACGATGTGATCAGCGCGCGCTTCAAGCCCGTCCTCGACGGCGCGGGCGGCGTCGCAGTCGTGCCGGAGGGCCAGCAGACCATTGACTTCGTGACCATCGCCCGGCGGTTCAAGGACTTCGGCATTCCGCTCGACAAGGCAAGCGAGACGGCCCTTAGGGAGCTGAACATTGTCCGCAACGAGATCGAGCATCGCTACACCAATAGGCCCAGCGAGGTGGTGCGCGAGGTGATCGCGCGCGCCTTTCCGCTGACAGTGCAGCTCTTCCGCATCATTGGCGAGGACCCGAGGGCACGCTTGAGTGAGGTCTGGCCGACCATGCTGGTGGCGCGCGATCTATATGCCGCTGAGCTAGCCCGCTGTCGCGAGACCGTGCGGGCCGTGGCCTGGCTTTCGCCGACGGTAGAAGGGACCGGCCTAAGATGCACTGAGTGCAGCTCGGCGCTGGTGGAGCAGCGCGATCCGGCAAACACCGATCAATTGTGCATGGATCTCACGTGCGCTAGCTGCGGCGCGGACCTCGACCACGACGAGGTCATCGTGGCGGTGGTCGACCATGCCCTGGCGGGCGACGCCTATATCCGGTTCAAGGACAGCTTCGAGAGTGGGCCGATCTACGATTGTCCCAACTGCTCAGCAGCCGCCTACATTGAGTCCGAGAACGCCTGCGCTGCCTGCGGCGAGACATATGAATGGGAGGCTGAGTGCGCCCGCTGTTACGCCGACATCTCCATGGAGGATGCGGTGGCGGGGTTTGACAACGGCCTGTGCAGCTACTGTACCCACCTGATGGAGAAGGACGACTAGGGCCCGGCCCTCACAGCACTGTCCAATGTCCGGCTGCATGACAATGTCGCTCATGGCGCTGTCGAGACGGCTCAGAGGCGGGTGGGGCACTCGGGGAGGCTGGCATATGATTAACGACGGCGTTCTGACGTCTAGCCGGGCGATGCCACGTCCGGATGAGCGTCGCGGACCCGCGGCAGGTCTGGGTAGATCATCAGGATCTCTGCCTGGTGGGTCCGTTCGAAGCGGCGGAGATCCTGCCATTGAGCGGCGACCTTCTCCGAAACGTAAGCGGCGCCGAGGCTGGTGACCACCCATTCGATCTTGAGGATGAGCTGTGCGAGGCGAAGAAGCCAATCGCCTGCCAGTTCATGGGTGGTGGCCGGCAGCGGTGCTACAGGTATGGCCCCCCGCAAATGGTCTCCCAAACCAGCTGCATTGAGCCAGCGGCGGCTGGCCTCGGCCAACACCTGGTGATGGACCTCCATCGGGTTGATGCGCAGTGCGATAAGCTCGCGGCAGCGAAGCGCCCGGGCAACCGCGTCGGCCGGCAAGGTTTGGCCTTGGCTGCTGCGCACGTTCATCGCACGTCCGCTAGCCAGGAGATCGGCGACGGCGTCGCGCAGTTCGTCGATCCACGCTTGGCGCATTCTCATGATGCTGAGCCGCTGATGGCGCTCGTCGTCGCGGCGCTTGACGTAAATGGCGACCCCGGCACCGCTGGCGACCGCCGCGAGGGTGGCGAGGGTTCCAAGCCAGGTTAGGATGTCGAAGAGGCTGACGCCGCTCTCGCGCGCGGGTTCGGCGACAAGGGCTAAGGTCAAGATGGAAAGCAGCGGTCCGGCTGCGAAGAGAACATAGGCACCGGCAGTGCGGGCGGCAGCGAGGTCGGCGGCGGCACCGGAGAAGGGGACGGGGGGCCGCGATGCGAGGAGCCATCCAGCGATCAGGCTTGCGATAACAGCCGCGACAAGGCTGACGATGTAGACATAGGTTGCCGGCATGAAGGTCTGCTGACGGGCTGTCGCGAGCGCGATAACCAGAACAAGAGTGCTCGCCACGGCCGACACCCCGGCAGTGATCGTAGTTGCTTTCACAAGTTCCCCCAGTACGTCCGCGACGCCCATGCCCCGCCGACGGTTCGGCTGAGAAGGTGGAGCATGGCCCTAGCTGAAAGGGGAGGCTAGCGGGATCGCGCTCTCGCGCCTCACACGATGTCCGCTTCCTGGCGAGGTCGCAACTTCTGCTACTGGCGCCTAGCGGAAACCGACGCCAGGTTGGCGATGGGAGCGCAACCGCCCGCTAGCGCCGCCGGTGTTTGCCGCCCTGGCGGGGCAGGGGCGGGCGGCCGGCCTTGCGGCGGATGCCCAGGCGCGGCCGCGGCGCGGTGGGGTCGGGGGCGGCGGGCTCGCTCAGCATCTCAAACAGCAGGCCGCCGGTGATCGGCGTGGCCTCGCGCAACCGCACCTCCACGCTCATGCCGAGCGGCCAGCGGGCGCCGGAGCGTTCGCCCACCAGGGCGTGCATCTTCTCATCGTGGATGAAGAACTCATCCCCCAGGTTGGAGATCGGGATCAGGCCGTCGGCGCCGGTCTCGTCGAGGCGGATGAACAGGCCAAACCGGGTGACCCCGGTGATCCGGCCTGGGAAGGTCGCGCCCACCCGATCGGCCAGGAAGGCGGCCACATAGCGGTCGGTGGCGTCGCGCTCGGCGGCCATGGCGCGGCGCTCGGCGTGGGTGATCTCCTCGGCCGTGGCCTTCATGTGCGAGATGTCCCAGTCGCTCAGGCCGTCGGGGCCGCCGGGCAGGTTGAGGCCCAGCGCGCTGACCAGGGCCCGGTGGACGATCAGGTCGGCATAGCGGCGGATCGGCGAGGTGAAGTGGGCGTAGCGGTCCAGGTTCAGGCCGAAGTGGCCGATATTGTCGGTGGAATAGTGGGCCTACATCTGGGTGCGCAGGACCACCTCGTTGACGATCTCGGCGTTCGGCCCCTCCCGCGTGAGGTCCAGCAGGCGGTTGAAGCGGTCGGTGCGGGCCGCCTCGCCCTTGGACCAGTTCACCGAGATCGAGCCCAGGAACTCGGCCAGGGAGTCCAGCTTCTCGGGGCTCGGCGCATCGTGGATGCGGTAGATCAGCGGGGTGCGCTTGGCCTCCAGGGTCTCGGCGGCGCAGACATTGGCCTGGATCATCATCTCCTCGATCAGCTTGTGGGCCTCGAGGGACGGGCGCGGCGTGATCGAGTCGACCTTGCCGTCCTCGCCGATGATGATGCGGCGCTCAGAGCTTTCGATGGCCAGCGGCGAGCGGGCCTCGCGGCCCTTCTTCATGGTCAGATAGGCGGCCCACAGGGGCTTGAGGATCGGCTCCAGCAGGGGGCCGGCCTTGTCGTCGGGGCGGCCGTCGACGGCGTCCTGCGCCTGCTCGTAGGCGAGCTTGGCGGCCGAGCGCATCAGGCCGCGGAGGAACTTGTGGCTGCGCTTGCGGCCCTGGCTGTCGAACACCATCCGCACGGCCATGCAGGCGCGGTTCTCGCCCTCCCGCAGGGAGCAGAGGCCGTTGGAGAGCCGCTCGGGCAGCATGGGCTCCACCCGGTCGGGGAAGTAGACGCTGTTGGCCTTGTCCCGGGCCTCCCGGTCCAGGGCGCCGCCGGGGCGGACATAGGCGGCCACGTCAGCAATGGCGACCCAGACGATCCAGCCGCCGGGATTGCGCGGGTCCTCGTCGGCCTGGGCGTAGACCGCATCATCGTGGTCGCGGGCGTCGGCGGGGTCGATGGTGATCAGCGGCAGGTCGCGCAGATCCTCGCGGCCGGCCAGCTCCGGCGGCTTGGCCGCTTCGGCTTCGGCCTCGGCCTCATCGGAAAAGCCCGTGGGGATCCCGTGGCTGTGGATGGCGATCAGGCTGGCGGCGCGGGGCTGGTCCTCGCGGCCCACCACCTCCAGCACCTTGCCGCGCTTGGGGCCGTGCCGCCGCTCGGCCGTGCCGACCTGGGCCAGCACGAGGTCGCCGTCCTTGAGCTGGCCGTCGTCGAAGACGATCAGGCTTTCCTTGGACTTGCGGTCCACCGGCTCGATGCGGACCTCGCGGCGGTGCTTGCGCACCACGCCCAGCACCCGGTGGGCGCTCTGGCCGAGGCGCTTGATCAACCGGGCCTCGGTCTCGCCGCTCTCCAGGGTGACGAAGCGGACCAGCAGGCGGTCGCCCAGGCCCGGCGCGCCGGCCACCACCTCGGCCTTGTCCGGCGCCAGGTGAACCAGCGGCGTATCCTCGGCCCCCTTGGTCAGGCGCACCAGCAGGTCGCCGTCGGTGTCGCGCTCGACCACGTCGACGACGCCGACCGGGGGCAGGGCGCCGGCCTCGGCCACGCCCTTGCGGCCCCGGCGGCCGAGCAGGCCTTCGGCCTGCATCTCCTTGAGCATCTCGCGCAGGGCCCGACGGTCGACGCCCTTGAGCCCGAAGGCCCTGGCGAGCTCGGCGCGGTCGGTCTCGCCGGTCTCACGGATGAACTTCTGCAGGGTCTCGCGGTCGGGCATGCCCTGGGGCGGACGCGAGGCGGGGCGCGAGGCAGAACGGGGGGAGCGGGTCTTGGCCATGGCGCCTTGTAACGCGGGAATCGCCCATGCGCTTCACGAAGTGCCGCGTCGGCCTCAGCCGAGGTCGTCGTCCTCATCGTCCTTGAAGGCGCCGAACAGGGTCAGGCCGTCGATGGTGGTGGCGCCCTGGGTCTTGCGCACGGTGCGCACCGCGCCGTGGTCCTTGAGCGCCTGGGCCAGGCGGTCGGAGTGGGTCACCAGCCAGACCTGGGTCCGCTCGGCGGCCTTGGCGATCAGGGCGGCCAGGGGCTCCATCAGATCGGGATGCAGGCTGGCCTCGGGTTCATTGAGCGCGATGAAGGGCGGCAGGCGATAGGCCAGCAGGGCGCCGGCCAGAGCCAGGAACCGCAGGGTCCCGTCCGACAGCTCGGCAGGCTCGAAGACGCGATTGGGGAATTCCGGCAGGCGCAGGCCGAAGGTGGCGGTCCGCTCCGGAAAGGGCAGGCTGAGCACCGCGCCGGGAAAGGCGCTGGCCACGGCCTCGTCCAGGTCGCGGCGATCCTGCCGGATATGGGCCAGGGTGGCGAAGACCGCCGCCAGGTTGGAGCCGTCCGAGGCGAGCGTCGGGGCGGCCACGGCCACGCAGGGACGGCGCAGGGCTGAATCCGCGTCGGTGCGGACGTCGTGATAGAAGCGCCATTCCAGCAGGGTTCGCCGCACGGCGTCGAGTTCCGGATAGCGGCCCGGATCCTCCAAGCGTCCCAGCAGGGTCTCGGAGGAGAGCAGGTCGATGTCGAGCTCGGCCGGCCGGCCCTCGGCGTCTCTCGCCATCACCGAGGCGTTGCGGCGCTCCACCAGGCGCGACCGGCGCTGGCCCGACAGATAGGTCAGGCTCTCCACCTTGACCTGCGGCTCCAGGTCGAAGGCCGCGGCGGTGACCTTCTGGGGGAAGCCCACCTCCACCTCGTAGCGGAAGGCGCTGTTGCGGGCGCCGGGCGCAGCCAAGGTGACCGACAGACCGATGCGGGACGGCTCCTTGGCCTTGCGGGGGCCCGCCCACATGGCCAGGTCCAGGCCCTCGGCGGCCAGGCGCGCGCCCAGCTGGTTCTGGGCGGCGGCCTGCAACAGGTCCAGCGCCCGGTAGAGGTTGGACTTGCCGACGCCATTGGCCCCCACAAAGACGTCGAGGCGCGACATCGGATAGGTGATGGCCCGCAGCGACCGGTAGCCTGAGACCGAGATATCGCGGACAGGCAGGTCCATGGCCGCCTAGCTCGTCGGGGTCGTCTTGGCGGGCGCCTTCTTGGCGGCGGGTTTCTTGGCCGCCGGCTTTTTGGCCGCCGCTTTCTTTGCCGCCGGCTTTTTCGCGGCCGTCTTGGCGGCCGGCGCCTTTTCAGCCTTTTCCGCCTTGGGCTTGGCGGCGGCCTTCTTCACCGGCTTCTTCTTGCCGCCGCCCTTGGCCTCGCGTTCGGCCAGCAGGGCGACCGCCTGTTCCAGGGTCACGTCCTGCGGGTCGGCGCCGCGGGGCACATTGGCGTTGGTGGCGCCGTGCTTGATGTAGGGGCCATAGCGCCCCGACAGCACCCGCACCGGCTGGCCGTCGCCCGGATGGGCGCCCAGCTCCTTAAGGGCCGTCGCCTCGCCGCGGCGACCCTTGCCGCCCGCCTTCTTCTCGGCGATCAGCGCCACGGCCCGGTTGAGGCCTACCTCGAACACCTCGTCGATGCTCTCCAGATTGGCGTAGGCGCCATTGTGCTGGACGAACGGCCCATAGCGGCCGAGGCCCGCCAGGATCATCTGGCCATCCTCGGGGTGGGCGCCGACCTCGCGGGGCAGGCGCAGCAGGCGCAGCCCCTTCTCCAGGTCCATGGCCGCTGGCGACCAGGTCTTGGGCAGGCTGGAGCGCTTGGGCTTGTCGCCCTCGCCGAGCTGCACATAGGGGCCGAAGCGGCCGCTCTTGAGGAAGACCGTTTCGCCGGTCTCCGGATCGGTCCCCAGCTCGCGGTCGCCGCTGGCCGCATCGGCCTCCTCGC
>CAZERE010000061.1:0-17781 GCA_964515365.1 uncultured Phenylobacterium sp. | reverse complement strand
GCGCTGGCCGACATCCCCAATCTGGCCAAGCTGTTCTCCGAGTCGCTGGAGAACGCCGACGCCAAGCCCCTGGAAGGGGTGCGCTCGGCCGGGGCCTCGCCGCTGGCGGTGATGCGGTTTGGCCTGGCGCCCCAGTTCGCGCCGGTGGCGACCAGCCAGACCCTGTTCTTCCTGGAAGGCAACTTCCGCAACGCCGGGGTGCTGGGCATCGTCGGGGCCGGCGGCATCGGCTTCGAGCTGGACGAGCGGATCCGCATCTTCGCCTTCGACGAAGTGGCCTTCATCATCCTGCTCTACATGATCGCCGTGGCCGGCCTCGACACCCTGTCGCGCTGGTTCCGCAACCGCCTGGCCTAGGCCACGAAGGGGCGGTAGGCGCCCGGCGCGGCGTCCACTGGCGCAGAACTCGCCAGACCTACGGTGACCGCGCCCCAGGCGCAGGCCTGGTCCAGCGCCCGGATCATGCTCGCCCCGGCGCTCAGGGCCTCCAGCAGGCCGGCGGCGAAGACGTCTCCGGCGCCGGTGGAATCGACCACATGGGCCGGCGGCGGACGCACGGTGATCGGGGCGCCGGCGCTGTAGGCGCTCGCCCCGTCTGCGCCATGGGTGACGACGATGGCCGAAAGGCGGGACCCAAAGACAGCCCGGGCGGCGTCGAACGGAGCGGCCAGGACGGCCGGCTCGAGATCGTCGGCCGAACAGACCACCACATCGGCCGGTCCGGCATAGTTTGGCGCTGGCCAGTGGACCACCACAGGGCCGCGGCTGTGGGCGGCCCAGGCGTCGGCGCCCGGGAAGGCGGCCCGCACATAGACGCCGTCCGGCTGAACCCCCGGCTGATCGGCGGGTGAGGGCAGGGGCGGCAGAACGAGCCGGGCGCGGTCGATGTCCAGACCCAGCACCAGGCGCTCGCCGTCCGGCTCGATCAGAATCAGGGTCGTGCGGCTCTCGCCGGGGCGGCGGCCGACCAGGGCGGTGTCCAGCCCGGCGGCGTCCGCCAAGGCGATCGTCTGGTCGCCGCCGGCGTCGGAGGCGACCAGACTGGCCACCGCCACCCGGTGGCCGGCCTTCACCAGGGCGACCCCCGCATTGGCGCCGCCGCCGCCGAGGCGGGGACCGAGCTGGGCCTCCAGGCTGCGGCCGGCGACCCGACCGCCGCGCTCAAGCGCGCCCTCCAGCCAGACCGGACGGTCCAGGGCCAGGGCGCCGATCACCAGGAAGTCCGCCATGTTGTCGCCTCCGCAGGCCCACACCTAGGCCAGGGGGGTGACGAGGGCGAGACACCCCGCCACGGCCCAGCCGACAAATCCCCCCTTGGTGCGCGAAAGGGTCTTGCGGGCCGTCACGTCGGGGTCACCGGGCAGGCCTAAGCTGCAAAGGATCAAGAGCTTACCGCCGAACCCTGGAGGCAGGATGCTAGAGCTGCGCAACGTGACCAAGCGGTTCGGGGAGGTCAGCGCCGTCGACGGCGTATCCTTCAAGTGCGACCGCGGCGAGTTCATCGGGGTGATCGGGCGCTCAGGCGCCGGGAAATCCACCCTGTTGCGCATGATCAACCGCCTGGCCGACCCGACCTCGGGTCAGATTCTCTGGGACGGCGAGGATGTCGGCAAGCTGAAGGGCAAGCCCCTGCGCCGCTGGCGCCGTCGCTGCGCCATGATCTTCCAGCAGTTCAATCTCTGCCCGCGTCTGGACGTGATCACCAATGTCCTGGTGGGCGTCCTGGCCGAACGGCCGACCGCCACCTCCCTGCTCAAGATCTTCCCCGCCGAGGACCGCGCCCGCGCCATCCTCGAGCTCGATCGCCTCGACATGGCCCAGGTGGCCCTGCAACGGGCCGCGACCCTGTCGGGCGGACAGCAGCAGCGGGTGGCCATCGCCCGGGCCATGCTGCAGGAGCCCGACATGCTGCTGGCCGACGAGCCGGTGGCTTCGCTCGATCCCATCAACGCTGAGGTGGTGATGGAGGCGCTGGAGGACGTGTGCCGCGAGCGCGGCATCCCGGTGATCGTCAACCTGCACAGCCTGGACATCGCCCGGCGCTACTGCACGCGCATCATCGGCATGTCCAAGGGCAAGATCATCTATGACGGCGCCCCGTCGGGCCTGACGCCCGACGTGGTCGACAAGATCTATGGCGTGCGGACCGGCCGCGCCGGCCGCGCCTTCGCCACCCAGGCCGTGGCCGCCGCCTGATGGGTCTGAAACTTGCCGACCGGCCCCTGTCGCCGGGCTATCGCTATTTCGAGCGCTTCACGCCGCCTGCGGAGCCAGTCGAGAAGGTCCGCGGCCCTGAGCCCGCGATCAACCCCCAGGCCCAGGTGCATGACAGCATCCTTGGCCCCTGGTGCCGGGTGGGCGCGCGCACCAGCCTGTCGGAAACCGCCATGGGGGCGTTCAGCTACATCGTGAACGACTCCAGCTCGGCCTATGCCGAGATCGGCAAGTTCTGCTCCATCGCCCGCGACGTCCGGATCAATCCCGGCAACCACCCGACCTGGAAGGCTGCGCAGCACCACTTCAGCTACCGCGCCATCTCCTATGAGCTGGGGGACGAGGACGACCAGGACTTCTTCGAATGGCGTCGTTCGCACACCGTGACCCTGGGCCACGACGTGTGGCTGGGCCACGGGGTGACCGTGCTGCCGGGCGTCACCGTGGGCACCGGCGCGGTTGTCGGCGCGGGCGCGGTGGTGTCCAAGGATGTGGCCCCCTTCACCATTGTGGGCGGGGTTCCGTCCAAGCCGATCCGCGAGCGCTTCCCCAAGGCGGTGCAGGACGGCCTTCTTGCGATCGCCTGGTGGGACTGGGATCATGAACGCCTCGCCGACGCCCTCGACGACTTCCGCACCCTCGACGCCGACGCCTTCGTCGAAAAATACGCCTAGGGCCGGGCTTCTGGTCCTGGTGGTCGGCCCCTCAGGCGTCGGCAAGGACACCCTGATCGACGGCGCCCGGGCGGCCCTGGCCGACGACCCCGCCGTGGTCTTCGTGCGCCGCGACATCACCCGCCCGGCCGAGGCCGGCGGCGAAGACCATCAGCCGGTCAGCGAGGCTGAGTTTCTCCGCCACGAGGCGGCCGGCGACTACGCCCTGTCCTGGCGCGCCCATGGCCTCTGCTATGGCGTGCCGGCGGACATCCTGCAGGACCTGGCCATGGGCCGGCGCGTGGTGGCCAATGTGTCCCGCGGGGCGATCGATGAGGCCCGCAGCCGCCTGGGCGCCGTGCGCGTCGTCTCGGTCAGCGCCGATCCCGAACAGCTGGCCGAACGCCTGCGCCGCCGCGGCCGCGAGACCGAAGCCGAGATCACAGACCGCATCGCCCGCGCCCAGGCCTACAGCATCGCTGGCCATGACGTGGTCGAGCTGCGCAACGACGGCGACCGCGAGAGCGGCATCGCCCGGCTGGTGGCGGCCATCATCGGCTGAGGTCGCTGCGCCCTCAGATCGGATCGGCGACCATGGCCCTCAGATCGGCCAGCAGGCCGCCGGGACCCTGCGGATCGTCGGCGGGGCGCCCCCAGCTGGTCAGCCAGGCCCACATGCTGGCGCGATTGAGCAGGGTGTAGACCCAGAGCGCCCGCTCGGGATCGGGGTGGTCGATGGGGCCGTAGCCCTCGAGGATCGGCGTCCGGCTGCGCGCATGTTCGTGGGCGGAACAGAACAGCGCCTTGGCCAGGTCCGACACGGGGTCGGCGGCCCGCGCATTGACGAAGTCGATCAGGCCGGTCAGGCGCAGCGCCCCGTCTTCGCCCCGTTCCGCCAGGATGTTTCCGGGGTGCAGGTCTTCGTGGCACAGCACCGGACCGCGGCTGTGGTTGAAGACCCAGGCGTTGGCCGCGACGAGGCGCTCCAGCGCCTCGGCCAGTAGAGGATCGCCGCCCTTGTCACGGAAACGCTCGAAGGTCCGGCTCGCCCGACCGGCCATGGACAGGGCGTTGGTCGGCATGGGGTCGTCCAGACCCTCGGCCCGCAGATAGCCATAGGCGGGCATGGGCGTCCTGTGGAGGCGGCGGATCATGTCGCCCACCTGGCGGTAGGCGTCGTCCACGTCCGGAGCCTCGAACCAGTGGCGCAGGGATGATCCCGGCAGCAGCGTCATGACGGCGAAGCAGTAGGGCAGGACCGCGCGGGTCTCGTCCAGGGCGAGATACTCCGGCGCCGGCACGTCGGTGTGCGCGCGGACCAGGGCGCCGACTACCTGCTCCTTCGCCGGCGCCCAGACCTGCTCGTCATCATAGATCTTCAGGACCAGGGGATCGGCGCCATCGGCCATGTCCAGGCGATAGACCTCGACATTGCCGCCGGGCAGGCGGGTGACCGTCAGGGGTTCGCCGGCCAGGCCCACATGGCGAAGAACCGCGCGGGCCTGGGCCAGGTCGAGATCGAAGGTGAGCCGCCGCGTCATGATGTCCCTCGATCCCGGCGCGCGCCCCTCAGGCCCGCGCCGGCTCGCTGGCGAAGCTGAAACGGGACATGACCTCGAAGGGCGCGTCGCGATCGGCCTGGCGGTAGATGGCGACGCTGTCGAAGCGGTGCGGCCCGGTCACATAGGCGAAGAGCTGCAGCAGGGTCTCCAGCACGCGGGCGCGCACGGCGTCGTCGGCGATGCCGCTGGTCAGCGTCATGTGAAAGCGGAAGTCGTCGAAGATGTAGGGATAGCCCCATTCCAGCATCCGGACGTCCTGGGAGGGCGTCAGGCCCGCCTTGCGCCGGCGGGCGATGTCGGCCTCCGACAGGGGCGCGCGGAACGGGTCGAAGTCCCGCACGCAGGCCTCGGCCAGCGCCTCCATGGCCGGGCAGGGATCGTTGAGCCGGAAGGCCAGGAAGCGGCCCAGGGCCTGGGGGGAGATGGAGGCCTCGAAGGCGGTCCGGCGGCCGGCGAAGCCCTCGGCGAAATCCAGCAGATCCCGCTCGAGGACCCCTTCGGCCAGCTCGAACGGCGCCTTCAGGGTCGCGTGGAAGCCATAGCCCCGGGGGCTGGCGGTCAGGGCGTCCAGGTCGAGGTCGGCCAGGGCCGGCGTGACCGGCCGGACGCAATCCACCTTGCGGTGCGGATCGCGGCCGAGCCAGGCGCAGGCCAGGTCCCACAGGTCCCCCTGCGGATCAGGCGCGTAATAGACGGCGTAGCGGGGGCTCATGCCACCCGCGCGCCCTGGCGCCAGACTTCCACCGGAACGGGCCAGCCATGGCTGCGCCGGGAGACGCGAACCAGGTCGGCGCGCTGGCCGGCGACGATCTCGCCGCGGTCATCGAGGCCCAGGCTGCGGGCTGGGGCCGAGCTGACCGTGGCCATGGCGTCCTGCGGCGCCCAGCCCAGGTCGTCGATCAGCATGAAGGCGGAGCGCAGCATGGAGAGGGGCACATAGTCCGAGGCGAGGATGTCGAGCACGCCGGCCTCGGCGCTCTCACGGGCCGACAGATTGCCCGAATGCGAGCCGCCGCGCACGAAGTTCGGCGCGCCCATGGCCACGAACATGCCCAGCTCCCGAGCCCTTTGGGCCGCGGTCAGGGTGACCGGAAACTCCGCGATGACGCAGCCATCGTCGTGGGCCTCTTCCACATGCTCCAGCGTCTCGTCGTCGTGGGCGGCGAGCGGCAGGCCATATTCCCGGGCGAAGGCCACCACTTTGCGGCGGTTGTCATAGGCGACGCCGGGATCGCGGCCGGCGTGACGGCGGGCCATGATCTCTTCGATCTCGTCAGCGCTACGGCCGGCCGCCACCATGCGCGCCTGGAGGCGCTCCACATTGGCGGTCTGCCGCTGACCGGGCGTGTGGTCCATGACCGACAGCAGCTTCAGCCGCGGATTGTCAGCGTGCGGCTCAAGCAGGCTGAGCAGCTCGGGATTGGTGACCTCGCAGCGCAGGTGCAGGAGGTGGTCGGCGCGCAGGGCGCCGTCGATCTGAGCCTGGTCCATGCCGCCGATCATCGGGCCCAGCGCATCCTTGCGGTCCAGGCCGTCCTTGCGCCCGTGCAGGCTGAGCGAGTCCAGCACCGTGGTGATGCCCGCCGTGACGCACTGGCCGTCATGGGCGAGCGCCGCCCCATAGGCGTCCCATAGGGCGCCGGGGCGGGGCTGGTAGTGCTTTTCCAGATTGTCGGTGTGGATGTCGATCAGGCCCGCGACCAGCACATCGCCGGTCCAGTCCAGCGCGCCGGCCGGCGCGGACGCCCGGGCCTCCACGGCGGCGATGACGCCGTCGCGGAGGACCAGTTCGGCGGCGATCTGGCCCGTGGGCGTGATCACCTGGTCGGAGAAGATGCGGGTCTCGGTCATGGTCAGGCCGCCGCCTTGAATTGAGCCACTTCGAACAGCCGGCTGGCCACGGCGTCGCGAACGTCGAGATCGTGGAAGATGCCGATCATGGCGGCGCCTTCCGCCAGGGCCTCCTTGATCAGCCGCACGACAATGGCCCGGTTCTCCGCATCCAGGGAGGCGGTGGGCTCGTCCAGCAGCAGGACCGGATACTTGCGGATGAAGCTGCGGGCGATGTTCACCCGCTGCTGCTCACCGCCGGAGAAGGTGGCCGGCGGCAGGTCCCAGTGGGCCTCGGGCAGGCGAAGGGCCGACAGGAGTTCGCTGGCCCGGTCCTTGGCCTCTTCGAACGAGACGCCGTTTTCCAGCAGGGGCTCCATCACCAGTTGCAGGGTCGGCACCCGGGGGATGACCCGCAGGAACTGGGAGACGTAGCCCAGGGTCCGGCGGCGGACCTCCAGCACCTCGTGGGGATTGGCCTTGGTGATGTCCACATAGGCGCCGTCGTGCCAGACCTTCACCGCCCCTTGGGTCGGCAGGTAGTTGCCGAAGATGGAGCGCATGAGGGTGGACTTGCCGACGCCGGACTCTCCGGCCAGCACCACGCATTCGCCGGCGGCGACCTGCAGGGTCAGGTCCTGGAAGACCGGGATGGTGGCCGATTCCGCATTGTGCAGAACGAAGGTCTTGGCCAGGTCTTCGACGATGATCAGGGGTTTGTCGGTCATGGCTCTAGATCTGCAGGACGGAGGAGACGAGGAGCTGGGTGTAGGGATGCTGGGGATCGTCCAGCACCTGGTCGGTCAGGCCGGTTTCCACCACCTCGCCGCCCTTCATGACCATCAGGCGGTCGGCCATCAGCCGGGCCACGGCCATGTCGTGGGTGACGATGATCACCGCCAGGCCCAGGTCGCGGACCAGTTCACGGAGCAGGTCGAGCAGGCGGGCCTGCACCGAGACGTCGAGGCCGCCGGTGGGCTCGTCCATGAACACCAGGCGCGGGCCGTGGATCAGGTTGCGCGCCACCTGGATCCGCTGCTGCATGCCGCCGGAGAAGTTGCGCGGCTTGTCGTCGATGCGGCGGGTGTCGAGCTCGACCCGGTCCAGCCAGTCGATGGTGGCCTGGCGCATATTGCCGTAGTGGCGGCCGCCCAGGTTCATCAGCGGCTCGGCGACATTGGCCCCGCCGGAGACCCGCATGCGCAGGCCATCGCGGGGGTTCTGGTGCACGAAGCCCCATTCTTCCCGCTGCATCCGGCGCCGATCAGGCTCGGACAGGCCATAGATGTCGGTCAGGCCGAAGCGGCGGGTGTCGAAGCGGACCTCGCCCGAGGTCGGCGTCAGCTTGCCGGAGATGCAGTTGAGCAGGGTGGTCTTGCCCGATCCGCTCTCGCCGACGATGCCGAGCACCTCGCCCGGACGCAGGTCGAAGGCCACGTCGCGGCAGCCCAGGACATGGCCGTACCACTTGGTCAGGCCCTCGACGCTGAGCAGCGGCGCTGGCGCTATTCTGCCAGGGATGGCGTTCATTGGGCGGGCTCCTTCAGGGCGGCGTCCTGGTCGAGGGTGTGGCCGGCCATGGGGCCGACATGGCCCGCCTCGCGGCGTTCGGCGCAGTGGTGGCTGTCGGAGCAGACGAACATCTTGTCGCCGGCGTCATCGAGGATGACCTCATCGAGATAGGAGTCCTCGGCCCCGCACAGGGCGCAGGTCTCTTCCCAGGTCTGGGTCTCGAACGGATAGTCCTCGAAATCCAGGCTGCGGACGCGGGTGAAGGGCGGCACGGCGTAGATCCGCTTCTCCCGGCCGGCGCCGAACAGCATGACGGCTTCGTTCTGGGCCATCTTGGGGTTGTCGAACTTGGGGATCGGCGAGGGCGACATCAGGTAGCGCTCCTCCACCATCACCGGATAGCCGGCGGTGGCGGCGATGCGCCCATAGGCCGAGACGTTCTCGTAGAGCGAGACGTACTGCAGGCCGTATTCCTCATAGGCGTGCATGGCGCGGGTCTCGGTCTCCCGGGCCTCCAGGCCGCGCAGGGGCTCGGGCTGCGGCACCTGATAGACCAGGACCTGGCCCTGCTTGAGGGGCTTTTCCGGAATCCGGTGGCGGGTCTGGATGATGGTCGCCTCGCCGGTGTCTTCGGTGGTGGCCACGTCGGCCACATTGGCGAAGAAGCGACGGATGGAGACGGCGTTGGTGGTGTCGTCGGCGCCCTGGTCGATGCACTTGTAGACATCGTCGGGGCCGATGATCGCCGCGGTCAGCTGGATGCCGCCGGTGCCCCAGCCATAGGGCACGGGCATTTCCCGCGAGCCGAAGGGCACCTGGTATCCGGGGATGGCCAGGGCCTTCAGGATCGAGCGGCGGATCATCCGCTTCGTCTGCTCGTCGAGATAGGCGTAGTTGTAATAGCGCTCGGGCGCATTGGCGCGAGCCGGGACGGGCGTGCTCATTCTGCGGCTTCCTTCAGGGCGGCGCGGCGCTCGAAGTGCTCCTTGCGGAGCCGGCGGATCAGTTGCAGGTCGGCCTGGAAGTCGACGTAGTGGGGCAGCTTCAGGTGCTGCACGAAGCCCGAGGCCTCCACATTGTCGGAGTGGTAGAGGACGAACTCCTCGTCCTGCACCGGGGCGTCGGCCTGTTCGCCCACTTCGCGGTGACGCAGGGCGCGGTCGACGATGGCCATGCTCATGGCCTTGCGCTCGCAATGGCCGAAGGTCAGGCCATAGCCGCGGGTATATTGCGGCGGGCGCTCGGCGGAGCCGGCGAAGCCCGACAGCATGGTGCATTCCGTCAGGGTGATCTCGCCGATCTCGATGGGGAAGCCGAGCTCGTCAGGCACGAATTCGACAGCCACCTCGCCCATGCGGATCTCGCCGCAGAGGGGGTGGGTCGAGCCCCAGCCCCGCTGCGAGGAATAGGCCAGGCTGAGCAGGAAGCCTTCGTCGCCGCGGGCCAGGGCCTGCAGGCGCTGGTCGCGATCGGCGGGGAACTTCATCGGCTGGCGGGTCAGGTCGTAGGGCTCGGGCGCCTCGTCGGTGCGGACGTCATGCTCCAGCAGATCCTCATGGCGGAACACCGAGGCGATGTTGGGCATGGGATAGGCCTGGGGCTCTTCGGCCTGGGGCGCCGCTTCAGGCGCTGCGCCGCCTTCCGCCGCCAGGGCGAAGTCGAGCAGGCGGTGGGTATAGTCGAAGGTGGGGCCAAGCACCTGGCCGCCGGGAATGTCCTTGAAGGCGGCCGAGACGCGGCGGCGCACCGCCATGGCTTCGGTCTCCACGGGCAGGGAGGCGCCGAAGCGAGGCAGGGTGGTGCGATAGGCCCGCAGCAGGAAGATGGCCTCGGGCAGGTCGCCCCGGGCCTGCTTGACCGCGAGCGCAGCCAGGTCGCGGTCGTAGCAGGAGCCTTCGCTCATCACCCGGTCGACAGCCAGCGACAGCTGTTCGCGAACCTGCGCCACCTCCAGTTCGCCGACGGAGGGGTCGCCACGGCGATCCTCGGCCAGCCACTGGTGCGCGTGGGTGATCGCCTTCTCGCCGCCTTTGACGGAAACATAGGCCATGTCAGCCTCCCTTGATCTGAGCGGTGGTGGTGCGCGGCAGGGCGAGCAGCTGGTCGCCGGCGACCAGCAGCACGTCGACGCCGAACTGGAACTGCGCCTGGTTGGTCTCGATCTGCGTCCAGAAGTCCTGGGGCAGGCCCTGGGGCGCGATGTCGGTGGTGGTCTGGATGCCCGGGCCGCTGAGGGTCACCGTCGGGCCGCCCTCGAGGGAGGCCACCTGCAGGATCACCGTGGTGGAGCGGTCGGGGTACTTGGCGTCGCCCTGGTTGAAGGCGGCCAGGTTCGGAGCCTTGGCCATGTCGGTGACGATGGCGAAGGCCGCGTCCTGGGCGTTGGTGGTCAGCGGGCAGCCGCAGTGGAAGCGCAGCCAGGCCTCGGCTTCTGAATCGGCCAGGGCCGGGTCGAGCCAGACCGGCGTCTCGAAGTCGAACAGGGTCAGGGCTACGGCGCCGGCGGCCTTGCTCAGACCGGTCGGGGCCTGGGGCGCGCGGTCGAAGCGGGTGGTGCGTCCGGGGCGGGCCATGCATTCCATCACTTCGCGGAACACCGCCTGGCTCTCGCGGACGGGGTCGGCGAAGGCCGGGGCGATGCGGCTGAGATCGAGGGTTGCGACGCTCATTGGGGGCCTCGGGTGCGAACCATGGTGAAGAAGTCGACCTTGGTGGCCGCCGCCTTGCGGGCGGCGGTGTCGCGGCGTTCGGCCTGGGCGCGGGCCAGCTTGGCGACCACGGCGCCCTCGACCACCGGGCGAAGGGCCGGGGCCTGCATCATGGCGTCGACGGCCGCGGCCAGTTCGGCGTGGCGACGGTCGCGGCCGGCGACGTAGCCGATGCCGGTCTCGCCGCTGTCCAGCCGCACCGCGGCGCGGGTGACGGTCATCTCGCCCATGTTGAAGGCGTCGCCGGCGCCGCCCATGCGGCCCCGCACCAGCACCAGGCCGGTCTCCGGCGCGCGCAGCGCCGAATAGGTCGGGGCCTCGGCAAGGGCGTCCCAGGCGGCGCTCACCTCAGCCGGCCGCGCCTTGGCCAGGATCGACAACCAATTGCGGCGCTCGTCGTTCGCCGTCTCGTGGACCGGTTCAGCCGGCATGTCTCACCTCGACAAGTAAGTAAAATGTTGTATTCGTCCTATGCATTGGGTATTCGAAAGCCGAATTGGCGACAACAAGCCAAGTATGAAAGTTATTTTACAGTAGTAAAACTTGTCTAGGACATCCGACGTAGACTGATCACGAGGTGATGGAATGTCAGGTGGAATGCCGTTGTGGCGAGAGATCGCCCAGTCGCTGGAGCGGCAGATACGATCGCGCGAACTGACCCCGGGCGACAAACTGCCCACGGAGCACGAGCTGTCGCGCCAGTTCATGGTCAACCGCCATACGGTGCGGCGAGCCCTGTCAGATCTGCAGGAAAAGGGCATCGTCGAATCCACCCAGGGACGCGGCAGCTTCGTACGCCGCCCCTCGCGGCCGGCCCGCCTGCAGAAGCGGCCGCGCTTTACCGAAGCGGTCCTGCGCAGCGGGGCCGAGCCCACCACCCAGATCCTCAAGCTGGAAGTCCGGCCCGCGATCAGCGCCGTGGCCGAGCCCCTGGGCCTCAAGGTCGGCGCCCCCGTCATCTTCATGGAGCGGCAGCGCTTCGTGGATGGCGAGCCGACGGCGCTCGGGCTTCACCACTTCAGCTTCGAGCGGTTCCCGACCTTCATCGAGATGTACAGGGTCCGCGGCACCATCACCCAGACCCTGCGCGACAGCGGCGTGCCCGACTATACGCGCCGGCGCACGTCGATCTCAGCGCGCCTGCCGACCCCGCAGGAGGCCGAGCAGCTGCATGTGCCCCGCCACGTGCCCCTGTTGATCCGCCGGTACCTCAATGTGGACGGCCTGGGCCGCCCGCTGGAGTTCGGCGAATCCCGCTCGACCGCCGAGATCGAGATCGTTTTCCAGGACCCCGAGCGGGACTGAATTTCTTATATTTTCCAGGAGAAGAGCGTGGAACTGGCGTTTCGAAACGCGCGCGTGGTGACGGGCGACGAGGACTTCATCGGATCGGTTCTGGTGCGCGACGGCGTGGTTGCCGAGGTGAGCCGGGGGCCGAGCGAGGTCGGGGAGGACTTCGAAGGCGACGTGCTGATGCCCGGGGTCGTCGACCTGCATACCGACAGCCTGGAAAAGCACTATTTCCCCCGGCCCAATATCGACTGGAATCCGGTCTCGGCGGCGGTGACCCACGATGGCTGCTGCCTCTCGGTGGGGGTGACCACCATCCTCAATTCCCTGACGCTGGGCTCCTTCAACCCCTCGGCGGCGCGCAACACCGACAACCTGCGCCGGCTGGTGGACGGTCTGCATGACGCCCAGGACCAGGGCATGCTGCGGGCCGACCACAAGATCCACTGGCGCTGCGAGACCGCCGATGACCTCCGCTCGCGCCTGGAGGTCATGGCCGATCACCCGATGACCGCCATGTTCTCGCTGATGGACCACACGCCGGGTCAGCGGCAGTACCGTAATCTGGAGAAGCACCTGGCCAACTGGCAGGCCAATGGCATGAGCGAAGCTACCGCCCTTGAACGCCTCGCCCAGGTCCGTGACCGTCAGGCCCGCAACGCCGAGGGCAACCGCACCCACGTGGCGCAGATGGCCAAGAGCCGTGGGACGCCCCTGGCCAGCCATGACGACGAGAGCCTGGCCCATGTGGACGAGGCCGCCGATCTCGGGGCGACCGTGGCCGAGTTCCCGGTGACGGCCGAGGCCGCCCGCCGGGCCCGCGAGCGGGGCATGGTGGTGGTCATGGGCGGCCCGAACCTGATCCGCGGCGGCTCCTATTCTGGCAATGTGCCGGCCGCCGAGCTGGCCCAGGCCGACCTGCTTGACGCCTTCGCCTCGGACTATGTGCCCCGCAGCCTGGTGGAGTGCGCCTTCGCCATGACCCGGGAGCCCTTCGGCTGGAGTCTCGCCCAGGCGGTCGCCCTGGTCACCGCCGGTCCGGCCCGGGCCGTGGGCCTGGACGATCGGGGCGAGATCGCCCTGGGCCGCCGGGCCGACCTGCTGCGGGTGCGCCTGGCCGGCGAGCTGCCGCTGGTCCGCGGGGTCTGGACCCAGGGCGAACGGGCCGCCTGATCCCCCGAACCGGCCATGCGGATCGTCACCCTCAACACCTGGAAGAACGAGGGCCGCTACGCCCACCGGCTCGCCCTGATGGCCCAGGCCCTGGGCGAGCTGGCGCCGGATGTGGTCTGCCTGCAGGAGAGCTTCCAGGCCGAGGGCTTCGACACGGCCGCGGACCTGGGCGAGGCCCTGGGCCTGCACGTCTCAATGGAGCCGGCCCGGCGCAAGGCGCGCCTGCACGAGGGCCGGCCCCTGGACAGTGCGTCAGGGCTGGCCATCCTGTCGCGGGCGGCGCCGCAGGCAAGGGGCCGTATCGCCTTGCCGGTCAGTCCGGCCGATGGCGACCGCATCGCCCAATGGATCCAGGCGGCGCCTGATCTGCGTATCCTGAACCTGCATCTCACCCATCTCCGGGGCCCAGAGGCCTCGGCCCTGCGCGGGCGGCAGCTGGCGCAGGCCCTGGCCGAGGCCGCTTTACCGGGGGCGGGACTGCTGGCGGTCGGCGACTTCAACGCGCCAGCGACCGCGCCTGAGCTTGCGGCGGTGGCGGCCGGCCTCGATCCCGCCGCGGCGTCCACCCTGCAGGGCGAGCGGGCCGGACCGACCGAACGCGATACGCCGGCCATAGATCACGCCGTTCTGGTCGAGGCCGGGCCCTGGCGGATCGCCCGCCGCTTCCGCGCCCTGGACCGCCCGGACGCCGACGGCTGGTTCCCCAGCGACCACGCGGCGGTCGTCGCCGATCTTGAGCCCATCTGAGGCCTTCGACGTTTCCAGCCCAAAGAAAAGGCGTCCCGGAATGACCGGGACGCCCAGGGTCTTGTCTGACGGCGGACCGCGGGAAGGCGGCCCGCCCTGGACAGGGGATCAGAAGCTGGCGCGGATGCCGGCCAGGTACTTCCGGCCGAAGCCTTCGATTTCGTACGGACGATCTTCGCTGCCCTGGTAGCGGAAGCCTCGCTCGTTGGTCAGGTTGTTGGCGTCCACGAAGACCGAGAAGGTGTCGTTGACCTGGTAGCGCACCGAGAAGTCGAGGCGCTGGGTGGCGTCCCAGTACAGGTTGGAGTTGGCCGACGAACCCGAGGGGAAGACCTCGTCCAGCCAGTCGGTACGGTGCTGCCAGGTCAGACGCGAAGACAGGCCGTACTTTTCGTAGAACAGGGTCGCGCCGGTGATCCGGTCAGACGTGCCGGGGAATTCCACGGTCTCGCCATCGGGGGTCTCGAATTCGCCCTTGGTGAAGGACACGCTGCCCTGGAAGCCGAAGCCCGACATCCAGCCCGGCAGGAAGGTCCAGGGCTGGGTGTAGACGAACTCCAGGCCGCTCAGATGGCCGCTGTTGCCGTTCAGGATCGTCGACAGCGTATAGGCGCTGCGATCGACGCCACCGAAGTCGTAGCTGTCATCCCCGACGATCTGCGAGGAGTCGAACAACACGTCCTCGACTTCGCGGTGGAAGAAGCTCGCCGCGAGCAGCGAGGCCGGGGCGAAATACCACTCCGCGGAGAGGTCTATGCCATAGGCCTTTTCCGGCGTGACGAAGGGATTGCCGCCGGAGATCGTCTCGGCGGTGTCGTTCACCGAGACGGTGGCGCGCATGTCTTCCAGACTCGGGCGCGCCGAGCCGGTGATGAAGGCGGCGCGCAGCTTCAGGGTGTCGGAATAGTCGAACCCGTAGTGCAGGCTCGGGAAGACATTGGTTTCTTCCGAGGAGAAGCTGAGCGGCACCAGGGTTCCGCCAACATTGGCGAGGCCTTGGGAGTTGATCTCGGTCCGCTCGACGCGAACGCCGCCGGTCAGGGTGTGGCGATCCCACTTCCAGCGGTTCATCGCGTAGCCGGCGGCGACTTTTTCGTCGACCGAGTTGGTGGCCCGCTTGTCGATATCATAGACGGCGAAATTGCCGGTTCCGGCGGCGTTGGCGGCGCGGGCGGCCTCCATCAGCGCCAGGACCCCGTCCTTCATGCGCCCGGTGTCGATGTGAACGGCGGTGAAGCCGCGGTCCATGTCCTGATCCCAGACGGTCGAGCCGAACAGCAGGTCCATGTCCCAGGGCATGCCCAGGAGAGCGCCGTTGGTTTCCAGGGGGAAGCCGCTGCGGTTGCCCGAGACGACCGTGCCATCGGGGCGGACCAGGGCGGTGACGTCGTTGTGCTGGGACCGGTCGTCGTACTGGAAGCCGGCGCTGAAGGTGGCCAGGGCGCCGAAGCTGTCCCAGTCGCGGTTGCCGTCGAACTTCAGCGTGACCGCTTCGGTCTCAAGCCGGCCGGTCGATTCCGAGGCGAAGGATTCCGGCAGGGACAGCTGGTTCAGCGAGGTGCGCTGCTGGCCCTTGGTCGGTTGGCCATTGACCAGAACCGTATCGTAAAGGGTGTGCAACGGGATGCCATTGCCGGTCGCGTTGACCTGCACGGTCATGGACGGCAGGTAGGTGGTGTTGGCGATCGAGGGCCGCGAGGTGCCCGACGAGACCTGCTGGCCGACATTCGGATAGAAGTTGTTGAACTCGGTGGTGGCGTAGGCCAGGTCCCAGCTCAGGTCCCAGTTGTTGACCCGATGGTCGCCGTGCAGGACGTTGAAGTTCACGCCGTTGGTATAGGTGCCGTTGGCGAAGGAGGCGGTCATCGGCACGCCGACGAGGTCGGCGGTTTCGAAGTTGCGCGTGCCCGAGAAGGCGTTGGCGTAGGTGAAGACGTACCAGTTGCGCTCTTCGAAGTCTTCGAACTCGGTCACCAAGTGGGTGAGCGAGATGTAGTTATCGTCGTTGGGAGAGTATTCGACCTTGGCCGAATAGGACTCGGTCACCCGCTCGATCACATATTTCGTAAAGCGCTGCGACGAGAGGCCGATGTCGTCGAAACGCGGCTCGGAGTTATCGGTGTGCTGTTCGAAGGAGTAGTGCGAGCCGATCAGGCTGGCGCCCCAGGTCCCGTTGGACCAGGACAGGCGGCCGGAATACTGCTTCACCGGACCGTCGCCCATGTCGACGAAGCCGCCGCCCAGGTCGAACGAGCCGTGGAAGCCGGGCAGGGTGAGCGGCGAGAAGGTTTCGATGTTCACCCGGCCTGCCAGGGCCTCGGCGGGCATGCTGGGCAGCAGGGTCTTGTTCAGCACCACCTGGCTGATCTGAGCGGCCGGGACGGAGTCGAACCGGAAGATGCGGTCTTCGGCGCCGATCAGGTTCACGCCGTCCAGCGCCATGGTCGTCCAGCGGGTCGGCGCGCCGCGGATCTGGATGTAGCGCTCCTGGCCCTGGTCGCGTTGCACGCCGACGCCGGGGAGGCGGGCGAGCGCGCCGGCCGCGGTGGCGTCGGGGAAGCGGCCGATGGTGTCGGCGGCGATGACGTTGACGATGTTGTCGGACGCCTTTTGGATTTCCAGCGAGGCTTCGATGGACTCGCGGATCGGCGTGGCGGTGACCACCAGCTCGGAGACTTCGGCGTCCTGGGCGAGGGCCGGCGCCGCGGCGGCGGCCAGGATGGGCAGAGAGGCCGAGACGGCCAGCAGAGCGCGGCGCTTGCGAGCGCCCAATTGACGCGCCGATTGACGCAGATGATTGGATGACATGGGTCCGTCCCCCTTTGTTGCTGTGATCAGCGGACGGGAGCCTCGACTAGGCTAAACGGGTGTCATCCATTCGTGGGTTTGGTGATGTCTCAGTGTTAGGGCCGCGACTTGTTGGTTAGACAGGAGGGGGCGGCGCACCTATCCCGAGGGGACAAGCGCGCCGAACCAACCTAGCCGTGCAGCTTCTTGGCGACCTCGGCGATGCGGCGGCCCTGATAGCGGGCGCCGTCCAGTTCCGTCTGACTCGGCTGGCGCGAGCCGTCGCCGCCGGTGATGGTGGTGGCGCCATAGGGGCTGCCGCCGGTTACCTCGTCCAGGCGCATCTGGGCCTGATAGCCATAGTCCATGCCGACCACCACCAGGCCGAAGTGCATCAGATTGGTGATCAGCGAGAAGAGCGTCGTCTCCTGGCCGCCATGCTGGGTGGCCGTGGCGGTGAAGGCGCCGCCGACCTTGCCGTTCAGGGCGCCGCTGGCCCACAGGCCGCCGGCCTGGTCGAGGAAGTTGGCCATCTGCGAGGCCATGCGGCCAAAGCGCGTGCCGACGCCGATGATGATGGCGTCATAGTCCGCCAGGTCCTGGATGGACGCCACCGGCGCCTCCTGGTCCATCTTGTAGTGGGCCGCCTTGGCGACCTCTTCGGGCACCAGGTCGGGGACCCGCTTGATGTCCACCTGGACGCCGACCTCGCGGGCGCCCTCGGCCACGGCCTTGGCCATGGTTTCGATGTGGCCATAGGCCGAATAGTAAAGGACCAGAACCTTGGTCATGTCGCTCTCCTGCAGATTGGAAAAGGGGGAAGGGGACGCGGCCCTCAGGCCGCGTCCACCAGGACGAGTTCGGAGTCTTCCAGGGCGGTGATGGTCAGGGACGTCTCGCCGGTGATGGCTGCGCCGTCCCGGGCCTCCAGGGTCACGCCATTGACCTCCACCCGACCCTTGGCCGGCACCAGATAGGCGTGGCGCGCGGCGTCCAGGGCGTGCTCGGTGGTTTCACCGGCCTTCAGGCTCGCCCCCAGGACGCGGGCCGGGGTGCGGATGGGCAGCGCCTCGGCGTCGTCTTCGAAGCCGCTGGCCAGGGTCACGAAGCGCCCGGAACGATCACCCTTGGGGAAGGGCTTGGCGCCCCAGGCCGGCGCGCCGCCGGTGCGGGCCGGCTCGATCCAGATCTGGAAGATGCGGGTGGTGTCGCTCTCCAGATTGTACTCCGCATGGCGGATGCCCGAGCCTGCGCTCATCACCTGGACGTCGCCGGCCTCGGTGCGGCCCTTGTTGCCCAGGCTGT
>CAZERE010000060.1:0-17858 GCA_964515365.1 uncultured Phenylobacterium sp. | reverse complement strand
CCGATCCGGAAGGGCGCCCCCTTCGGCGGCGGCGGCGTCGATGAGCCCGCCGCCGAGGGGGCCAAGGGCTCGCCCTATCTTAAGGCCACCCCCCATGTGGACGCCCAGCTGCTGACGCCGGACATCGGCGTGCCGGTGCTGTGGTGGCGTTCGGTGGGCGCGACCCACACGGCCTATGTCATGGAGCACACCATCGACCAGCTGGCCCGCAAGGCCGGCCAGGATCCCGTCGACTACCGCCGCGCCCTCTATCAGAAGGCCGACGCCAGGCGGCATCTGGCCGTCCTCGACCTGGCGGTGGAGAAGTCCGGCTGGGCGAGCCCTGCGCCGGAGGGCTGGACCCGCGGCGTGGCGGTGCACGAATGCTTCGGCTCGGTCGTCGCCCAGGTGGCCGAGGTGAGGATGGAGAATGGCGAGCCCAGGGTCGGCCGGGTGGTCACCGCCATCGACTGCGGCACCGCCATCTCGCCCGATCAGATCGCCGCCCAGATGGAGGGCGGGACCTGCTACGGCCTGTCAGCCGCCCTCTATGGCGCCATCACCCTGACCGAAGGCCGGGTCGACCAGACCAATTTCGACACCTACCGGGTGCTGCGCCACAACGAAGCGCCCAAGGTCGAGACCTATATCGTGGCCCAGCCGGCCGGAACCCACCCCACCGGGGTCGGCGAACCCGGCACCCCGGTGATCGGCCCGGCCGTGGCCAATGCGCTGCTGGCCCTGACCGGCGAGGCGATTACGGCGCAGCCGTTTGTGAAGGCCTAGCGGGGCAGTGAGATCAGATACGTGCTCCTTACACACCCTAAAATGAGGCGCGGCAAATGCTTCGCTCACCCTTGAACTTCCGTAACAGCATCGGTCGGACACCCACTCCTGCTTCTGCTTTATGGCAATGAGGCTCTCGTCACGAGAGGGGCCGATTGCCCCAAAGGGTGCGTCGAGCGCGGACGAGATTTTTCTCGCCGTTGGATCAGCCCTGAGCTGGTGGGAGGGAGCCGAAGATGAACTGCTTCGCCTGTTCCGGGCATTACATGAGCCACACGAGGAAGAGCGCGTCGCGAAGTACACCAAATCAATGCGCGGTCGGCGCTCAGATATGATGGAGGCGGCGCTTACTGAGCGCGCCCAATTGCTTAGCCCGAGCGATTTAGACAGCATCCGCGCTGCAATCGACGCGCTGAAGGGTCTCGTGACCCGCCGAAACCAAATCAGCCACGGCCACTGCACCCTCCAACACCGGACGGAAAATGGAGTGGTCGTGATGGAAGGGCACTACCTAGTTCCAGCCTGGAACGAGGTTGGCCCCTTCGACAGAGAGATACGCTTCGCCCTGACCGTAGAAGACATCACCTCCTTCCGCGAAGCGGTACGTGAAGCTAGATGGGCCATTATTCAGGTTGCTTGGGACCTGCAAATAAAACAACAAGAGCAGTTACAAGAGGAATGCCAAAAAATTGTCGATGAGCAGCTAAAGATTATTGCAGAAGGTGCCACGATTAAGCCTTAGGCGGCCGATAGATTTATGGGCGTCACTCATGCCCCCTCCTTTTTCCACCCCAGATCCTCGGGCCGGTCGACGTCGAACAGGACGCCCTCGTCGTCGGTTTCGATGAGGGCCAGGCGGGGTCCCAGGCCCGCCAGGGCGACGCGGGCGCCCTCGTCGCCGGCGGCCTGGCGGAGGGGGGCGAACAGTTCGGCCCCGAACAGCACCGGATGACCCCGGCGGCCGCCGCAGACCGGGGCGGCCGCCGCGGCGCCGGCCTCCACCGCCTCGACCAGGCGCGGCAGCAGGGCGGCCGGAACCTTCGGCATGTCGCCCAGGAAGACGAAGGCGCCGGCGGCGTCCCCCGGCAACGCCGCGGCGCCGGCCCGCAGGGAGGCGCCCATGCCCTCGGCATGGTCGGCGGCGTGGACGATGCGCAGGCGGGCCACCTCGCCCTGTCGTTCGGCGGAGGCCCGCGCCGCCGCCGCCACCTCGTCACCCTCAGATCCCGTGACCAGAATGATGGTCGAGGCCGGGCTCGCAAATGCCGCCTTCAGCGCGCCCTCCACCAGCGCCCCGCCTTCGAATGGCGCCAGCAGTTTGCGGCCTCCGAACCGGCGGCCCGCGCCGGCGGCCAGGACAATGGCGCTCCAGACCGCCTGATTTTCGCCCGCCCCTGTCGTCACGGTCCGCCCTCGCCTATGTTGGTCAAACGCCATGACGCCTTACGACGCCCCATCTTCGCAAGCGCCAGCCGGCACGGCGGCGCCCCTGATCGACGGCTTTGGCCGGACGGTGACCTATCTGCGGGTCTCGGTCACCGACCGCTGCGACCTGCGCTGCGTCTATTGCATGGCCGAGCACATGGTCTTCCTGCCCAAGAAGGACCTGCTGACCCTGGAGGAGCTGGACCGGGTCAGTTCGGCCTTCATCGCCCTTGGCGTGCGCAAGCTGCGCATCACCGGCGGCGAGCCCCTGGTGCGCAAGGGGGTCATGACCCTGATCGAGGGCCTGTCGCGGCATCTGAAGTCCGGGGCGCTGGATGAGCTGACCCTGACCACCAACGGCACCCGCCTGGCCGAATTCGCCGAGCCCCTGGCGGCGGCCGGGGTGCGCCGGGTCAATGTCTCCATCGACACCCGCAAGCCCGACCTGTTCCGCCGCCTGACCCGCGGCGGCGACGTGGCCAAGGTGCTGGCCGGGATCAAGGCCGCGCAGGCCGCCGGCATCGCCGTCAAGATCAACGCCGTGGCCCTGGCGCAGGATAACGCCGCCGAGTTGCCCGACCTGATCGCCTGGGCCCATGGCGAGGGCATGGACGCCACCCTGATCGAGACCATGCCGCTGGGCGAGATCGAGGTGGACCGCACCGACCAGTTCCTGTCGCTGGCCAAGGTCCGCCAGGAGCTGGAGAGCTTCTGGACCCTGGAGGACATTCCCCTCTCCACCGGCGGGCCAGCCCGTTACGTGCGGGTCGCCGAGACCGGCGGGCGGCTGGGCTTCATCACGCCGATGACCCACAATTTCTGCGAGGGCTGCAACCGGGTACGGCTGACCTGCACCGGCACCCTGCACACCTGCTTAGGACAAGAGGACGCCAGCGACCTGCGGGCCGTCCTGCGCGCCGGCGCCGATGACGCGGCCCTGGTCGAGGCCATCCGCCAGGCGGTGGACGGCAAGCCCAAGGGGCACGACTTCCTGATCGAGCGGTCCGCCGCCCCGGCGCTCGCCCGCCACATGTCGACCACGGGGGGCTGAGGCCGTGACCCGGGTCCTGTTGTTTGGTCGCCTGAGCGACATCGCCGGCTGGCGGGAAAAGACCCTGGAGCCCGCGCCGGCCCGCCTGTCGGAGCTTCGCGCCCTGCTGGCCGCTGGCGACGCCGCCCTGGGCGAGGCCCTGGCCGCGCCGGGCGTGCAGGTGGCGCTGGACCAGGTGCTGGTGCGCGACGACGCGCCCCTGTCGGCCCGCTCCGAAGTCGCCTTCCTGCCCCCCATGAGCGGGGGCTAGGGGATGATCAGCCTCACCGACCAGGGCTTCGATCCCGGCCCCCTGCTCTCGGGCTTCTGCCGCGGGCGGGCCGAGACCGGCGCGGTGGCGAGCTTCACGGGCCTGGCCCGGGCCGAGGGCGGCGAGACCAGTATCCTGGAGCTCGAGGCCTATCCCGGCTTCACCGAGACCCAGATCGGCGCCATCGCCGAGACCGCCCGGACGCGGTTTGACCTGCAGGACCTGATGATCGTCCATCGCATCGGCCAGATCGCGCCGGGCGAGCCCATCGTCTTCGTGGCCACGGCGGCGGCCCACCGCCGGGCGGCGTTCGAGGCCTGCGACTATCTGATGGACTATCTGAAGAGCCGCGCCCCCTTCTGGAAGAAGGAGCATGGCCCGGACGGCGCCCGCTGGGTGGAGCCCAAGGCGCAGGACCACGAGGACATCGCCCGCTGGGCATGACGGGACCCGCCGCCCCGGCTAGAACGCCTGAGACACTCGACCCTAAGGAGCCGATCATGAATGCGCCCGCCTTCGCCCCCGGGGGCAAGATCGACGAGGCCAAGACCCTGGTCCCGGTTCGCGTCGCCGTCCTGTCGGTCTCCGACACCCGCGACGAGGAGACCGACACCTCTGGCCAGATCCTCGCCGACCGGGTCACCGGCGCCGGCCACGTCCTGGCCGGCCGCACCATCGTCCGCGACGACGTGGAGGCCATCCGCAGCCAGGTCCAGGCCTGGGTCGCCTCGGGCGAAGTGGACGCCGTGGTCACCACCGGCGGCACCGGCATCACCGGCCGCGACGTGACCCCTGAAGCCCTGCAGCCCCTGTTCGACAAGACCCTGGACGGCTTCTCCGTGGTCTTCCACATGGTCAGCTACCAGTCGGTGGGCCTGTCCACCCTGCAGAGCCGCGCCACCGCCGGCATCATGGGCGGGGTCTTCGTCTTCTGCCTGCCCGGCTCCAATGGCGCTGTGAAGGACGGCTGGGACAAGGTGATTTCCGCTCAGCTCGACAGCCGGCACGGCCCCTGCAACATGGTCGAACTGATGCCGCGGCTGATGGAGCGGTGAGCGGTCTCACCCATATCGACGAGACCGGCCGCGCCCATATGGTCGATGTCTCCGACAAGGCGGTCACCGCCCGCGAGGCCGTGGCCGAGGGCTTCGTCCGCATGGCGCCGGAGACCTTGGCGCTCGCCCTGTCCGGCGACGCCAAGAAGGGCGATGTCCGCGCCACCGCCGAGATCGCCGGCATCATGGCCGCCAAGCGCACCAGCGAGCTGATCCCGCTCTGCCATCCGCTGGCCCTGTCCAAGGTCGAGGTCCGCGTGGCGCCGGGCGAGGGCGGCCTGTCCGTCACCGCCAAGGTGCGGACCACCGGCCAGACCGGCGTGGAGATGGAGGCTCTGACGGCGGTCTCGGTCGCCTGCCTCACCGTCTATGACATGCTGAAGGCGGCCGAAAAGGGCATGGTCATCGAGGCTGTGCGCCTGGTCGCCAAGTCCGGCGGCGCCTCCGGCGACTGGTCCGCCCCATGAAGCTGCTGGCCGTCGAGGACGCCCGCGCCCGCATGCTGGCCGAGATCGCGCCCCTGCCGGCAGAGACCCTGCCGCTGGCCGACGCTATCGGCCGGGTACTGGCCGAGGATGTGAGCGCCATACGCGACCAGCCGCCCTTCGACGCCTCGGCCATGGACGGCTGGGCGGTCCGCAGCGGCGACACCCCGGGCGCCTTGCGCATCATTGGCGAGAGCGCCGCGGGCCATGGCTATGCGGGCGCCCTTGGCCCCGGCGAGGCCGTGCGCATCTTCACCGGCGCGGATGTGCCCGCCGGCGCCGACGCCATCGTCATCCAGGAAGACGCTGAGCGGGACGGCGAGAGGGTGACGACGCCCCAGACCCGGGCGGGCCAGCACCTGCGGCCCCGGGGCGGCGACTTCAAGTCTGGCCAGGCCCTGCTGCGCGCCGGCCAGCGCATCGATCCCTGGCGCCTGTCGCTGGCCGCCTCGGCCGGCCGGGCCGAGGTGTCGGTCCATCGGGCGCCCAAGGTGGCCATCATCTCCACCGGCGAGGAGATCATCGAGGCGCCCGGCGTTCCGGGGCCTTTCCAGATCTATGATTCCGGCGCGCCCGCCCTGCTGGCCATGGTGCGCGCCTGGGGGGCGAGCGCGCACAAGCTCAAGCCGGTCCGCGACGAGCTTGACGCCGTCATCGCCGCCCTGCGGGACGCCGAGGCCGACCTGATCGTCACGGTCGGCGGGGCTTCGGTGGGCGATCACGACCTGGTGCGGGCCGCGGCCGAGGCCCTGGGCCTTGAGATGAAGGTGGCCAGCGTCGCGGTGCGGCCGGGCAAGCCGACCTTCTTCGGGGTGCTGGCCGATGGCCGCCGGATGCTGGGCCTGCCCGGCAATCCGGCCTCGGCCTTCGTCTGCGCCGAACTGTTCCTGCGCCCGATCCTGGCCGCCTGTCAGGGCGATCCGACCCCCTTCGCCACGATCACCGCCCGCGCCGCGACGCCGCTGGCGGCCAACGGGCCGCGGGAGCACTGGATGCGGGCGCGGCTGACCCATGAGGACGGCGCGATCAGCGTCCATCCCTATGGGGATCAGGACTCCTCGCTGGTCACCGTGTTCGCCGCCGCCGATGCGCTGCTGCGCCGCCCGCCCGGCGCGCCGGGCGTTGAGGCCGGGGGGCTGGTCGAGGTGCTGCCGCTGGCCCGCGCATAGCGCAGGGCGACGATCTCGCCGATCACCGACAGGGCCACCTCCCAGGGGGCCTTGCCGCCGATATCGAGGCCGATGGGGGCGTGCAGCCGCGACAGGGCCGCCTCGCTGACGCCGGCCTCCCGCAGCCGCGCCAGCCGCTCGGCCAGCCGGGCCCGGGCGCCCAGCAGGCCCACATAGGACGCCTTCGACGGCAGGGCTGCGCGCAGGGCCGCCTGGTCGGTGGCCAGGTCATGGGTGGCGATGGCCACCGCCGTCCAGGGGTCGAGGCCGATGGCGGTCAGCGCCTCTCCCGGCTCGTCCCTCCGATAGGCGACCTTGGCCAGGGGCGGCGGCTCGGTGGGGCCCTTGGGGCGCACCAGGGTGGTCTCGAATCCCGACTGACCGCCGAGGGCGGCGATCGCCAGGGCCGTCGGATCGGCGCCCACCACCACCAGGCGCGGGACCGGCTCATAGTCCCGGCGGATGGCGCCGTCCCAGGTTTGGGCGGCCTCGGGCGCCGCGCAGACCCGCCGGCGGCCGTCGCTCAGCCAGACGCAGGGTTTGCGCTCATTCTGGGCGGTAAAAAGATTGGCCAGCGCGGGGTCATCGCTCGCCACCTTCTCGAGGAAGATCTCGATCCGTGCGCCGCACAACAGCTGGATGTCCGGCCAGGGGCTGCCCTCGCCATAGACCAGCGTCCGGGGAGCCCCGTCCTCCAGGCAGGCCTGGGCGTGGGCGGCCACGTCGGATTCAACGCAGCCCCCTGAAAAATAACCGGAAACCACGCCCTGGCCGAACACCATCTGGGTCCCGACCGGGCGGGGACCGCCGCCGCCCAGGGCCGTCAGGGTGGCCAGGACCAGCGGCGCGCCGGTCGCCGCCGCCTGCCGAAGGGCGGGGCGGACGTCCTCGTCGAGGCCGAAGATGGGCCATTGCGGAAGCGGTTCGGTCATGGGCCAGATTAACCCCCGTGAAAGGTTCCAGATACGGGTTCTTTAGGCCTCACAGATAAGCATGAACCTCGACAAGTGCAGTTCTTAGAGCGTCCGCCCCGCCCATGACCTCTCCGCTCGCCAAGCTCGGCCTCGGCTCCGGCCAATTCGTTCTGGACCAGGCCACCGTTCGCGGGCGCCCGGCCCAGGCCGAAGTTCACGACATTCTTTCGGTGGCCGCTCGGGCTGGCCTGTCCCTGTTCGACGTGGCCGGACGCTCGGCCCAGGGCGAGACCCTGATCGGCGAGGCCCTGCCCAAGCCGGTTCCCTTCCGGGTGTCCGTGACGACCATCCGCGCCGACCGCGGCCCCGACATGGTGGAGGCCGAGGTGCGCGCCTCCCTGCGTCGACTCGGCGTCGCCCAGGCCGACTGCGTGCTCGTGCCCTCGGCCGCCGAACTCTTCGGTCCCCACGGCATGGCGCTGTGGACCCGCCTGCAGCAGCTGCGCGACGCCGGCGTCTGCCGCCGGATCGGGGTGGCGGTGTTCGCCTCCGACGATCCCGTGGGCCTGGCCCGCCGCTTCCGCCCCGACGTCATCCAGGCGCCCGCCAGCCTGCTCGACCAGCGCCTGCTGATCGACGGCACCCTGGCCACCCTGGCCGGCATGGGCATCGAGGTTCAGCTGCGTTCGATCTTCCTGAACGGCCTGATCTTCCTGCCGCCGGACCGGGCGCCCAATCATCTGAAGGCCGCGGCCAGCCGCATCTCGCGCGCCCGCCGGCTGATCGCCGAGGGCCGCAGCGATCCGCTGCAGGCGGCCCTGGGCTTCGCCCTGTCGCGGCCCGAAGCCACCACCGTCCTGGTGGGCGTCACCTCGGCCGCCGAACTTTCCGCGGTCGTCGCCGCAGCTTCCAGCCCGCCGCCGGACCTGGACTGGGACGACATGGCCCTCGACGATCCGGTGGCGCTCGACCCCAGCCAGTGGGCCGCGGCCTAGCGGGTCCAGACCCCGTAGGGATCGACGAACGTCCGGCCCAGAGCCTGGGCCACCGCCGGATGGGTCAGCTCGCCCTTCAGCACATTCAGGCCCCGCGCCAGGTGCGGATCGTCCTTCAGCGCGTCCAGCCCACGGTCGGCCAGGGCCAGGCCGAACGGCAGGGTCGCGTGCACCAGCGCCTCAGACGAGGTCCGCGGGGCCGCGCCAGGCATGTTGGCCACGCAATAGTGGACCACGCCATCGACCACATAGGTCGGGTCAGCATGAGTGGTCGGCCGCGAGGTTTCGAAACACCCCCCCTGGTCGATGGAGACGTCCACCAGCACCGAGCCGGGCTTCATCCGCGCCAGATGCTCGCGCCGGACCAGCTTGGGCGCCGCGGCCCCTGCGGTCAGCACGGCGCCGATCACCACATCGGCCCGCAGCACCTCCTCCTCCACCGCGTCCAGGGTGGAATAGCGGGTCAGGACGCGGCCCAGGAACATGTCGTCCAGCTCCCGCATCCGGGGGATGGAGCGCTCCAGCACCACCACCTCGGCGCCGAGCCCTGCGGCCATGCGCGCGGCGTTCATGCCCACCACCCCGCCGCCCAGGACGCAGATCCGCGCCGGCCGCACGCCGGGCACGCCCGATAGCAGCAATCCCATGCCGCCATTGTGCTTGAGCAGGGTCTCGCCGGCGGAAAACACTGCGATCCGGCCGGCCACCTCCGACATGGGCGCCAGCAGGGGCAGACCACCGGCGCGGTCAGTCACGGTCTCATAGGCGATGGCCGCGCAGCCCGAGGCCACCAGCCCCTCGGTCTGGGCGGGATCGGGCGCCAGGTGCAGGTAGGTGAAGAGGATGTGGTCGGGGGTGAGCCTGGCCCACTCCTGGGCCTGCGGCTCCTTGACCTTCACGATCAGCTGCGCGTCGGAAAAGACGGCGGCTGCGTCGGCGACCACCTTGGCGCCAGCCCGCTCATAGTCCTGGTCGGCATAGCCGGCGCCCTCGCCCGCCCGGGTCTCGACCAGCACCTCATGGCCATGCGCCACATATTCGCGGACCGCCGTGGGCGGCAGGCCCACGCGATGTTCGTTCGGCTTGATCTCGCGGGGCACGCCAACGCGCATATGAGCCTCCTGCAGGGCAGATTGTTTTATCAATCCGCAGGTCTGGGGGCGTGACCTTGTTTCGTCAACCCAGGACGCAGGCGGCCAGATTGTCCCGCCGGACGGTTCCGGCCGCGGCCTGGATCCGGCCCGTGCGACGACGGATATAGGGGCCGGGCGTATCGGCCTTGTAGCGCAGGGGGCTGGGCAGAACCGCGGCCAGGCGGGCGGCCTGAAGGGGGCTGAGATCCTTGGCGTCGACGCCGAAGTTCTTTCGCGCCGCGGCCTGGGCGCCATAGACGCCGGGTCCGAACTCGATGGAGTTCAGATAGACCTCCATGATCCGCGGCTTGCCCCACATCACCTCGATCAGGACGGTGAAATAGGCCTCCAGCCCTTTGCGGACATAGGAGCGGTCGGGCCAGAGAAAGACGTTCTTGGCCGTCTGCTGGCTGATGGTGGAGCCGCCCCGCACGCGATCGGAGGACTCGTTGTGCGCCAGGGCCTTGCGGATCGCCTCCAGATCGAAGCCGTGGTGGCTGCAGAAATTGGCGTCCTCCGCGGCGATCACCGAGCGGACCAGATGGGGGGAGATGTCGTCCAGCCTGCGCCAGCTGCGGCTGAACCCCTGGCCCTCGACCAGGCGCTGGACCATCAGGATGGTGATCGGCGGCGGCACGAAGCGGTAGACGGCCACGCTCAGCACCGGCCCGACGAATCCGATCATCAGCGCCAGGACCAGCAGGCCGCGGACCATCCGACCAAGCCGGCCGCGGCGAAGCGGCGCGGACTCCTCGGAAACCTCAGCCTCGGGGACCTCCGGCTCAGCCGCATCATCAGGGGCGTTCGTGTCGGTCTCGCTCAAGCTCGGCCATCCTTGCCTTGACCCTAGGCGGGGCTGCTAACGATGGGAAGACGGCGCGGCAAGCGTCCTATGCCTCCAAGGAGACCGGCCCATGAATGTCAGCCAGGCCGTGGCCCAGCGGATCTCGGTCCGCGCCTTTCGCCCAGATCCCGTCCCCGGCGCTCTGGTCCGGGAGATTCTGGAGGCCGCCGCCCGCGCGCCCTCCGGCGGCAACCTCCAGCCCTGGCGGGTCCACGCCCTGACCGGCGCGCCGCTGGAGGCGCTGAAGGCCCGGGTGCGGGAAAACCCATTCGGCGAGACGCCGGAATATGACGTCTATCCCCCCAACCTGTGGGAGCCCCTGCGCACCCGCCGCTTCCAATGCGGCGAGGATCTCTACGCCACGATCGGCATCCCACGGGAGGACAAGGCCGCCCGCCTGGCCCAGCTGGCCAAGAACGGCGAGTTGTTCGGGGCGCCGGTGGGCCTGTTCTTCAGCCTCGACCGCAAGGTCGGGCCGCCGCAATGGTCGGATGTGGGCATGCTGATGCAGACCCTCATGCTGCTGGCCGTGGAGCGCGGCCTCGACACCTGCGCCCAGGAATACTGGGCCCGCTATCCCCAGACCCTGGCCGAGACGCTGAACCTACCGCTGGACCACATGATCTTTTCCGGCATGGCGCTCGGCTATCGCGACCCCGAGGCGGCCATCAACACCCTGCGCACCCGCCGCGACCCCTTCGAGGTCTGGGGCGAAATGCACGGGTTCGACGACGCTTAGATCCCGCGCGCAGCGCGAAAAAAGGTCGTGACACGAAGAACCCGAAGGAAGGCGAAGGGCACAAAGGATCAGGCCGCCCGCCTTCGTGTCCTTTGCGTCCCCTTGTGTTCTTCGTGTCACTGCTTTTTCTAGAGGCGCCTACGGCGCTTCGGCTATGCCCGCCGCGCCGTCCTCATCGCCCCAGGCCACGCGCTTGCCGTCCGATGAGATGGCCAGGGCCGTGATCGGCGGCCCCTTCTCGGCCTTCAGCATCTCGATCTTCTGGCCGTTGAGGTCACAGACCCAGACCCGGCCGTCCTCCAGGCCCGCGGCCACACGCTGGCCACCGGTCTGGGCTGCGACCCGGGCGACCATGGTGGAGGCGTCGAAGCCGACCTCGGCCGCCTGCTTGCCCATGGGGCCGGTCGAGCCGCCGAAGGGCCAGATCACCACCCCCTGCGCCCCCGACGTGGCCAGCATCTGCCCCTTGGACAGGAAGACCAGGCTCTTCACCTTGGCCGGGTAGCCGCCCATGCGCATGTTCTTCTCGTCGGCCACCCGCCAGCCATGCAGCTGGTTTTCCTGCATGGACGACATCAGGAACTTGCCGTCCGGGCTCCAGGCCAGGGCGATATGGCTGCCGGCCCAGGCGAGGATGCTCGGCTTCTGCTCGGCGATGCGGGCGAACCACAGCCAGGCGCCCCCATAGGTCGCCACCGCCAGGCGCCGGCCCTTGGGATCGAAGGCCAGGCCCGCCACCGATTTCTCATGCTCGAAGGCGCGGACGAAGGCGGGGGCTGCGACGTCACGGACATGCACCGTCTTGCCGGCCGAGAAGGCGATCAGGCCGGACTCGGCGCTGGCGGCCACCGCGTCGATCCAGCGCCCCGGAATCGCGGCGATCTCCTCGGGCCCCGAGGGGCGCGACCACACGACACGGCCATCGTCGCCGCCGGAGAGGACACCCTCTCCGGACGGATGAAGGCAGGCGCTGAGGACGGCCCCGTCATGGGCCTCGATCACCTCGCCGGTGTCGAATCGGATGCTGCCGTCCCCCAGGGCGAAGACCCCCTGGCCGGACTTGGTGAACAGGGCTGCGGTGACATAGGCGTCGAAAGCGTAGGACATGGCGCTGGAATAGACGGCGAACGCCGGTCTTGCCCAGAGGGTGCTGCAAGGAATTCAGGCGCGATGCGACGCCTGTTGCGGCGCCTGCCGCCCCAATCGCACCTTTGGCATGGGTTTCCCGACTCCTAGAGACTTTACAATCGGCTTTCGACAGGCGAATGGTCGAGACGAAACGGACGGTCGCGGGCATGCGCGGCCCTATGGGAAGGAATTGCATATGGCGGCGAAGCTGAGTGGCGGGGGCGGCTCCAAGTTCGACCTCGGCCAGAACAGCGACATCAATGTCACGCCCTTCGTGGACGTGATGCTGGTGCTCCTGATCATCTTCATGGTGGCCATTCCGGCCGCGACGGTGTCGATCAAGCTCGACCTGCCGCCCGCCATCCCGCCGCCGCCCGGCACGGTGGTTGAAGAGCCGACCCTGATCAATGTGCAGGAAGGCGGCGCCCTGTTCATCGGTGAGCGCCCGACCACCCTTGAGACCCTGGCGGCCGACCTGGCCGCAGAACTGGCCGTGCCGGTTCCCACCGAAGAGCGCGTCTATGTCCGCGCCGATCGCACCGTGCGCTACGGTGAGTTCATGTCGGTGATGAACCAGCTGCAGACGGACGGCTACTTCCTGGTCGCCCTGATCAACGAAGAACTGGGCTGATCGAAGACCTGTCCTGATCCCTGCGGCGATCTGATCGCCGCTTAAGGGTCAACCGATATGCGAACGCCCGCCGGATCACCGGCGGGCGTTTTCATGTGCGGAAAGGCTTGGGGCGGTTAAGCCGCGCAGGCCTCGAAGCCGGCCTTGAGCTTGGCCTCATCCAGGTTGCGGCCGATGAAGACCATGCGGCTGAAGCGCGGCTCATCGGCCCGCCAGTCCCGCTGGAAGTCGCCTTCCAGGATCATGTGAACGGCCTGGAACACCAGGCGACGGTCCTCGCCGGAGACGTCGAGAATGCCCTTGGCCCGCAGGATGTCGGGACCCTGGTCCTGCAGCAGCTCGTTCAGCCAGTTGGTGACCCGGGTTCCGTTCAAGGGCCGGTCCAGGGTCAGCGACACGCCGCGGATGCCCGCCTCGGCCACGTGGTCGTGGGCGGCGTGATCATGGTGGCCGTGGTCGTGGTGATCATGGCCATGATGGTGGTCGTGATCGTGGTCGCAGGACTCGTCGTGCACATGGCCAGGTTCGCCATGGCCCGGATTGAGGAATTCCGGATCCAGGCCGGTGATGCGCTCCAGGTCGAAGCCGCCCCGGCCCAGCACCGCCTCCAGCGGCACATTGGACCGCTGCGCCCGGTGGATCGGCGCCAGCGGATTGATCCGCCGGATCTGCGCCTCGACCGCCACAAGCTCGGCCGGCGTCACGAGGTCGGTCTTGTTGAGGATGATCTGGTCGGCGAAGGCGATCTGCTCGACGGCCTCGGGGCTGTCGGCCAGCCGCAGGGGCAGGTGCTTGGCGTCCACCACCGTGGTCACCGAATCCAGCTGCGCCTTGGCCCGCACGTCGTCGTCCACGAAGAAGGTCTGGGCCACCGGCCCCGGATCGGCCAGGCCCGTGGTCTCGACGATGATCGCGTCGAACTTGCCCTTGCGCTTCATCAGGCCCGAGAGCACCCGGATCAGGTCGCCGCGCACGGTGCAGCAGACACAGCCGTTGTTCATCTCGAAGACTTCTTCGTCCGCGCCGACGATGAGCTCGTTGTCGATGCCCACCTCGCCGAACTCATTGACGATGACAGCGTAGCGCTTGCCATGGTCCTCGCTGAGAATCCGGTTGAGCAGGGTGGTCTTGCCGGCGCCGAGATAGCCGGTGAGAACGGTGACGGGGATCTTGTCGGTCATGGCCGCCATTTAGTCACTGCCGAGCCCCTAGGGAACAGGCCAGGCGCAGGATGTGCGCCATCATCGCCCTTGACCGCCCATGGTATGTTATAGAATAACACTTCCTCGCCCAAGCCGGGCGCCGCGACAAGAAGGCCGCCCCCAGTGTCTGAGCCCGCGTCCGAGGACGTCAATATAAAGTCCGCGCAGGCGCAGGGCCCCACCCGGCCGAGCGCCAGCCCCCTGGACGGCTTCCGCGCCGACCGGGTCTATCTGGGCGCCGACCATGCGCGCAACGAGCGCCGGGTCTGGGCGGCGGCGGCCATCTGCGCGCTGACCCTGGTCGGCCAGCTGGCCGGCGGCCTGGCCTTCAACTCCATGGCCCTGGTGGCCGGCGGGGTCCACATGGCCGCCCATGTGGCCGCCCTGGGCGTGGCCGGCCTCGCCTATCTGCTGGCCCGGCGCTACGCCGCCGACCGCAGGTTCAGTTTCGGGGCGGGCAAGATCGGCTATCTCGCCGCCTTCGCCAACGCCGTGGCCCTGGGGGTCACCGCCCTGCTGCTGGCCGGCGAGAGCCTGACCCGCTTCGGCGGCGGCGCGGCGACCCATTATCATGAGGCCACCCAGCTCGCCTTCGTCGTGCTGGCCGTCAACTTCGTCTGCATGTGGCTGTTGCGGCCGGTGAACGCCCGCCCCGCGCCGGGGGATGACGACGACGTCAATCTCCGCGCCGCCCACCTGCATCTGGCCGCCGATGTGATCGTGTCGGTCCTGGCCATTGGCGGGCTGCTGGCCGGCGAGCATCTGGGCTGGACCTGGGCCGATCCCCTGGCCGGCCTGCTGGGCGCTCTGCTGGTGGCCCGCTTCGCCTGGGGCCTGGGGCGGCGGGCCGGCGCGGTGCTGCTCGACATGACCCCGGACCCGCGGCTGGCCGCCGAGGTCCGCGCCCGGCTGGAGGCCCTGGAGGCCCGGGTGATCGATCTGCACCTGTGGCGCCTGGGGCCGGGCCACCACGCCGCCATCGCCGTGGTGGCCGATCCGCAGGGCCGCTCGGCCCATACCTTCCGCAGCCAGCTCACCGGCCTTGCGGGCCTCAGCCATCTGACGGTCGAGGTACGCGACGCCCCCCGGGACGATGCGGCAGAATCCCCGGTGGCCGCGTTGACTCGCAAGTCTGCGTCTGTATAAGTCCGCGGCTCTCGCCCGCAGGCTATCGCGGGCGTAATCCTTTTTGCATATAGTCCAAGGCGCGAACCATGTACGCGGTGATCAAGACCGGCGGCAAACAGTACCGGGTCCAACCTGGCGATCTGCTTGTGGTTGAAAAGCTGGATGGCGAACCGGGCGCCGATGTCGCGTTCGGCGACGTCCTGATGCTGGGCGACGGCGACACCGTGACCTTGGGCGCGCCCATCGTGGACGGCGCCAGCGTCTCGGCCACCCTGATCGAAACCCGCAAGGGCGAGAAGGTTAAGATCTTCAAGAAGATCCGCCGTCAGGGCTATCGTCGGACCCGCGGCCATCGCCAGCTCGAAAGCGTGCTGCGCGTGACCTCGATCGCCGGCGTCGGAAAGACCGACAAGTGGGACGGTGAAGTCGACCTGACCACCAAGGCGGTCCTCAACGCCCGCGCCCGTGGCCTCGAGCCCCGCGTGGCGGTCGAAGACAAGCCCGCCAAGGCCGCGCCGAAGAAGGCCGACGCCGCTCCGGTGGAAGCCGAGGCCGACGCCCCCAAGGCGGAAGCCAAGCCCAAGGCCGCCCCGAAGAAGGCCGCAGCCCCCAAGGCTGAAGCCGGTGAAACAAAGGCTGCGCCGAAGAAGGCCGCCGCCAAGAAGGAATCGGACGCCGAATAGGCGTTCCACGGTTTAGGAGAGCACCATGGCTCACAAGAAATCTGGCGGTTCTTCGCGTAACGGTCGCGACTCCGCAGGCCGCCGTCTCGGCGTAAAGAAGTTTGGCGGCGAAGCTGTGCTCGCCGGCAACATCATCGTGCGCCAGCGCGGCACCAAGTACTATCCGGGCGCGAATGTGGGCATTGGTCGCGACCATACCCTCTTCGCCCTTTCGACCGGCGCGGTGAAGTTCATCACCAAGCGTGACGACCGCACCTATGTGACGGTGGTTCAGGCGGAGATGGCCGCCGCCGAATAGGTGGAACCTCCTTTGACCGGTTCCGCCTCTCACTACCCGAGGCGTACCGGACAGGAAAACTCCAAACGGGGAGTCCGGCCGCCGGACTCCCCGTTTTCGTTTTCCGAGGGCCTCCGCAGAGGGGCCGGGAGGATCAGATGAGCATTCCCGACGGACCGCCCGTCATTTCAACCGCCCGGCTGCGGTTGCGCGCGCCCATGCCTGAGGACGCGCCGCGTATCGCCGACCTGGCCAATGATCCCGGCGTGGCGCGCATGACCACACGGATGCCCCACCCCTATGGCCTGTCCGACGCCGAGGCCTTCCTTCAGGCCTGCGAGGGCCGTGACATGACCCGGGAGCACGTCTTCGCCCTGGAGCATGGCGAGGCGGGCCTGGTGGGCATGCTCGGCTTTCATCCCGACGACGACGGCCGGGTCGAGCTGGGCTACTGGCTGGGCCGGCCCTACTGGGGCCAGGGCCTGGCCACCGAGGCCGCCGGCGCCGCCCTGGTCTGGGCCGGCGAAGGCTGGCGGCGGCGCTATCTGATGGCCGGTCACTTCGCCGACAACCCGGCCTCGGGCCAGGTGCTCTGCAAGACCGGCTTCCTCTACACCGGCGAGGTCGTCCCTCGTCACTCCCTGGCGCGCGGCGAAGCCGCGCCCACCCGCATGATGGTCTGGCTCGCCTAGCTCATCCCACTCTATGATATCGGACCCGTTCCGCTGGCCATCGCCGGCGGGACGGGCCACCTGGAACGCCGATGAAATTTCTCGACCAGTGCAAGATCTATATCCGCTCGGGCAACGGCGGCGGCGGCGCCGTCTCGTTCCGGCGTGAGAAATACATCGAGTACGGCGGCCCCGACGGCGGCGACGGTGGCCGCGGCGGCGATGTCTGGATCGAGGCGGTGGACGGCCTCAACACCCTGATCGACTACCGCTATCAGCAGCATTTCAAGGCCGAGACCGGCGAGCACGGCATGGGCCGCAACCGCCATGGCCACGCCGGCGCCGATGTGGTGCTCAAGGTCCCGGTCGGCACCCAGGTGCTGGACGAGGACAAGGAGACCCTAATCGCCGACATGGACCATGCCGGCCAGCGCCTGCTGCTGCTCAAGGGCGGCAATGGCGGCTGGGGCAATGACCGGTTCAAGGGGCCGATCAACCAGGCGCCCCGCCACGCCAATCCCGGCCAGGACGGCGAGGAACGCTGGATCTGGCTGCGGCTGAAGCTGATCGCCGATGTGGGCCTGGTCGGCCTGCCCAACGCCGGCAAGTCCACGTTCCTGGCCGCGGTCTCGGCGGCCAAGCCGAAGATCGCCGACTATCCCTTCACCACGCTGGCCCCCAATCTCGGCGTGGTGGACCTGTCCACCAATGAGCGCTTCGTCATCGCCGACATTCCGGGCCTGATCGAGGGCGCCTCGGAGGGCGCGGGCCTGGGCACCCGGTTCCTGGGGCATGTGGAGCGCACCGCCGTCCTCATCCATCTGGTGGACGCCACCCAGGACGATGTGGCCGAGGCCTATCGCACCATCCGCCAGGAGCTGGCCGCCTATGGCGAGGGTCTGGAGGACAAGCGCGAGATCCTGGCGCTGAACAAGGTCGACGCCCTGGACGACGAGACCCGGATCGCCAAGGCCGCCGAACTGGCCGAGGCCGCCGGCCTGGAGCCCCGCCTGATCTCCGGGGTGTCCGGCGAAGGGGTCACCGAGGTCCTGCGCGCGGCCTGGGGCCAGGTGCGCGAGCGCCGGGCCGAGGAAAAGGCCGCCGTCGCCGATCCCGACGAAGGCTGGGCGCCGTGAGCGAGCTCGCCCAGGCCCACCGCATTGTCGTCAAGGTCGGCTCGGCCCTGCTGGTCGCCGCCGACGGGACGCCCGACCGCGCCTGGCTCAACGCCCTGGCCATCGATATCGCCCGGATGCGGGCCCGGGGGCAGCAGACCCTGATCGTGTCCTCCGGCGCCGTGGCCCTGGGCCGGC
>CAZERE010000059.1:0-17869 GCA_964515365.1 uncultured Phenylobacterium sp. | reverse complement strand
GGCGATGTCGGGCAGGCGGGCGATGGCGTGGGCGGATTCCAGGGCCGGAATGATGCCCTCCAGCTCGGCGCAGAGCTTGAAGGCGTCCAGGGCCTCGATGTCGGTGGCGGTCAGATACTGGGCCCGGCCCACATCGTGCAGCCAGGAATGCTCGGGCCCGATGCCCGGATAGTCGAGGCCGGCCGAGATGGAGTGGGCCTCGGTGATCTGGCCCTCGGCGTCCTGCAGCAGATAGGTCTTGTTGCCGTGCAGAACCCCCGGGCGGCCGCCATTGATGGCCGCGGCGTGGCGATCGGTGCCCATGCCGTCGCCGGCCGCCTCGACCCCGATGATCCGCACCGATTCGTCGTTCAGGAACGGGTGGAAGGTGCCGATGGCGTTGGAGCCGCCGCCGACACAGGCGACCACGGCGTCGGGCAGGCGGCCCTCGGCCTCGAGAATCTGCTCGCGGATCTCCCGGCCCATGATCGCCTGGAAGTCGCGGACCATCATCGGATAGGGGTGCGGCCCGGCGGCCGAGCCGATCAGGTAGTAGGTGTCCTCCACATTCGTGACCCAGTCGCGCAGGGCCTCGTTCATGGCGTCCTTGAGCGTCGAGGCGCCGCTGGTCACCGGCGTGACCTCGGCGCCCAGCAGGTTCATGCGGAACACATTGGGCTTCTGCCGCTCCACATCGACGGCGCCCATATAGACCACGCACGGCAGGCCGAAGCGGGCGCAGACGGTGGCCGTGGCCACCCCATGCTGGCCCGCGCCGGTCTCGGCGATGATGCGGGTCTTGCCCATCTTCCGGGCCAGCAGGATCTGGCCGATGCAGTTGTTGATCTTGTGCGCGCCGGTGTGGTTCAGGTCCTCGCGCTTGAAATAGATCTTCGCCCCGCCGAAATGCTCGGTCAGGCGCTCGGCGAAATAGAGCGGCGAGGGCCGGCCCACATAGTGGGTCAGCAGGCCCGCCAGCTCGGCCTGGAAGGCGGTGTCTTCCTTGGTGGCCAGATAGGCGGCCTCCAGGTCGAGGACCAGCGGCATCAGGGTTTCAGCCACATAGCGGCCGCCGAACTGGCCAAAGCGGCCCTGGGCGTCCGGATAGGCGGCGAAATCGTTGGGCGTTGCGGGCGGGGTGGGGGCGTTCACAGGTCGGCGCGTCCTTGCAAAATGCTCGTCATGCGCGGCGCACGGCGTCCAGGAACGCCGTGATCAAGGCCGGGTCCTTTAGTCCGGGACCGCGTTCCACGCCAGAGGAAACGTCCACCGCCGGGGCGCCGGACAGGGCGATGGCCTCGGCCACATTCCATGGATCGAGGCCGCCGGCCAGGAACCAGGGCCGGGCGAAACGGCGGCCGATCATCAGGCTCCAGTCGAAGCGCGCGCCGGTCCCGCCGGGGATGACGGCGTCCTGCGGCGGCTTGGCGTCGAACATCAGGTGGTCGGCCGCGCCCTCATAGCGGGCGGCGGCGTCCAGGTCGGACGCGGTGGAGATCGACATGGCCTTGATGGTCTTGGCCCCGGTTCGCACCCCCACGGCCCGCACCCGTTCGGCGGGCTCCTTGCCGTGCAGCTGGATAAGATCGGGATTGAGCCCCGTCTCGATCCGGTCGAGCAGGGCGTCGGAGGGATCGACGGTCACCGCCACGATCTGGGCCCGGCCCCGCGCCGGCTCAGCCAGGCGGGCGGCGTCCGCTAAGTCGATGTTGCGCGGGCTCTTGTCGAAGAAGACGAAGCCCAGATAGGCCGCCCCGCCGTCCAGGGCGGCGCTGACCGCCTGCGGCGTCGACAGGCCGCAGATCTTGGTGGCGATGCGGGGAGGGCTCATGGTCCCGTGGATTAGGGGATGGCGGGGCCTTAGGGCAAGCGGCCTGACGCCTCAGGCCTTGGGCGCCCCGTCATTCTGGACGTCCTTCGGACCGCCATTCTGGACCTTGAGCTGGTCGCGGATCTCCATCAGCAGCGTTTCCGTGGCGGTCGGCTGCGGCTTGGCCTCGGGGGGCTGCTCGGCCTCCTTGCGGCGCATCGAATTGACCAGCTTGACCATCATGAACACCGCCCAAGCGACGATGACGAACTGGATGACCGTGTTGATGAAGGCGCCGTACTGGATGGCCACCTGCTCCACCGCCTCGGTCGTGGGGTCTTCAGGGCGAAGCACCCATTTGAGCCGGGAAAAATCGATGCCGCCGGTCACCAGGCCGATGGGCGGCATGATGACCTGGTCGACCAGGCTTTTGACGATGGAGTTGAACGAGGCGCCGATGATCACGCCGACGGCGAGGTCGATGACATTGCCGCGGGAAATGAATTCGCGGAATTCGGAGACGATACTCAAGCCGGGACTCCTCCGGTCAGGCTGGAAAGCGGGCGCGGCTCTGGCCGGGGCCGCAGCGGTCAGTCGGCGTTCAACCGCTCGCGCAGTTCCTTGCCGCTCTTGAAGAAGGGCACATGCTTGGCGCGGACGTCCACCGGCTCGCCGGTGCGGGGATTGCGGCCGGACCGGGCGTCGCGGGCGCGCACCGAAAGGGCGCCGAAGCCGCGCAGCTCGACACGGCCGCCCTCTTCCAGGGCGACAATCATCCGCTCCAGGATCACGCCCACGACGCGCTCGATGTCGCGCTGCGTCAGGTGCGGGTTTTCCTCGGCCAGGCGGGCGATCAGTTCAGATTTGATCATGGGTCTTTTTCGCTCTTTCGGCGGCCGCGACCATGGGCGAGTCCCCGGGGATGATCAAGGCTCGATCCGGTCAAGCTTCGCCGTAAGCCCCGGATCGGCCAAGAAATCGGCCAAGAAAAAGGCCCTGCCCGGAATGCCGGACAGGGCCTCGTTCAGCTTACGAGAGGCTAAGGGACGTTTAGTCCTTGCCGCCCTTTTCGCGCAGGGCCGCACCCAGGATATCGCCCAGGGACGCGCCGGAGTCCGACGAGCCGAACTGCTCGATGGCTTCCTTTTCCTCGGCCATTTCCAGGGCCTTGATCGACAGGGACAGGCGACGGGCCGCCTTGTCGACATTGGCCACCTGGGCGTCGACGCGGTCGCCCACGGCGAAGCGCTCGGGGCGCTGATCGGCGCGGTCGCGCGACAGGTCGGACTTGCGGATGAAGGCCGTCATCGGGGCTTCTTCATCGCCCAGACGCACTTCGATGCCGCCGGTGGTGACCTCGGTGACCGTGACGGTCACGGTCTGGCCCTTGCGGTAGGAATCGCCAGCCATCGGGTCGCCGGCCAGTTGCTTGATGCCGAGCGAGATACGCTCCTTCTCGACGTCGACGTCCAGGACCTGAGCCTTGACCATCTCGCCCTTCTGGTAGCGCGTGATGACTTCCTCGCCGGGCGCGGTCCAGTCCAGGTCGGACAGGTGGACCATGCCGTCGATGTCGTTCTCCAGGCCGATGAACAGACCAAACTCGGTGGCGTTCTTGACCTCGCCCTCGACGGTCGAACCAACCGGGTGGGTTTCCAGGAAGGAGTCCCAGGGATTGGCCATGGCCTGCTTCAGGCCCAGCGAAACCCGACGCTTGGACGGATCGACGTCCAGGACGACGACTTCGACTTCCTGGCTGGTGGAGACGATCTTGCCCGGATGGACGTTCTTCTTGGTCCAGGACATTTCCGACACGTGGACCAGGCCCTCGACCCCGGCTTCCAGCTCCACGAAGGCGCCGTAGTCGGTGATGTTGGTGATCCGGCCGGTGAACTTCGCGCCGACGGGATACTTGGCTTCCACGCCGTCCCAGGGGTCGGACTGGAGCTGCTTCATGCCGAGCGAGATACGCTGGGTGTCGGGGTTGATCTTGACGATCTGCACCTTGACCGTGTCGCCCACCGCCAGCACCTGGCTCGGATGGTTGACGCGCTTCCAGCTCATGTCGGTGACGTGCAGCAGGCCGTCGATGCCGCCCAGGTCCACGAACGCGCCGTAATCGGTGATGTTCTTGACCACGCCTTCGCGGACTTCGCCTTCCTGCAGCTGGGCCACCAGCTCGGTGCGCTGTTCGGCGCGGGCTTCTTCCAGGATGGCGCGACGCGACACGACGATATTGCCGCGGGGACGGTCCATCTTGAGGATGGCGAAGGGCTGTTCCTTGCCCATCAGCGGACCGACGTCGCGCACGGGGCGGATATCGACCTGGCTGCCCGGCAGGAAGGCCGAGGCGCCGCCGAGATCGACGGTGAAGCCGCCCTTCACGCGGCCGACGATGGAGCCCATGACCGGCTCGTTCAGGGCGTAGACGCCTTCCAGACGGGTCCAGGCCTCTTCGCGACGGGCCTTGTCGCGGCTGATGACCGCCTCGCCCATGGCGTTTTCGACGCGCTCAAGGAAGACCTCGACGGTGTCGCCGACCTTCAGGGTGAGCGTGCCGTCGTCCTGGGTGAACTCCTTCATCAGGACCCGGCCCTCGGTCTTGAGGCCCACATCGATGATGGCGAAGTCCTTCTCGACGCCCACCACCTGGCCCTTGACCACGGTGCCTTCCATGAAGTCACGGCCGCCGAGCGACTCGTCGAGGAGGGCGGCGAAGTCGTCGCGGGAGGGGGAGAGGCTCATATCGTCAGCCATAGTGTTCTTTCGTTCGAATTGACGTCGGAGCCCTGGCCGCGCACGGTCTCAGGGACGGAGTCCTGACGTCAGGTTAGGGGTTGCAACCGAAAACGTGAGGCGAGCCTCACGCGATGAATTTGCCCGCAGCCGTACGAGGAAAAGGCGCGGTTGGATTTGCTCGGCCAGTCTTCCGGTTCAGGGAGCCTGGCGGGCGCGCGCCGCCTCGACGATGCGGCGGGCCGCATCGGCGGCCTGCTCTATAGTCATTTCGGAGGTATCCAGCAAGGCCGCGTCGGCCGCCGGCCGCATGGGCGCAGCTTCCCGTCCGGAGTCCCGGGCGTCCCGGCGGTGGATATCGGCCAGCACCTCGTCCAGGCTGACCTGCTCGCCCTGGCCGGTGAGCTGGCGCCAGCGGCGCTCGGCGCGGACCTCCGGCCTGGCGGTGACGTAAAGCTTGGCGCCAGCATCCGGGCAGATGACCGTGCCCATGACGCGCCCGTCCAGCACCGCCCCGCCCGCCTGCGCGGCGAAGGCCCGCTGCAACTTCAAGAGCACGTCGCGCACCTGCGGATGGACGGCCACCCGGCTGGCGGCCTCCCCGGCGCCGCGGGTGCGGAAGGCCGGATCGGACAGGGTTTCGGCCGTCAGGCGCCTCGCCACGGCGGCGGCGGCGGCGGCGTCATCCAGATCGCCCCCCTCCCGCGCCAGCAGCACGCCCACGGCGCGATAGAGGAGCCCTGAGTCCAGCACCGGCAGGCCGAACTGACGCCCCAGGCCTGCGGCGATCGTCCCCTTGCCCGAGGCGGCCGGTCCATCGACGGTGATGACCTGGGCGTCGCTCATGCGGGGTGAAGCTCGGCGGTCTCGATCTGACCGCCCAGGCCGCGCATCATCTCGACGAAGCCCGGGAAGCTGGTGGCGATCATGCCCGGCTCATCGACGCTGACCGGACGATCGGCGGCAAGCCCCAGGATCAGATGGGACATGGCGATGCGGTGATCGCCGTGGGTGGTCACCCGCGCCCCGCCGGCCACCGGATGATTGGCCCGCACCGTCCCATTGACGATCAGGCCCTCCGGCTCCTCCTCGACGCCCACCCCGCAGGCGGCCAGGCCCGCGGCGGTCAGGGCGATGCGGTCGCTCTCCTTGACCCGCATCTCGCCGATGCCGCGCATCACCGTCTGGCCCTCGGCGCAGGCCGCGGCGATGGCCAGGATGGGATATTCGTCGATCATGGCCGGCGCCCGCTCGGGCGGCACGACCACGCCGCGCAGGGCCGAATGGCGGGCGGTGACGTCGCCCACCTGGTCGCCGCCCTCTTCGCGCACATTTTCGATCACCAGATCGGCGCCCATCTCCTGCAGGGTGAGAAACAGCGCCGCGCGCAGGGGATTGAGCAACACGCCCTCGACGGTCACCTCCGAGCCCGGGGTGATCAGGGCCGCCACCAGCGGGAAGGCGGCCGAGGAGGGATCGCCCGGCACCTTGACCGGGGCGCCGGTCAGGGCCTGGCCGCCGGGCACGGTGATCTTCCGGGCGCCGTCGGCCATCAGCTCGACCTCCACCTGGGCGCCGAAGGCCCGCAGCATCCGCTCGGTATGGTCCCGCGTCGCCTCGGGCTCGATCACCTGGGCGCCGCCGGCCGCATGCAGGCCGGCCAGCAGCACGGCCGACTTCACCTGGGCCGAGGGCTCGGGCAGCCGGTAGGCGATGGTCTTGAGGTTTCCGCCCCGCAGGGTCAGCGGCAGCCGGCCGCCGGACCTGGCGATCCAGATCGCGCCCATCTCGCCCAGGGGCTTGAGCACCCGGTTCATGGGCCGGCCCCGCAGGGAGGCGTCGCCGGTGAAGGTGGCGCTGAGGTCGAACCCCGCCGCCGCCCCCATGATCAGCCGCACGCCGGTGCCGGCGTTGCCGCAGTCGATCACGTCGGCGGGCTCGGCGAAGCCCCCCTGGCCGACCACCCGCCAGGCGCCGTCCCCCAGGCGCGTGACCTCGGCCCCGAAGGCGGTCATCGCCTGGGCGGTGCGTTTGACGTCCTCGCCCTCCAGCAGGCCGGAGATTTCGGTGGTCCCGCGGGCCATGGCGCCGAGGATCAGGGAACGATGGGAAATCGACTTGTCGCCCGGAGCGCGCACACGGCCCCGCAGCGGGCCGCCGCGTGTCGCGGTCAGTCCTGCCGCCGTCATGAAATAAGACGCCTCCTCAGGGCCTTCAGGTGTTCCGTGGGGCTTTGCTTTTGACAGCCGCTCTGGCGCGTGGCAAGGGAGCCGGCTTCCGACGAACCGCACTCTGTAGGGGATCGCCCACGTGGCAAATCCAGAGTTGGGCGCCAAGCAGGTTTGCCCAAACTGCCAGGCCAAGTTTTACGATCTGACCAAGCGCCCGGCCGTGTGCCCGAAGTGTCAGACCGAATTCGACCCGGACGAGGCGGTCAAGAGCCGCCGGGTTCGTGGCCGCGCCCCGGCGCCTGAGCCGGAGGCCGAGGTCGAAGACAAGGTCAAGGCCCGTAGCACCGAGGACGACGAGGACGAGGACGAAGAGGCCGACGCCCCCGAGATCGACGAGGATATCGAGGACACGGTCGTCGAGGACGACGAGGACGAGGACGCCGAGCCGGTCGAACGGGTCGCCAAGAAGAAGACGCCCGATCCCGATCTGGCCGATCTCGATGACGACGACCTCGACGACGACGAGGACGAAGCCGTGCCCTTCCTCGAGGAAGAGGAAGAAGATTTCGACGACTCCGACATCGATGGAATCCCAGAACCGGACGAAGATTAAGGTCGCGACGAAAAGCCCTGAAAATGGTGCTTGATCGCAGTCAGACCTTTGACTAGGTTCCGCGCCTCTTCGGACGGCCAGCCGGCCCGGAGAGCCCAGGACCTGGGGCTATAGCTCAGTTGGTAGAGCGCTTGAATGGCATTCAAGAGGTCAGCGGTTCGACTCCGCTTAGCTCCACCATGGAGGCCCGCAGTTAACGCTGCGGGCCTTCGCCTTTTCAGGGCCAGGCCGGGCAAGTCCGCCTTCTGAATCTGGTGGGGCTGCGCCTGCCTATGGTATCGCCATGGCAAGGCTTAGGGTTGCCGCCCCTGGCAAGCGGAGTAGGACGTTGATCGGAGCTCTGGCGACCATTGCATTGCTTGTCAGCGCACCTGGGGCGCCTGAGACGCCAGGCGTTCAACCGACTATCTATGAGGCGGAATTTGCGCCTTTGCGCCGATCCGAACGCACCATGCGATGGTTAGGGCCAGTCGGACCGTACTACCCGCAGGTGGCGGTCGATTCCCAGATGAGCGGCGAGGCGACACTTGAGTGCCGCGCCGGGGAACGCGGGGCCCTAGAGGCCTGCAAAATTGTCTCTGAAACGCCTCCGGGCTTCTACTTTGGGGCCGCCGCCGGCCGCATGGCGGCCGCAAAGCGAATCACAGCGCAAGGCTCCCCTCCGCTCGGAGAGACGATTTGGGTCCGCGTGCCCTTCACCTTGGGCGCGCCACCGAGCGGTGCGCGTTAAGCCCGCGGTTTCGACACCCTACGTCCCTCCACTGGCTTGGCCGCCGCGATTGCCTTCGCGCCGTCCCCCTGGCATAGCCGCAGTTCTTCCGAACGGACCTGGCCTGACTTGGCCAGGTGGCTTGGCCGGGCGCCTATCCCCCGGACAATTGCGGGACGGCCTCGCCGCCCGATCTGACGACTGTCCCCCCTATGACTCTGCTCGCTAATCTGCGGCGCGATTGGCTGTCCAATGTGCGCGGCGACGTCCTGGCCGGAATCGTGGTGGCCCTGGCGCTGATCCCGGAGGCCATCGGCTTTTCGGTGATCGCCGGCGTCGATCCCCGGGTCGGCCTCTACGCCTCCTTCTCCATCGCCGTGATCATCGCCTTCACCGGCGGTCGCCCCGGCATGATCTCGGCGGCCACGGCGGCCATCGCCCTGCTCGTCGGCGATCTGGTCCGCGACCATGGGGTGGAATACCTGCTGGCCGCCACGGTGCTGATGGGCGTGCTGCAGGTGGGCGCGGGGCTGGCCAGGCTGGGCGGGCTGATGCGCTATGTGTCGCGCTCGGTGATCACCGGCTTCGTCAACGCCCTGGCCATCCTGATCTTCATGGCCCAGCTGCCCGAGCTGATCGGCATGGGCTGGCAGACCTACGCCATGGTCGCCGCAGGCCTGGGGATCATCTACCTCTTCCCCCGCCTGACCCGGGCCGTCCCCTCGCCGCTCGTGGCCATCGTTCTGCTGTCGGGCCTGGCCATCTATATGGGTCTCGACGTCCGCCGGGTGGGCGACCTGGGCGAGCTGCCCACGGGCATTCCCTTCCTCCATCTGCCGCAGGTCCCGCTGACCCTGGAGACCCTGCAGATCATCTTCCCCTATGCGGCGACCATGGCCGTGGTCGGCCTGCTGGAAAGCCTGCTGACCGCCACCATCATCGATGACCTGACCGACACCGGCTCGGACAAGAACCGCGAGTGCCGCGGCCAGGGAATCGCCAACTTCGCCACCGGCTTCCTGGGCGGCATGGGCGGCTGCGCCATGATCGGCCAGTCGGTGATCAATGTGAAATCCGGCGGCCGGGGGCGGCTCTCAGCCCTGGTGGCGGGCTCGTTCCTGCTGTTCCTGATCGTCGTCCTGGGTCCCTGGGTGGCCCAGATCCCCATGGCCGCCCTGGTGGCGGTGATGATCATGGTCTCGATCGGCACCTTCAACTGGGGCTCGATCCGCAATCTGCGCAGCCACCCTTGGTCCTCGTCGGTGGTCATGGTGGCCACGGTGGTCGTGGTGGTCGCCACCCACGACCTGGCCCGGGGCGTGCTGGTGGGGGTGCTGCTGAGCGGCATCTTCTTCGCCCGCAAGGTGGCCCGCATCCTGACGGTGGAGAGCCTGTTGTCGGAGGACGGCCGCACCCGGCGCTACAATATCGAGGGCCAGGTCTTCTTCGCCTCGGCCGAGACCTTTTCGGCCGCCTTCGACTTCAAGGAGGTGATCGCGCACGTGATCATCGACGTGTCCCAGGCCCACTTCTGGGACATTTCCGCCGTCGGCGCCCTGGACCGGGCGGTGCTGAAGTTCCGCCGCGAGGGCACGAGCGTCGATATCGTCGGCCTCAACGCCGCCAGCGCCACCATGGTCGATCGCTTTGGCGTCCACGACAAGGAAGGCGCCGAGGCCCAACTCGGCGCCCACTAGGAGGGAACGAACGTGAAGACGATTCTCTGCGCCATCGACGCCTCGACCTATGGCCCCAGCCTCTGTGACCACGCCGCCTGGTTCGCCCTGCGCGCCGGCGCGGCTGTCAAGGTCCTGCATGTGCTCGACCGTGCCGAGACCGGGTCAGGGCCACGCCTGGACCTGTCGGGCAGCGTGGGCCTCGGCGCCAGCGAGGCCCTGCTGGAGGAGCTGACAAAGGCCGACGAGGCCCGCGGCCAGGCCGCCCAGGCCCATGGTCGCGCCATGCTGGAGGGCGCCCGCGCCCGCCTGAAGGCCGCCGGCGTGACCGAGGTGAACCTCGTCCACCGGCACGGCGAGGTGGCCGACACCCTGGTCGAACTCGAAAAAGAGGCCGACCTGGTGATCATCGGCAAGCGCGGCGAGAGCCAGAACTTCGCCGAGGGCCACCTGGGCGCCAAGGTCGAGCGGGTGGTGCGCGCCAGCATCCGACCGGTCCTGGTGGCGCCGCGGGTCTTCATGCCGATCTCTCGGGTGGTCGTAGCCTATGACGGCGGCGCCAGCGCCGCCAAGGCCCTGGACCACGTGCTGCAGAGCCCGGTGTTCGCCGGGATCGAGGTGGTGATCGCCATCGTCGGCGAGCCCGGCGCCCAGCGGGACGCTCGCGTCCAGGCCGCCGAAGGTCTGCTGGCCGGGCGACAGGCGGCTTCGGTCAAGGCCTTGCAAGGCGATGTGGAGACCGCCCTGAAGGGGGAGCTTCGCCAGGGCCAGGGGGACCTGCTGGTGATGGGCGCCTATGGCCATTCGCGGATTCGCGAACTGATCGTCGGCAGCACCACCACCGCCATGATCCGCACCGGCAAGGTTCCGGTCCTGCTGTTCCGCTAGATCCCGCGCCGCCCATCACGGCCAGATATTGAAACGGGGCCACAGGATCGCCAGATAATCATCAACCGGAGGACTCGCGCCAAACCTGGGCGGGGCTTTCGGGGAGTCGCTTGCTGCTTAAGGACTCGAAAGACAGAGATGAGCCGGACGATCCTATTTGACAGCCCCTACCTGCTCGGCTTCGAGCACACCCGGGCCCTGATCGAGCGCGCCGCCAAGGCGGCCGCCGAAGCCTATCCGCCCTATAACGTCGAAGATCTCGGCGAGGGGCGGCTGCGCATCACCTTGGCGGTGGCCGGGTTCAGCCCCGACCAGCTCCATGTCAGCGTCGAGGACCGCCAGCTGGTGGTCGCCGGTCGCCGGGACGAGGCGCAGAAGGACGACGACGCCTATCTGCACCGGGGCATCGCCGGCCGGGGCTTTCTCCGCAGCTTCGTCCTGGCCGACCGGGTGGTGGTCGATGGGGCGAGCCTGGAGCATGGCCTGCTGCACATCGACCTGGCCCGGCCCGAGCCCGAGACCGCAATCAAGCGAATCCCTATCCGGACGACGGGCTGAGCCTGTTTCAGCCCCCGTCTTCATCCTTTCGCCGGCCCTTAAGCGGCGGCGAAGCCCTGTGTCCGATCCCCGGCTGAACCGGCGGGGTCCCCGGCGCGTTGCTAGTATCTGGAGGTGGTCATTATGACGCCGATTTTAACGACTGAAGACTTCGCCGCCCTGGGCGCCCCGGACCTCGTCTATGTCCGGCCCGTCAAGGCTGCGGAAATTCTCGCCACCGCGACCGACGGCGGCGACGCCACGCCCTTGCAGCTCGATCCCGAGCGGACCTTCTATGCGGTTCACCGGGCCGATGGCGAACGTCTGGCGGTGCTGACCGACCGCAACGCCGCCATGGCCGCAGCCCTGGCCCACGAGCTTGCGCCGGTCTCCGTGCACTAAGAAGCGCTAGCCCCGGCTGAAAGGCCGGGGCCTTTAGGCCGCCGAGGGGGCGGCTTCCTGCACCAACAGGGCGTAGAGGGCGTCAGGCGTACGGGCCTGGCGCAGATGCTCGCGCAGATCGAGGTTTCGCATCATCCGCGACACCCGGGCCAGCGCCCGCAGATGTTCGGTGCCGGCGTCCGGCGGCGCCAGCAGGGCGAAGATCAGGTCTGCGGGCTGGTCGTCCACGGAATCGAACGCGACCGGGTGATCCAGGCGCAGGAAGACGCCACGAATGCGGTCCAGACCCTCGATCCGGGCGTGGGGCACGGCCACGCCATAGCCGATGCCCGTCGATCCGGCCTGTTCGCGCTCGGCCAGGGCGTCGAGCACTAGACCGGCGTCGAGGCCGAAATTGCGCCCGGCCAGTTCGGCCAGGTGAGCCAGAATCTGCCGCTTGTCGGTCGCGCCGACCCGCAGCGCCATGGCGCTGCGGTCAAGGATGTCGCCGATCTGCATGCTTGGTTCGGAAGGCCTGTTCTTACGGATCCGAACCTGAAGCCGCTATTTCAGAGAACTGGAGATTGCGGCGCCGCCTCAGGCTGCGCCGTTCGCTCCGTTCCCGTTCACGGACTTCGTGCGTTCGGGGTCAATCCAGCCGATATTCCCGTCGGGCCGGCGATATACCACGGACAATCCGCCGTGGGCGGCGTTCCTAAACACGATTGTTTGAGTTCCCGTCAAGTCCAGGTCCATGACCGCCATGGAAACGGTCATGGTGCGGATGGGCTTTTCGGTTTCGGCGATGACCATGCTGGCCGGCGCGGCGTCAGAGGCGCCGCCATCCTGGCCGTCCTCCCAGTCGGACTCGTCCTCGCCTTCTGGCGTGCGGAGCACGAAATAGGAGGCGGTCTCGGCCTGCTTGGCCAGGGCCTGCTGATGATGATCCTTCAGCCGGCGCTTGTAGCGTCGGACCCGGGTCTCGATCTTCTGCAGGGCGGAGTCGAACGCGGTGTGCGCGTCGGTTCCGGTGCCATGGCTCTGGAGCTGTTGCCCCGTGGCCAGGGTCAGGGCGCAGTCCACCTTGAAGGTGTAGCCCTCGCGACTGACGACAACATCGGCGCCGCCGCCCGTGCGGTCGATATATTTGCCAATGCTGTTGGTGAGTTCGTCGGTGACCCGCAACCGCAGGGCCTCTCCGACATCGACGTGTTTGCCGGTGACTTGGACTTGCATACCCGTAACAACGCGCCTGCCGCCCGATGGTGTCAAGTCCGTCAGAAGGCGGAGAGCGCCGCCGCCAAAAGCCTGTGGATAACCCCTGCGGCCAGGGCGAGAACGGTAAAGCTCACCGCCGCCATGACGTAGCCGGCCAGGGCCAAAATCCCGTCCCGCTGCACCAGGGCCAGGCCAAACAGGCTGATCGCCGCGGCGGGCAGCAGGTTGCCGAGCGGCAGGGGCAGCATGAGCACCAGGGCCAGCAGCGTGCAGACCGCGCCGATCAGCCGGTCGCCCACCGGGCCGAACAGAAAGGTCAGCCGCGCCGTGGAGACCCGCTCCACCTGCGCCACCCTGGGGATCAGCCGGGCGAAGACCGCCCGCAGCTGGCCCATGTCGAGCACCTGACGCTTCAGCGGGGCCGGCAGCCAGGGGGTCGTCACGCCCGCCGCCAGTTGCGGCGTGAACAGGACCAGGGGCGCCCCGAGAAAGGTCGATGAGCCCGGCGGCAGGGGCAGCAGGTTGGGCGCGGCGAGGATGAACAGCAGCACCCCAAAGGAGCGGCGGCCAAAGCGCTGCAGGGTCTGACCCAGGGTCTCGGCCGCATGGGTCTCGTCGCAGAGATCGGTGAGGATCTCCGACAGGCTCATCCGACGTTCGGGGGTGGGTTCGGCCAGGCTCATGGCGCTCCCTATGATGCCTCAGACGCCGGCCGGCAATGCAGCCCACAGCGCAGCTCACCCTTTACAAGGCCGGCGCCAGGGCCTATCGGGCGGTCCATGCGGCATCTGGCCACCATGACCATGATTATTAAAACCACTGCGCTTGCGGGCGCAGGGGTCTGGTCGTGGCTGGACGCAGCCGACTGACGATCCCTGCTTGACCCCGCCGGAAGGATGGGGTCGCGACACGGAACGCCACCCCCCTCCGGCCAGACTCCGGAGGCTCCCATGCCGCAATCTCTGTCCCCGATCCTTGAGCGCCCCGCGGCCTCGAAGACCCGCGCGCCGCGCCCGCTGACGGTCGCCATTGTCGGCGCCACCGGGGCTGTGGGCGCCGAGCTGATCGCCTGCCTGGAGCGCCGCGGCTTTCCGGTGGGCGAGCTTCGCCTGCTGGCCTCGGCGCGCTCGGCGGGCCGCATCCTGATGTTCCAGGGCGAGCCGGTCACGGTGCAGGCCCTGGATGAGGCCAGCTTCGAAGGCGTCGATGTCGCCTTCTTCTCGGCCGGCGCCAGCCTGTCGCGGCGCTATGGCCCGGTCGCCGTCGCCGCCGGCGCCTGGGTGGTGGACAATTCCTCGGCCTTCCGCATGGACGCCGCCACGCCCCTGGTGGTGCCCGAGGTCAACGCCTGGCGGCTCGCCGAGGCGCCGGGGCGGCTGGTGGCCAACCCCAACTGCGTGGCGGCCATCGCCGCGGTGGTCCTGGCGCCCCTGCATGCCCGGCGGCTGATCGTGCGGCTGGTGGGCTCCACCTACCAGGCCGCCTCGGGCGCCGGCGCCGCCGCCATGGCCGAGCTGCGAGACTCCACCGCCGCGGCCCTGGCCGGCGAGGCCTATCCGCCCCAGGTCCTGGCCCATCCCTACGCCTTCAACCTGTTCAGCCACGACGCCGAGATCGACCCCGAGACCGGCTATAACGGCGAGGAGCTCAAGGTGATGGCCGAGCTGCGCAAGCTGCTGGCCGCGCCCGACCTGCCGGCCAGCTTCACCTGCATCCGGGTGCCGGTGCTCCGCGCCCACGCCATGGCCCTGACGGTGCGATTCGCCGAGCCGGTGAGCGTGGAGGAGGCCCGCGCCTGGTTGTCCGAGGCGCCGGGCGTGCGCGTGGTGGATGATCGCGAGGCCAACCACTTCCCCATGCCGGGCGAAGCCTCCGGCGCCGATGACGTGCTGGTGGGCCGGATCCGCACCGACCTGTCGGACCCCTCGGGCCGCAGCCTGTCGCTGTTCATCGCCGGCGACCAGCTGCTGAAGGGCGCGGCGCTCAACGCCGTGCAGATCGCCGAGACCCTGGTGCGGGCGGGCGAGGTCTAGACCGCTTCCCTCATCGCCCGCCGACGCTCCACCGAGGAGGGGATCCGCATGGCTTCCCGGTACTTGGCCACGGTGCGGCGGGCGATGTCGACGCCGCCGGTCTTCAGGATATCGACGATCTGGTCGTCGGAATGGACGCCGGCGCCCTGCGCTTCTGCATCGATCAGCTGGCGGATGCGATGGCGGACCGCCTCGGCCGAATGGGCCTCGCCGCCCGAGGAGGAGGCGATCGAGGAGGTGAAGAAGAACTTCAGCTCGAACAGGCCCCGGGGCGTGGCGATGTACTTGTTGGAGGTCACCCGGCTGACCGTGGATTCGTGCATGCCGATGGCCTCGGCCACGGTCTTCAGGTTCAGGGGCCGCAGGTGCTCGACCCCATAGGCCAGGAAGCCGTCCTGCTGGCGGACGATCTCGCTGGACACCTTGAGGATGGTCTTGGCCCGCTGGTCCAGGCTGCGGACCAGCCAGTTGGCGTTGGCCAGGCAGTCGGCGACGAAGGTCTTGTCCTGGTCGGAGCGCGCGCCGCCGGACACCCGGGCATGATAGCGCTGGTCCACCAGCAGGCGGGGCAGGGTGTCGCTGTTGAGCTCCACCAGCCACAGGCCGCCGGGGCCTTCGCGGACGAAGACATCGGGCGCCACCGGCTGGCTGGGCTCGCCGCCGAAGGCCGCGCCAGGGCGCGGCGTCAGCGCCCGCAGCTCGGCCAGCATGTCGCGCAGGTCCTCGTCATCCACCGCGCAGGCGCGCTTCAGCCCCGCCATGTCCCGGCGGGCCAGAAGGTCGAGATTGTCCAGCAGGGCCGACATGGCCGGGTCGCAGCGATCGCGCTCGATCAGCTGCAGCCTCAGGCACTCGGCCACGTCCCGGGCGAACACGCCGGTGGGCTCCAGGCCCTGGAGCTGGCCGAGCACGCGCTCCACCAGGCCCAGGGCGCAGCCCAGGCGTTCGGCGGTCTCGGCAAGGTCCAGCCGCAGATAGCCGCCCTCGTCCACCCCATCGATCAGGACGGCGGCGACGGCCGCCTGGGCGCCTGTAAGCCCCAGCAGGGCGGCCTGGTCGTGCAGATGTTCGGCCAGGGTCTTTTCGGCGGCGGCCAGGCCGTCGAGGCCATCCCCATCGCCTTCGAAGCTGCCGCCCTTGCCGGCCTTGGACCAGTCGATGGCGCCGCCGGCCTCACCGGCCTCGGCCCCATCGCCGGTGGCCCGCTCGCCGGGGGAGACCTCGTCATGGGCGGAATCCAGATCGCTCTGGGCGGAGCCTGAGGCCACCTCGTCCAGGGCCGCCTCGGCGCGGGCCTCGCCGGCGCTGTCGGGAGCCTCAGGCGCCGGCTCGGGCTCACCCTCATCGCGCGCCAACAGAGGATTGCGCTCGAGCTCGCCCTCGACATAGGCCTCCAGCTCAAGGTTCGACAACTGCAGCAGCTTGATGGCCTGCTGCAGCTGAGGGGTGATGACCAGCCCCTGCCCCTGACGGACTTCGAGTCGCGCGCTGAGCGCCAAGTTTCAGCCCTCCTGGCCTGCTTCTTGCTGGGAGGCTAGGCCGCCATCCCCCACCGATTGGTTAACCGCCCGAAGATGAGCTGCGGCGAAGCGTCCTGGCTTGGGCGCCGGCGCACCGTCGTGCTAGGCGCAGGGCCAACGAGAACGCTTCACAAGGGAAGACGCCAATGTCCGACAATGCGGCCCTGCGCCCTGAAACCCTGGTCATCCACGCCGGGGCCACGCCCGATCCGGTGACCAAGGCCCGGGTCACCCCGATCTACCAGACCACCTCCTATGTCTTCGACGACGCCGATCACGCCGCGGCCCTGTTCAACCTGGAGGCGCCCGGCAACATCTATTCGCGCCTGGGCAATCCCACCGCCGGGGTGCTGGAGGCGCGTCTGGCGACCCTGGAGGGCGGGGTCGCGGGCCTGGCCGTGGCCAGCGGCCACGCCGCCCAGCTGCTGGTCTTTCACACCCTGATGGAGCCCGGCTGCAACATCGTGGCCTCGCGCAAGCTCTATGGCGGCTCGATCACCCAGCTCAGCCAGAGCTTCAAGCGCATGGGCTGGGGGGTGACCTTCGTCGAGGAGCTGGAGCCCGAGGCCTTCGCCCGCGCCATCGACGACAAGACCCGGGCGGTCTTCATCGAGTCGATCGCCAATCCGGGCGGCGTCGTCATGGATATCGCCGGCATCGCGCAGGTCGCCCATGCCAGGGGCGTGCCGCTGGTGGTCGATAACACGCTCGCCACCCCCTATCTCTGCCGGCCCCTGGACCACGGCGCCGACATCGTCGTCCATTCCCTGACCAAGTTCCTCGGCGGCCACGGCAATTCCATCGGCGGGGCCATCATCGACGGCGGCAAGTTCGACTGGACCGGCGGCCGCTGGCCCAATCTCAGCGCGCCCAATCCCAGCTATCACGGCAAGGTCTTCACCGAGGCCTTCGGGCCGGCCGCCTTCGTGGTCGCCTGCCGGGCGCTGGGCCTGCGGGACCTAGGACCCGCCATCTCGCCGTTCAACGCCTTCATGATCCTGACCGGCGTCGAGACCCTGGCCCTGCGGATGGAGCGCCACTGCGCCAACGCCCAGAGGGTCGCCGAGTGGCTGCAGGCCCACCCCAAGGTGGCCTGGGTCTCCTATGCGGGCCTGGCCGGCGATCCCAGCCATGAGCGGGCCCAGCGCTACGCCCCCAAGGGCGCCGGCGCGGTCTTCACCTTCGGCCTGAAGGACGGCTACGCGGCCGGCGTGAAACTGGTGGGGGCGGTGAAGCTGTTCTCCCACCTGGCCAATATCGGCGACACCCGCAGCCTGATCATCCATCCGGCCTCGACCACCCACCGCCAGCTGGAGGAGGCCGACCAGATGGCCGCCGGCGCCGGCCCCGACGTGGTGCGGCTCTCTGTGGGGCTGGAGCATGTGGACGACATCATCGCCGACCTGGACCAGGCCCTGGCCGGGCTCTGATGGGGGAAGGGGCGGTCGGCTGCGGTGCGGCCGCCCTCCTCCTTCGAGGCCCTGCTGGCGCAGGACGCCTCAGGATGAGGACGGAATGAGCTGCCCTGCGCCCACCCCCTCATCCTGAGGTGCGAGCAAGGCGAGCCTCGAAGGACGCAGGGTCTCTCATTCTCGTCA
>CAZERE010000058.1:8616-17960 GCA_964515365.1 uncultured Phenylobacterium sp. | reverse complement strand
GGCCTCGTCCCGCGTCCATGACGACGTGCGCGAATGGGAACGCCCCAGCGACCACGCCCCGGTCACCGCCGACCTGGGTCTCTAGGGCGCGGCCTTCGGGGTCCTGCGCGGCAGGACCCCTCAGAGCAAGACCGCCTATTCGGCCAACTTGACCAGCATCTTGCCGGAATTGGCGCCTTCCAGCAGGCCGATCAGGGCCTTGGGCGCGGACGTAATCCCGTCCATCACCGTCTCCTGGTACTTGATCTTGCCCTCGCGCAGCCAGGCGGCCATGTCGCGCTGGAAGTCGGGCTGCAGGTGCATGAAGTCGGTGCCCACAAAGCCCCGCAGCATCACCCGCGAATAGATGATGTTGGACAGGTTGCGCACCGGCGCCTGGCCCTCATTATAGCCCGAGATCATGCCGCAGACGGCGATGCGGCCCAGCGTGTTCATCCGGCGCAGCGCGGCTTCCAGGTGCTCGCCGCCGACATTCTCGAAATAGACGTCGATCCCCTTGGGCGTGGCCTCTTCCAGGGCCTGGCGGATGGCTTGCGTCTTGTAGTTGATCACCGCGTCCAGGCCGATCTCGTCGCGCAGCCAGGCGGCCTTGTCGTCCGAACCCGTGGAGCCGACCACGTAGCCGTTCTTGATCTTGGCGATCTGGGCGGCGATCGAGCCCACGGCGCCGGCGGCGGTGGAGACGAACACCTGCTCGCCCTCCTTCATCGCCCCGATGAACAGCAGGCCGCCATAGGCCGTGAAGCCGGTCATGCCGAGCGCATGCATGTGGACGGTCAGCGGCAGGCCCTCGGCCGGGGTCAGCTTGGACAGGCCCTTGGGGTCGGAGACGAAAAATTCCCTAAAGCCCAGGCGGTTGGTGACCAGGTCGCCGACCGCGAAGTCCGGGCTCTTGGACTGGAGCACCTTGCCCAGCGCCCCGCCCATCATGGCCTCGTTCAGAGCCTGGCCGGCGGTCAGCCGCGGGCGCATGGCCGGGTCCACCGACATGTAGAGGTTCTGGACCAGCACCTGGCCGTCGGCGGCGTCGGGGACATGGGTCTCGACGATCTCGAACTCGCGCTCCTGCGGCATGCCGTTGGGGCGGGTGATGAGATGAACTTCGCGGCTGATGGGCATATGGCCCTCCCTTATGTGTCTCGAATGGGCGAAAACAATGGGGCGGACCATGGACCGCACCGATCAGGGGCTTCAACCCTGACGCTGGGGAAGCCTGAAGGAAGAGCTGGGGGAAGGCGATGACCGAACGGGTCAAGGTCGACGAGGCGACGGTGGCCGCCCTCATCGCCGACCAGTTTCCCCAGTGGGCGGACCTGCCCATCACCAGGGTCAAGCCCGGCGGCTGGGACAACCGCACCTTCCGGCTGGGCGCCGATCTGTTGGTCCGCATGCCGGCCGCGGCCCACTACCTCGCCCAGGTGGAGAAGGAGCAGACCTGGCTGCCCCGGCTGGCGGCAGGCCTGCCCCTGCCGATCCCGGCGCCCGTGGCGGTGGGCGCGCCGGGCCACGGCTATCCCTTTCCCTGGTCGATCTGCGCCTGGATCGAGGGCGAGACCGCCGCCGCCGTAGACGGCCTCGACCACGAGGCCCTCGCCCGGGACCTGGCGGGCTTTCTGCTGGCCCTGCACGCCATCGACGCTTCAGAGGGACCGGCCGCCGGCCCGCACAACTTCCACCGGGGCGGCGACCCGGCGGTCTATGACGGCCAGACCCGGGCGGCGGCGCAGACCCTCGGCGGCCAGATCGACGGCGCCGCGGCGCTCGCCCTCTGGGACGAGGCTCTGGCCACGCGCTGGACCGCGCCGCCGGTCTGGATCCACGGGGACGTGGCGCCGGGCAATCTGCTGGTCCGGGACGGCCGGCTGGCCGCGGTGATCGATTTCGGGACCTGCGGGGTGGGCGACCCCGCCTGCGACCTGGCCTTCGCCTGGACCTTCCTCGACGACGAGGCCCGGGAGACCTTCCGCCAGCGCCTGGGCCTGGACGACGCCTGCTGGCTGCGCGGCCAGGCCTGGGCGCTCTGGAAGGCCCTGATCGTCGTCGCCGGCGCGCCGGGCGTCCACACCCACGAGCGCGACCTCCACCTGCGCGTGCTGCGGCGCCTGGGGGTGATGTAGCGCCGCGCCGGCGGCCTCAGGTTACGCCCAGGCTGGCCAGGCTGGCGCCCAGCGCCTGGTCCAGCGGCGTGCGGGGCTCGGCGCCGAGGATCTCCACGAGCCGGCGGTTGTCGAGCCGCGCCGGCCAGCGCCAGCAGGGCGCGATGTCCGCCGCCTCCCGGGGAAAACCGCCAAAGGGGCTGAGCGCCTGCACCACCCACCAGGGGAAGGGGGCCGTCGGGATGTCGCGCCCCAGCGCCCGAGTCACCGCGTCGGTGAGCACGGTCCCGGTCTCGTCATAGAGCCCTTCGAACTGCAGGCGCTCGAAGGGGCCAAGGCGTTCCGGGGCGTCCATCAGGCGCGCAAAGGCCTCGGCCAGATCCGGCAGATAGGCCCAGCTGTGTCCGGGTCCGCGGGCCACATTGACGATCCTGCGCGCCGGCCGACCCGGCTTGACCACGGCCTGGGAAAACCAGCTCGATCGGGCGCCGGGACCGAAGAAGTCGCCGGCCCGCAGGATCAGCGACGGGACCTCCGGCGCGGCGGCCTCCAGACGGCGCTCCATCGCCACGCGGATGGCGCCCTTGCGACTGCGGGGCGCCTGCGGCGTCTCGGCGCCAATCACCGGGGTGCGCCTGACATCGTAGTTGTAGATCGTGCCGGGCAGGACGACGCGCGCCCCGCCGGCCGCCCGCGCCGCGGCGATCGTGTTGTCGATCATCGGCAGGACCAGCCTTTCCCAGTGGCGATAGCCAGGGGGGTTCACCGCATGGACGATGGCTGTGACCCCCTCGGCGGCCGCCGTCACCTGCCCGCGGTCCATGGCGTCGCCGGTCCGCCAGTCGACCCCGGGCAGGGCCTGGCCGGCGGCGTTCGCCGGGTCGCGGGCCAGGCCCCGCACACGCCACCCATGCCGCAGCAGGGCCTGGGCCACCGCGCCGCCGATCCCGCCGGTGGCGCCCAGGACCAGGGCGGTTCTTTCGCTGTTCATCGCGCGTCTCCTCTTGATGAGGCCGACCTTGCGCCGCCGCCCGCCTGTTAGAAATTGCAAGAACCTTTCAGGCTGCTAGTAGAAAACTTATGAGCAGCCCCATCTCCTGGGAGGATCAGCAGGCCTTTCTGGCCGTGCTGGAAGAGCGCAGCCTGTCGGGCGCGGCCCGCCGGCTCGGGGTCTCCCACGCCACGGCGCGCAGCCGCATCGCGACTCTGGAGGCGGCCCTGGGCGCCGTGCTCTTCACCCGCTCGGCCAATGGCCTGACGCCCACCGAACAGGCCCGCGCCCTGGAAGGGCCGGCCCGGGCCATGGCCCTGGCGTCAGAGCACTTCATCCGCCTGGCCGCGGCTCCGCCCGGCGAGGTCGCCGGCGTGGTGCGGATCAGCGTGCCGGAGTTCGTCGGCGTGGAGGTGATCCCGCCCATGCTGAAGACCCTCCGCGACGCCCATCCGGCGATCTTGGTGGAGCTGTCGCTGAGCAACGCCCCGGCCGACCTGCTGGCCCAGGAGGTGGATGTGGCCGTGCGGACGGTGCGTCCGGCCCAGGACGCCCTGGTCGCCCGCAAGGCCGCGGTGATCCCGCTGGGCCTCTTCGCCTCAGAGGCCTATCTGCGGGCCCGGGGCACGCCCGCCTCGCAGGCCGACCTGGCGCGGCACGACCTCATCGGCCCCGACCGCGCCCGGGCCGATCTGGCCTTCGCCGAGACCCTGGGGCCCGCCTTCGACCGGGGGCGGCTGGCCTTGCGCACCGACAGCCATCCGGCCCAGCTCGCCGCCGCCCGGGCGGGTCTCGGGATCGCCGTCGCCCAGGTCCCGGCGGGCGCCCGCGACCCCACGCTTCGCCGCGTGCTGCCCGAATGGGTGGTGGCCCGTCTGGAGACCTGGATCGTCACCCACGAGAGCCTGCGCCGCGTCCCCCGGATCCGGGCGGTGATGGATGTTCTGGCCGCCGAGTTCGCCAGGTATCAAGCCTAGGCGCTCACGCGACCGCGCCCAGGGGCAGGTCGCAGACCAGCAGGCCCGGCGCATCCAGGGGCAGCTGCGCCACCACCTCGCCTTGGGCGCCCAGCAGCGCCGTCGGCCCCCAGGCCACGCGGTCGCCCCGCGCGCCGGTGACATCGGCCGAAAGGCACCACAGCCCGGTCTCGCGACAGCGGTCGCCCCGCACGGGATTGTGCCGGTCCTTCCAGTCCAGGGCGATGGCCTGCGGCAGCATGTTGTTGGCCGGGCAGACCAGCAGCCTCGCGCCCTGGTCGGCCACCTTCTGCGCGGCCTCGGGGAAGTTGGTGTCGAAGCAGATATTGATCCCGAAGCGCAGACCGCCAGCCTCGAAGACGGGACAGGCCTCGCCGGGCGTAAACACCGTCTCGCTCTTCAGCAGGTGGGTCTTGCGATAGCGGCCGATCAGGCGGCGGCCTTCGAGCACCACGGCGGTGTTGTAGAGCCGCTCGCCTTCCGCCTCGATCAGACCCAGGACCAGGGCGGGGCCGGACTCCGGCAGTTGGCCGACCACATCGGCGAAGGCGGACGAGCCGAGGTCCAGGGCCGCCCGCCGCGCCGCCTGGGGCTCCACCAGATAGCCCTGCAGAAACCCTTCCGGGAAACACAGCAGAGATGCGCCGGCCGCCTGCGCCTGCCCGATCGCCCCGCGCGCATGGGCCAGGGCGGCGGCCACGTCCTCCCAGAAGACCGGCGTCTGGGCCGCGGCGATGCGGACAGTCTGTTGGCTCATGACAGGCCCCGGCGGCGGGCGGCGCTCAGATAGACCTGGTCCACCACCTCGCCCGGCTCCTGCGCCCCCCGAAGCGACCGGAGGCCAGCGTCCAGCCGGTCTCGCGCGTCCACCGTATTGGCATAGCTGGCCTGCAGGTCGATATAGGCCGCCGGCGTCAGGGCGAGCCGCCGGTCGATCCAGCAGGTCCAGGGCTGGGCGTAGAGCTCGGTCTCCGCAAGTTCCCGATGGCCGGCCGCAATGACCGCGTCCAGGCCGGCGCGGAAGGTCGCCGGATCGCGGCGCAGCTGCGCCAGCGCTTCGACGAACACCTGATCATTGATCCGGGCCTGAAGGGCGCCATCGGCCAGGATCGGGAAGTTCCAGATCAGGCAGAGCGACCCCACAGGCGCCAGGGCCGCCCAGGCCTTGGCGTAGCTCACCTCGGGGTCCAGCCAGTGGAAGGCGTTGCTGGCCAGGACGGCGGCGAACCGCTGGTCGGGCGCGAAGTCCTCGAAGCTGGCCTGGATCACGTCGAGGCGGTCGTGGGCGGCGAACTTCTGCGCCAGCCGTTCGGCCAGCCGGGCGCCGGGTTCGAGGGCTGTGACCTGAAGCCCCGCCTCCAGCAGGCCGCCGGTCAGCTGGCCCGATCCGGCGCCGATCTCCAGGACCCGGTCGCCGGGCTTCAGGCCTGCCTGGTCGAGCATGGGCCGAAGCAGCGCCGCATCGAAGCTCGGCCGGCCCAGATCATAGACGTCCGCCGCCGCGTCAAAGGCCAGCCGCAAGCCCCGAGATGTGTTCGCCCGCATCTGTCGCCCCCTGATGGAGTTCTCCGGCGAGTCGTGCCGGAGAAACGCGACGCCTGTGTTCCAGGCCAGCGCCGCTCAGGCCGCCAGGGCGGCCAGTTGTGCGAAGGCCGAGGGCGGAGGGTCTCGTCTCATGCGCGCGGCGATCGCCTGGGCGCCGGCCTCGGGCGTGAGCGCGGCGGTGTCGACCTCCAGGTCGTAAAGGCCGGGCCGGTGGACCTCGTCCTGGAAGCGCTGGACCGGGAGGGGGATGGGATCGCCCGGGGACCAGGCCTGGTTCCAGGTGGCGGCGCGGCGGGCCATCACCACCTCGATCGGACAGCGGACGCCGATCAGCCAGGCGGGCAGGCCCTCCAGCACCCGGGCGCAGGCCGGCAGGATGTGGCGGGGCTGGGAATAGGAGTCGTGATGGCCGAGGTCGGCGACGACGTTCAGCCCCAGGCGGCTGTGGGCGGCGATGGACTGGTAGAGGGCCAGATAGAGGCTGACGATCAGCGGCTCCAGGTCCGGCCGCTCGCCGCCGGGGCGCAGGCCGATCCCGGGCTGGACCCGCTGGGGCGTCATGGCCTTGAAGCCGTCCACGCCGAGGTTCATCCAGACGCCGTCGAAGCTGTCCTGGATCGCCTTGGCGAGGCTCGACTTGCCGGCGCGCGGGACACCGTTGAGGACGATGATCTGGCCAGCCGCCGTCATGGTCAGGCCGTCACCACCCGGCCGCCGCGAACCTCGACGGGCCAGGGGGAAAGCCGTTCGCCAAAGCAGGGGCCGACGACGCATTCGCCGTCCAGGGGGCGAAACAGCGCCCCGTGGCCGGCGCAGAGGATGTGGCGGTGATCCCGCGTCAGGTAGCGGTCGTCCAGGGCCGAGAGCGGCCAGCCGGCATGGGGGCAGGAATCCACATAGCCGCGGATCTCCGCGCCGATCCGCACCACCACGCCGGCGAACATGGCCGCCTCGGCGCGGAAGCGGAAGCTCTTGGCGCCCGGCTCGGCCACCTCGTCCAGGGCGCAGAGGTCGGTCCCGGCGGGCGGACGGGCGGGATTGGCGCTCAAGCCAGGGCCCCGCGGGTGACCTTGAAGGCGGAGATCTCCACCCGCTCGAAGACGTCGGCGGCCTTGTAGGGATCGCCCGCGGCGAAGGCCTCCACCTCGGCGCGGTCTTCGGCCTCATAGATGATCAGGGAGCCGGCCATGTCGCCGGCCTCGGTCAGCAGGGGACCGGCCAGCTTCACCTTCTCCAGGCGCTGTTCGATATAGGCCAGGTGGTCGGCCCGCGCAGCGGTGCGGCGCGGCAGGGCGTCGGCCTTGTCGAAGCACATCAGGACAAACAGGCTCATGGCGGATCCTTAGCGTTCGTCCTTCAGAGGACGGGACAACAGGTTTTCGATGGCGACGTCCACGGCGACCTCGCCGGCCAGGATGGCGGCCACGGCCTCGCAGATCGGGGTCTCGACGCCGAGCTTCGCCGCCAGCTGGCGCACGGCGGGCGCCGAGGCCACGCCTTCGGCCACCGACAGCTTGCCGGCCAGGGCCGCCTCCAGGGTCTGGCCGGCGCCCAGCGCCAGGCCGACGCTCATATTGCGCGACTGCGGGCTGGAGCAGGTGAGCACCAGGTCGCCGAGGCCGCAGAGGCCAGCCACGGTCTCGGGCTCGCCGCCCAGGGCCACGGCCACGCGGGTCATCTCCGCAAAGCCGCGGGTGATCAGGGCCGCATGCGCGCTGCGCCCCAGGCCCCGGCCCTCGACAATGCCGCAGGCGATGGCCAGCACGTTCTTGATCGCGCCGCCGACCTCGGCGCCGATCATGTCGGCGGCGTAGTAGGGGCGAAAGCCGGGGCCTGCGAGGGCTTCGGCCAGCGCCCGGCCCAGCGCCTCGTCCGGACAGGCGAGCGTCACGGCGGTGGGCAGGCCGCGGGCCACTTCTCCGGCGAAGCTCGGCCCCGACAGCACGGCGGGCGTCGCATCCGGCAGGGTTTCGGCCAGGACCTCCGTCATCAGCTTCAGCGAGCCCTGCTCCACCCCCTTGGCGCACAGCAGGATGGGCAGGCCCGGCCGGGCGTGGGGGGCAAACACCGTCAGCGCGCCGCGCAGGTGCTGGGCCGGCGCCACCATCAGGATCAGGTCGCTGCCGGCCAGATCCGCCAGGTCGCCGGTGCAGACCAGGGCCTTGTCCAGGGGCACGCCGGGCAGGAACAGGCGGTTCTCCCCCGTCTCTGCGATGGCGGCCACCACCTCGGGCTCGCGGGCCCAAAGCGTGGTGGACAGTCCAGCCCGCAGGCAGACCTGGGCCAGCGCCGTGCCCCAGGCGCCGGAGCCAATCACCCCGGCGCGCTTCATCGGCTGGCTCATGACTTGGCGCCCTTTCGGCCGGCGAGATGGCTGGGATTGGCGGCTGCGGCGGCCGCATCGAGGGGCCAGCGGGGCCGGGCCGGGGCGTCCAGGGGATCGCTGATCCCGAGCGCCAGCCGCTCGGCGCCGGCCAGCGCGATCATGGCGCCATTGTCAGTGCAGTAGGCCAGCGGCGGGGCGGTGAAGGAAAAGCCTCGCGTCGCAGCGGCCTCTTCCAGCACCGCACGCACGGCCCCATTGGCGGCCACCCCGCCGGCCACCACGAAGCGCAGGGCCTCGCCCTCATGGCCTTGCGCATAGAGGTCCATGGCCCGCTCGGTGCGCTCGCGCAGCTGGCGGGCGATGGCGGCCTGGACGGCGGCGGCCAGGTCCCGGCGCTCAGGCTCGGTGGTCAGGCCCTCGGCGATCCGCGCCGCGGCGGTCTTCAGCCCCGAAAAGGAAAAGTCGCAGTCCTTGCGGCCGAGCCTCGCCCGCGGCAGGGCGTAGCGCTCGGGATCCCCGCCCACGGCCAGCTTCTCCAGGGCCGGCCCGCCGGGATAGGGCAGGCCGAGCGTCTTGGCGATCTTGTCGAAGGCCTCGCCGGCCGCGTCGTCCATGGTGGTGCCCAGGCGGCGGCAGGCGCCGACGCCGGCCACCTCCAGCAGCTGGCAATGGCCGCCGGAGACCAGCAGCAGCAGGAAGGGATAGGCCACGTCGGCCCCCAGCCGGGCCGAGACCGCATGGCCCTCCAGGTGGTTGACCGCCACCAGGGGCAGGGAGCGGGCGAGCGCCACGGCCTTGCCGAAGGCCAGGCCCACCATCACCCCGCCCACCAGGCCAGGCCCAGCGGTGGCCGCCACCCCGTCCAGATCGTCATAGGCGAGACCCGCCTCGCTCATGGCCTGGGCGGCGATGGCGTCGATGGCTTCCACGTGCGAGCGGGCGGCGATCTCGGGCACCACCCCGCCATAGGGGGCGTGCTGGGCGATCTGGCTGGCGATCACCGAGGACAGCACGCGCACCTGACCATCCGCGCTCCGCCGCACCACGGCCGCGGCGGTTTCGTCGCAGCTGGTCTCGAGGCCCAGGACCGTCAGGTCGGTCATCCGGTTGCGGCCAAGGCGCCTGTCCTGTAGCAGCGGGCTGTCAGTCATCGCATCGCAGGTAGACCGCCCACCGTGTCTTCGCAACCGCCCGTCGTCCGCATCGGGGCCCGAGGCTCCCAGCTCTCCCTGGCCCAGGCCGGCCAGATGCAGCGCCGCATCGCCGCGGCCCTGGGCGCCGCGCCGGAGGACGCCGAGCGCGTCGCCCCCCTGGTGATCATCCGCACCTCCGGCGACCAGATCCAGGGTCGGCGCCTGCTGGCGGTCGGCGGCAAGGCCCTGTTCACCCAGGAGATCGAGGAGGCGATG
>CAZERE010000058.1:0-8606 GCA_964515365.1 uncultured Phenylobacterium sp. | reverse complement strand
GAATACCCTGAGCGACGCTGGTGGTGTCGACTCCGCTGACCGCGCCGCTGGTGGCCGCCTTCCGCGCCCGCTTCCCGAAGGCGACGCTGACGGTGGTCGAGGGCCTGTCGACCTACATGCTGGAGTGGCTGCAGATCGGCCGCATCGACTGCGCGGTCCATTCCATGAAGGACATGCCGGCCGTCCTGCCGCCGGGCCTGGTCATCGCCGCCATCCCCGAGCGGGAAGACCCCCGAGACGCCTTCCTCAGCCGCGAGGCCCGCACCCTGGAAGACCTGCCCCGGGGCGCCAGGCTCGGCACCGCCAGCCTGCGCCGCCAGGCCCAGAGCCTGCACGCCCGCCCCGACCTGGACGTCCAGCTGCTGCGGGGCAATGTCGGCACCCGCATGGCCAAGCTGGAGGCCGGCGAGTACGACGCCATCATTCTCGCCTTGTCCGGCCTCAAGCGCCTGGGCCTCGACGGCGCGGCCAAGAGCTTCATCGATCCGGTCGAGCGCCCGCCGGCCCCAGGCCAAGGCGCCCTGGCCATCGAGACCCGCGAGGCCGACCAGGGCCAGCCCTGGCTTGAGGCCCTGCGCGACCTCGACACCACCACCACCGTCGCCGCAGAGCGCGGCGCCATGGCGGCCCTGGAAAGCTCCTGCCGCACGCCCATCGGCGCCTATGCGACCCTGAAGGCCGGCCAGCTCTTCCTGATCGTCGAGGCCCTGTCGCCCGACGGCCGCCTGCGCTTCCGCCGGGAAGAGGGCCTAGACCTCACCCGTGCGGCCGACGCCATGGTCGCGGCCCGGGAACTAGGGCTGAAGCTGGGGGCCGAGCTGCGCGACGAGGCCGGCGACGCCATCATCCTGCCCGAAGAGCCCGCCCTCTAAAGCGCCCCGGCGCCGTCTGCGGGCTTGCATCGGGACGGCCGCTCAAGCTTTCCTGCGGCGATGACGTCCCAAGACCGACGCCTGATCTGGATCACCCGCGCCGAGCCCGGCGCCACGGCCACGGCCGAGCGTCTGCGCGCCATGGGCTGCCGGCCCCTGGTCCTGCCCCTGCTGGAGGTCGCGCCCCTGGCCGGCGTCGTTCCCGACCTGGCCGGCGTCGGCGCCCTGGCCTTCACCAGCGCCAATGGAATCCGAGTGTTCGCCGGCCTGAACCCCGATCGAAGCCTGCCGGTCTTCGTGGTCGGCCAGGCCACGGCGCAGGCGGCGCGGGCCGCCGGCTTCCGCCAGGTCTATTCCGCCGATGGCGACGTGGACGCCCTGGCCCGCGGCCTGGCGGGACGGGCCGGCGAGTTCAAGGGGTCTGTCCTGCACCTGGCCGCCGCCGAGCCGGCCGGCGACCTGATGGGCGCCCTGGCCGGCGCCGGCGTCTCGGCGCGAAGCCAGGCCATCTACGAAACCCGGCCCCTGACGCCCTCCCGGGATGAGCTGGCGCGGGCGTTGAAGGCCGAGGCGGTCCTGGTCCACTCGCCCCGGGCCGCCCGCCAGCTGGCCCTGTTGCTGCGGGGCCAGGAGGCGCGCCACCTGCGCGCGCTCTGCCTGTCCCGCGCGGTGGCCAGGCCGCTCGCCCGGGCCAGGCTCGGCGAGCGCGCCTTCGCCCCCCTGCCCATGGAGGCCGCCCTGCTGAACCTGATCGAGCGCACGGCGCCGTCGGCGGCCGCGTCGGTTTCCCCTTGAGCCCCGAGGACACCCCGCCAGACGAGGCTGAGCCCGGCCCCCCGCCGCGGATGTTCGGGCCGGTCTACTGGACCGCCATCGCCTTCGCCGTGCTCTGCATCCTGGGGGGCCTGGTCATCGCCAGGTTCGGCCCCGTCTGGCTCGCGCCGGCGACAGATCACCCCACCGCAACAGAGTCGCTTGGCGAGCGGCCCGACAGCCGCTAAATAGTCGCCCCCGGACGCAGACGCCCTTCCCAAGGCCCCGCGTCTCCACGGGCCGCCTTAGCTCAGCCGGTAGAGCGGCGCATTCGTAATGCGTAGGTCAGGTGTTCGAGTCACCTAGGCGGCACCACCCCCTCACTTCACCACATCCTCCTCGCCCTCCTTGGGGTCGCCTTTGTCGGGGCGTTCGATCCAGGCCATGAGGGGGGTGGCGGCGATGCCGTGGAGGATCACCGACATCAGGACGACGACGCCGGTGATCGCCCACAGGCGTTCGGACGAGCCGAAGTCGCCGTGGTTGAGGCCATAGGCGATGTAGAAGAACGAACCGATGCCGCGGACGCCCAGTATGGCCGAGAGCCATTGCTCGCGGCGGGTGAGGTTGGAGCCCCACATGGAGATCCAGCCCGCCAGCGGCCGGATGACCAGCAGGATGAAGGCGCAGGCCGCCAGGTCGGTCCAGGTCAGGCTGGACAGCAGGCCGGCGGCCAGCGCGCCGCCGAACAGCACCAGGACCAGCATGATCAGCAGCCGCTCCACCTGTTCGGCGAAATCGTGCAGGGCGCGGTGATAGGCGTGGTTCCGCTCCCGCGACCGCAGGGTCAGGGCGGCGATGAAGACGGCCAGGAAGCCATAGCCGTTGACGAACTCGGTGGCCGTATAGACCACGAAGGTGGCGCCCAGAGCCACCAGGCCATCGCCGGTGGCCGACAGGCGCACCTGGGGCACGTCAAAGGCGACCCAGCCCATGGCGCGGCCCAGCAGCCAGCCCATGGCCAGGCCCGCCCCGATCCGCCAGACCACGTCCATCGAGACCCAGTGCAGCCAGGCTTCCGGGCTGGGCCAGGCCATGGGATCGCCCGTGCTGGCCGCAACAGCGGCGAAGACCAGGGCGAGGTGGACGAAGGGGAAGGCCAGGCCGTCGTTGAAGCCGGCTTCGGAGGTCAGGGCGAAGCGCACCTCGGTCTCCTCGCCCGACCCCGGCGGCCCCACCTGCACGTCGGCCGCCAGCACCGGATCGGTGGGGGCCAGGGCCGCGGCCAGCAGGACCGACATGGCCAGCGACAGGCCGAGCGCCTGCACGCCGAGGATGGCGATGGCCAGGATGGTGAGCGGCATGGCGATCCCCAGCAGCCGCCAGGCCGAGCCCCAGCTGCGCAGGCCCATGCGCCGGTCGATCTTCACCCCGGCCCCCATCAGCGCGATGATGACCACCAGTTCGGTCAGCCGCTCGGTCAGGGTGTCATAGGTGCGCGGGTCGGGATCGAAATTCAGGCCGCCCAGGCTGAACACCGCCACCCCGATGGCGACGCAGACGATGGCCAGGCTGAGCGGCAGGCGCTTCAGGCCCAGGGGAAGCCAGGCCACCAGCAGGATCACGGCCCCCAGTCCGAACAGGAAGAGCAGATAGGGATCTGGAGTCACGAAGGCGTCCTCGACGGTTGGCCCATGGAACGCCCCGCACAGACATCGTATCCGGCGAAGCTTGGGCAAACTCGCCCCAGGACCACATCTGTGGCAATCAGGAAGCGCTTTAGGGTTCGAGGAGCGGCATGGCGCATCGGTTCTATTCCAGTCAGGCCCAGGGGTTTGTCCGCTGCGGGGTGGCCACGCCCAGGGTGGCGGTGGGCGATCCGGCCGCCAACGCCCAGGCGATCCTGGAGCAGGCGCGCAAGGGCCATGAGGCCGGCGCCGACCTGATCGTCTTCCCCGAGCTGTGCGTCTCGGCCTACGCCATCGACGACCTGCACCTGCAGGACGCCCTGCTGGACGCCGTCGAGGCGGCCCTGGCGGAGATCTGTGCGGCCAGCGAGACCTTGAGCCCGGTGCTGGCCATCGGCGCGCCGGTGCGCCGCAACGGCCGGCTCTACAACTGCGCCCTGGCCATTTCCCGCGGGCGGATCCTGGGGGTCGTGCCTAAGTCCTTCCTGCCCAACTACCGGGAATATTACGAGAAGCGCTGGTTTGCGCCGGGCGCCGGCCTCGCCGATCTCGAGGTGACCCTGGCCGGCCAGACCGTCCCGTTTGGCGTCGACCTCATCTTCGCGGCCGAAGACCTGGCCGACTTCGTCTTTCACCTGGAGGTCTGCGAGGACTTCTGGGCGGCCACCCCGCCCTCCACCCGCGGCGCCCTGGCCGGGGCCCTGATCCTGGCCAATCTGTCGGCCTCCAATGTGGTGGTGGGCAAGGCCCGCGACCGGGCCATGCTGTGCGCCTCCCAGTCGGTCCGCTGCCAGGCGGCCTATCTCTATTCGGCGGCCGGACCGGGCGAGAGCACCACCGACCTCGCCTGGGACGGCCAGGGCGACATCTACGAGCTGGGCGCGCTTCTGGCCCAGAGCGAACGCTTCCCCACCCAAGGCGGCCTGACCCTGGCCGATGTGGACGTCGAGCGCCTGCGGCTGGAGCGGATGCGCACCCCGACCTTCAACGATGCAGCGGTCGCAGAAGGCCATCCCGAATACGATTTCCGCCGCATCGGCTTTTCCCACCAGCCGGACTTCGCCGACCGCGGCCTAATGCGCCGCCTGGACCGCTTCCCCTTCGTGCCCGACGATCCGGTGCGCCTGGACGAGGACTGCTACGAGGCCTTCAACATCCAGGTCGAGGGCCTGGCCCAGCGCCTGAAGGCCAGCCGCACCGAGAAGATCGTCATCGGCGTCTCCGGCGGGCTGGACTCCACCCATGCCCTGATCGTGGCGGCCAAGGCCTGCGACCAGCTCGGCCTGCCCCGGGCCAATATCCTGGCCTTCACCCTGCCCGGCTTCGCCACCTCCGAAGGCACCAAGTCCAACGCCTGGGCCCTAATGCGGGCCATCGGCGCCACGGCCGAGGAGATCGACATCCGCCCGGCGGCCCGCCAGATGCTGGCCGACCTGAACCATCCGTTCGCCGGCGGCGAGCCGGTCTATGACGTCACCTTCGAGAACGTGCAGGCGGGCCTGCGCACCGACTATCTGTTCCGCGCGGCCAACCAGCGCGGGGCCCTGGTGCTGGGCACCGGCGACCTGTCGGAGCTGGCGCTGGGCTGGTGCACCTATGGCGTCGGCGACCAGATGAGCCACTACAATGTCAACGGTTCGGTGGCCAAGACCCTGATCCAGCACCTGATCCGCTGGGTCGCCGCCCACGGCCAGTTCGAGGCGGCCACCAACCAGATCCTGCTGGCGGTGCTCGACACCGAAATCTCGCCGGAGCTGGTGCCGGCCGACGCTGAGGGCGCCATCCAGTCCACCCAGGCCATTGTCGGCCCCTATGAGCTGCAAGACTTCCACCTCTATTACATCACCCGCTTCGGGCTTCGGCCGTCGAAGGTGGCGTTCCTGGCCTGGCACGCCTGGCGGGACGCGGCCGCCGGCGCCTGGCCGCCGCACTTCCCGCCCGAGGCCCGCAACCAGTACGACCTGGAGACCGTCGGCCGCTGGCTGGAGGTGTTCCTGCAGCGGTTCTTCGGCTTCAGCCAGTTCAAGCGCTCGGCCATGCCCAACGGGCCCAAGGTGGTGTCGGGCGGCAATCTTTCGCCGCGGGGCGACTGGCGGGCCCCGTCCGACGGCAATGCGCGGCTGTGGGTGGCTGAACTCAAGGCCGGGCTGCCCGGCGACTGAGGTCTCCGCAGACGCTATGGACAGGCGAGCCCTACAACCTTAACGATCTAGCCGTGGGGCTTTTTCGAAACATTGATCCTGGCCGCTTGGACCGGGGGGCTGACGGCGCATGATCCATGTCGTCACCGCCGGCAATCGCAGCCTTTACCGCCGCGAACTGGCGATGATGCATGCGCAGCGCGCGGCGATGTTCATCGACCAGCTCGGCTGGCCCCTCCAGCGGGACGCCAGCGGCGGCGAGTCCGACCCCGGCGACGATGACCAGGCGATCTATTTCCTCGTGCTTGAGGCCGATGGCGCCCTGGCCGCCAGCTGCCGCATCCGTCCGACCCTCGGCTGGAGCCTGCTTGGGGGGCCGGCCGCCCATCTCGCACCCGGCGATGGCCTGGCCCAGCGGACGGACACCTGGGAGCTGAGCCGCATCCTGCTCCTGCCCCCCAACCAGCGCCGCCCGGGCCACGTGCCGCCGGGGGAGGTGCGCCTGGCCGTCCTGGAGGAGGCCTGCGAGCGCAGCGTCCGGCGCCTGGTGGGGCTCGCCGATGGTCTGATGGAGGAGGTGCTGATGCGCTCGGGCATGGCCATCGGCAAGCTTGGGCCCACCCTGCCCTTTGGCGCGAGCCCTGCCTTCGCCTTCGAGATCGGGACGGGGCCAGAGACCATCGCCGCCCTGCGCGAGGCCCTGGGGATCGAGCGCGCCCGCCGCCTGCGGCTGCCCGACGTGACCGCCAATGGCGACATCCGCCCCCAGGAGGTTGAGGAGCTGCTCGGCGTCGCCGCGCGCCTGGAGCCCCGGGATCTGCAGGCCCTGATGGCCGCCCTGCGCCGGGCGGCGGCCGAGGAAAACTGAGGCTCTGCGGGGGCCGCCAAGAAAAAGGGCCGGAGACGAAGATCGCCGCCGGCCCATTCTGTTCTGACTTGGAGACCAGACCTTAGAGGTAGCGTTTGACCTCTTCGAGGTTGAAGCACTCGATGGTGTCGCCGGCCTTGATGTCCTGGAAGCCCTGGAACGCCATGCCGCATTCCTGGCCGTTGGGGACCTCGTTGACCTCGTCCTTGAAGCGCTTGAGCGTCTGCAGGACGCCCAGTTCCAGGACCACCACGTCGTCGCGGATGATCCGGACGCGGGCGCCCTTGCGGACCACGCCCTCGGTGACGCGGCAACCGGCCACGCGGCCGACCTTGGAGATGTCGAAGGCCTGGAGGACCTCGGCATTGCCCAGGAAGGTTTCCCGCTGGATCGGCGCCAGCATGCCCGAGAGCACGCCTTTGATGTCGTCGATCAGGTCGTAGATGATCGCATAGTAGCGGATCTCGACGCCCTCACGCTCGGCCAGGTCGCGGGCCTGCTTGGAGGCCCGGACGTTGAAGCCGAGGATCGGCGAACCGGCCCCCTTGGCCAGCATGACGTCGCTTTCGCTGATCGCGCCGGCGCCGGACAGGATGATGCGCGCGCGCACCTCGTCGGTGGAGATCTTGTCGAGCGAGCCGACAATGGCTTCGGCCGAACCCTGCACGTCGGCCTTCACGATGACCGGCAGCTCGGAGACCTTCTTGTCGGCGAGCTTGGCCATCATGTCGGCCAGCGAAGCGCCCGCCACCGGCGAACCGGACTTCTCGCGCTTCACCCGCTGACGGTACTCGGTGATCTCCCGGGCGCGGGCCTCGTTCTCCACCACGGCCAGGGGTTCGCCCGGCTCGGGCGTGCCGTCGAGGCCAAGGACCTCCACCGGCGTGGAGGGACCCGCGACGTCCAGCTGCTCGTCGCGCTCGTTGAACAGGGCGCGGACCCGGCCCCAGTTGGCGCCGGCCACGACGATGTCGCCGCGCTTCAGGCTGCCGCGCTTGACCAGGACGGTGGACACCGCGCCGCGGCCGCGGTCGAGCTTGGCCTCAATGACCACGCCCTCGGCGGTGCGGTCCGGATCGGCCCGCAGCTCCATGATTTCAGCCTGGACCAGGATGGCCTCCAGCAGGTCGTCCAGGCCGAGCTTTTCCAGGGCCGAGACCTCGACCACCTGGGTTTCGCCACCCAGACGCTCGACGACGATCTCGTGCTGCAGCAGCTCGTTGATCACCCGGGTCGGATCGGCGTCGGGCTTGTCGATCTTGTTGATCGCCACGATGATCGGGGCGCCGGACGCCTTGGCGTGCTGGATGGCCTCGACCGTCTGGGGCATGACGCCGTCGTCGGCGGCCACCACCAGGATGACGATGTCGGTGACATTGGCGCCGCGGGCCCGCATGGCCGAGAAGGCGGCGTGGCCCGGGGTGTCCAGGAAGGTCACCCGGTTGCCGTCCTCCAGCCGCACCTGATAGGCGCCGATATGCTGGGTGATGCCGCCATGTTCGCCCGAGGCGACATCGGCCGAACGCAGGGCGTCCAGCAGAGAGGTCTTGCCGTGGTCGACGTGGCCCATGACCGCCACGACCGGCGAGCGCAGGGGCGCATCGGCGTCGTCGCTGTCGGTGGACAGGAAGCCGGTCTCGACGTCGGACTCCGAGACGCGCTTGACGGTGTGGCCGAACTCGGTGGCCACCAGCTCGGCGGTGTCGGAATCGATGACGTCGTTGATCTTCATCATCACGCCCTGACGCATCAGGAACTTGATGACCTCGACCCCGCGGGTGGTCATGCGGTTGGCGAGCTCGCCCACCGTGATGACGTCGGGGATGATGACTTCGCGGGCGACGCGGGCCGCTTCCTGGCCGCCGCCCTTGCGCTTTTCACGCTCGCGCTCACGGGCCCGGCGAACCGAGGCCAGGGACCGCATGCGTTCGACCGCGCCTTCATCACCGGCCGCCAGGGCCTGGATGGTCAGGCGGCCTTCGCGGCGCTGGGGCGCGCCCTTGCCGCGGCTGATGGCCTTGCCGGGCGCCGGCGGCTTGCCGCGACGATCGTCTTCCTCTTCGGGGCGACGGTCGAGATTGGCTGCGCCGGGACGCGGGGCCTGACGGGCGGCGCGCTGGACTTCGGGGGTGGCCGGCGGCGCCCCGGGGGCGACCGGACGGCCGGCCCCACGGGGACCATCGCGCGGCGGCGCAGGCCGCGGCGTCCGGGCCGAATAGCGGACCGTGGCGCCGCCCGAGGGCGGCGACCGCTCACCCCGGGGGGGGGAGCGGTCCTCGCGCGG
>CAZERE010000057.1:0-18316 GCA_964515365.1 uncultured Phenylobacterium sp. | reverse complement strand
CGAGCGCGGCTATCCGCCCCGCGCCGTCTGACCCTTCACCAGCCAAGGATAGAATTGATGCTCGCCCCCCTGTTCGCCCTGGCCGCGGCGCTGGCCCTGGTCGCCTGTTCCCCCCAGGGGGGCGAGGCCGCCTCCGAGGCTGCGGCCTATATGGAGGAGAACGCCGAGCGTGAGGGGGTTAAGACCCTGCCCTCGGGCGTCCAGTACGAGATCGTCCGCTCCGGTCCGCCGGAGGGCCTGAAGCCGACCGAGGCCGACGAGGTCAAGGTCCATTACGAGGGCAAGCTCGCCGACGGCGAGGTGTTCGATTCGTCCTATGAGCGCGGCGTGCCGGCGGCCATGCCCCTGTCGGGCCTGATCCCGGCCTGGCTCGAAGTTCTGCCCCTGATGCGGCCCGGCGACGAATGGATCATCACCGTGCCGCCGGAGATGGGCTACGGCGAATCCGGCCAGGGTCCGATCCCGCCCAACAGCGTGCTGATCTTCCGCATCGAGCTGATCGACGTGCTGCCGGGTCCCGGCCGCGTCCAGCGGGGCTGAGGCTTAGGACCTAAAGGGCGGCTTCTAGGGCCCCGTAGAGGCGGCTGACGTCGATCGGCTTGCTGACATGGTGGTCCATGCCGGCGGCCAGAAGCTCGTCCACCTGATGGGCCATGGCGTCGGCCGAGAGGCCGATGATCGGCGTACGCCGACGGCTCTGGGCCTGCTCCCGGGCGCGGATCTCGCGGGTGGCGGTCAGGCCGTCCATCACCGGCATCCGCACATCCATCAGCACAAGGTCCCAGCCGCCGGTCTCACAGGCCGCCAGGGCCGCGGCGCCGTCGCCGACCATGACCGGCTCGATCCCTAAGGGCGCCAGGAGGGCGCGCAGCACCACCTGGTTGACGCTGTTGTCCTCGGCCGCCAGGACGCGAAGCTGGCCCAGGGCGCCGCTGTCGGGCTCGACCGGCTGAAGGCAGGCTTGTGGTTCGGCCTCCGCCAGCCGCGGCAGCGGCAGGACCAGGGTGAAGACCGAGCCTGAGCCGGGCGTGCTGACCACGCCCAGGGTCCCGCCCATCAGGGCGCAAAGCTCGTGCGAGATGGCCAGGCCCAGGCCCGTGCCCCCGTGTCGACGGGTGGTGGAGGCGTCCAGTTGCGCGAAGCGGGCGAACAGCCGGGCCTGCTGGGCCTCGTCCAGGCCCGGCCCCGTATCGGCCACCCAGATCCGCACGCCCTCCGGACCGGCCTCGGCGCCCAGGGTGACCCCGCCCTGGTCGGTGAACTTCACGGCGTTGGCGACGAGATTGTAGATCACCTGCCGCAGCCGGGTGGGGTCGCCCTCGAAAACGCCACAGGCGGACGGGGCGATATCGAGCTTGAGCTCCAGCCCCTTGTCGGCCGCCAGGGTCGCAAAGGCCGACCGGGCCGAGCCCACCAGGGCGGCCAGGTCGAAGGCGATGGCCTCGACCTCCATCTGGCCGGCCTCGATCTTGGACAGGTCCAGCACGTTGTTCAAAAGGGCGGTCAGGGCCTCGCCGGATTGGCGGATCACGTCCAGACGTTCGCGCTGCACCAGGCTCATCTCGTCGCGGGCCATCACCTGGGCCATGCCCAGCACCCCGTTCAGGGGCGTGCGGATCTCATGGCTCATGGTCGCCAGGAAGGTGCTCTTGGCCATGTTGGCCGCCTCGGCGGCCTGTTCCTGGATTTTGGCCTGGGCCAGGGCGTCCGCAAGGCGCGCCTCGACCGCCTCTCGGTGAAGGGCGGCTTCCAGGACATAGGCGAACAGGCAGGCGGCCGCGACGAAGGCCACCACCAGGGCCGCCACATCACCATGGTGGGGGCTGACGAGAAGGCCGGCGGCGGTCATCGCGCCAATGCCCGCCAGGGCGGCGGCGGCGATCTTGCGCGAGGCCGGCAGCTCGGAGGCGCCGCTCAGGGCCACGGCGCCGATCATGGCCATGGCCGCGACGGTGGCGTTCTGCTGTCCGGTCATCAGCAGAGCGAAGGGCATGGCGCCATAGCCCAGGGTCTCGATGAAGGTGAAGCCCGCCAACACCCACTCGTCTCCTGGACTGGGGGCGTCATGGGCCAGGACCCGTCGGCAGAGGATCTGGTTGAGAAGCTGCAGGGCGATGTTTACGGCCAGCCAGGCGCCGACGAAGACCGGGTCCACCCAGACGAGACTGCCGGCCGCCGCCACGGCGGTGAGCGGCAGGATGATGCGAATGTCCCGCTTCCGGAAGCGCGCCACATCGACCCAGCGCGCTGATCGGCCTGACTGGCCACTCATGGATACTGAACCGACGCCCCTTGGGCGCGGCCTCCCTCAAGACGAGAATTAATCATGGTCCTCGCCACTTAACGCCGGGTGAAAGACCCGGCCAGGATGTGGGCGCCCATCGGGAGCGACGACGCGCCCCCTGGACGAATGCTGGGCGCTTTTGGCCCTGACGCGGTCTTGTGGCGCTGTTGCGCAGCGATGGCTGGAGCGGGGCGACGCAGAGGTCTAGGCTTGGCCCATGTCATCCTCCCAGACCCTTACTCCCAGGGCGCTCGAGATCCTCGACCGCCTGGTGGCCTTCGACACCACTTCGCGACTGTCCAACCTGGCCCTGATCGAATGGGTCGAGGCCTATCTCGACGGCCATGGGGTGGCCCACCGGCGAGTCCCCAACGCCGACGGGACCAAGACCAATCTGATCGCCACCATCGGCCCGGATATTCCCGGCGGGGTGGTGCTGTCGGGCCACACCGACGTGGTGCCGGTGGACGGCCAGCCCTGGACCTCGGACCCCTTCCAGGTGACCCCGCGGGACGGCCGCCTTTATGGCCGCGGGACCTGCGACATGAAGGGCTTTCTCGCCCTGTCCCTTGCGGCGGTCCCCGACATCCTCGCCGCCCAGCCGAAGAAGCCGGTCCACCTGGCCTTCTCCTATGACGAGGAGGTGGGCTGCATCGGCGCGCCGGACATGATCCGCATCATCGCCAGCGAGCTGCCGAGGCCCGCCCTGGTGGTGGTCGGCGAGCCCACCAATATGGAGGCGGTCAGCGGCCACAAGGGCATCAACACCTTCCGGGTGACCGTGCGCGGCCATGAGGCCCATTCCAGCCAGACCCAGCTGGGCGCCTCGGCCAATATGGTCGCCATCCGCCTGATGGGCATGCTGGCTGACCTGGCCGAACAGCTGGAGCGCGACGCTGACCCGGCCTCGCCGTTTACGCCCAAGCACGCGACGCTGACCGTCGGCCAGATGAACGGCGGCACGGCGGTCAACATCCTGGCCCGGGACTGCGTCTTCCTGTTCGACCTGCGCAGCCCGCCGGGCCTGGATCCCAAGGCGGTGCTGGCCCCCTTCTTCGCCGCCTGCGCGGCCGCCGACGCCGCGCTCAAGGCCCGCTTCCCCGACACCGGGGTCGAGGTGGTCCAGCGCTCGCACACCCCGCCCCTGGCGCCGGAGACCGACGGGGCGGCCGAGGCCTTCGCCCGCCGGCTGGCCGGCGACAACGGCCCGGCCCGGGTGGTGGCCTTCGCCGCCGAGGCCGGCCAGTTCCAGGAGGCGGGCTTCTCCACCGTCATCTGCGGCCCCGGCTCCATCGACCAGGCCCACCAGCCGGACGAGTTCGTCGAGGTGTCTCAGATGGAGCGGGGCGGGGCCTTCATGGCGCGCCTCGTCGACTGGGCCGCAGCGGGCGAATGACCGCCCGGCGGCCCGACAGGTCCTTCGGGTTCCAGGTCATGGCCCGGGCGATCTGAAGGGCCGAGGCCCGCCGCAGCGCCTGTGTGCGGCGACGGCTGGCCCAGACGGGGCCGAGCCCGGCCAGGGCGGCTGTAAAGCCCCGCCAGGTCACGTCGAGCAACGGGCGGTTCTGAGGCCGCAGGCTGACCACCGCAAAGGCCAGCAGATGCAGGGGCAGGACCACCGGCAGCAGAAGGGCCGGCGTGTCCTTGACCAGCACCCAGAAGCGGTTGCGCGTGCCGTGGAAGACGGCGAATTCGGACTTCGGGCCGCCGGACGAGGCCGAGCCCTCATGGGCGATCACGGCGTCCGGGACCAGCAGGGTGGGCTCGCCCGCGAGCTGCAGGCGATAGCCGAAGTCCACATCCTCGCAATAGCAGAAGAAGCTCTCATCCAGCCCGCCCAGGCGGAGGAACAGGGTCCGGTCGACCATCATCGCCGCCCCGCAGGGGGAGAAGACCTCGCCCTCCGGCGTATCGCCGGGATCGGGCGTCTGGTAGCCGCCGCGATAGGGGATGGCCGGCGCCGACATGACGTCGCCCAGGCCGTCCAGCACGTGGCGGTCCTGGGCCATCACCTGGCGGGAGGTGAAGGAGAGCACCCTCGGATGGCGCCGGCTGGCCGCCACCAGCTGGGCCAGCCAGTCGGGATCGGGATAGGCGTCGGGATTGAGCAGCACCAGCCAGCGGCCCAGGGCCTCGCGTGCGCCCAGATTGACCCCGGCGGCGAAGCCGAGATTGCCGCCGGCCTCGATGACCCGGGCGCCGGAAAAGCCCGCGGCGGCGGGGCCGGCCTCCTGTTGGGGGGAAGCATTATCGACGATGATCAGCTCGAAATCATCGAAGGTCTGGGCGGCTAGGGCGGCCACGCAGCGCCCCAGGGTCGCGCCGCTGTTATAGGCCACGATGACCACGCTCACCGCAGGGGGCGCCTTGTCTTCGCCGGAAGGCTCGTTCATGCGAGGGATCGCTCCAACAACGACTCGTAGAGATCCATGACGACCATCACCCCGCTCGCCCTGCCCGAGGTTCTGCTTATCACGCCCAGGCGGCATGGCGATGCGCGGGGCTGGTTCGCCGAGACCTGGAGCCGCAGGACGCTCGGCGAGGCCGGCCTGACCTGCGATTTCGTGCAGGACAACCAGGCCTTCAGCGCCAAGAGGGGCACGGTGCGGGGCCTGCATTTCCAGACCGCCCCGCACGCCCAGGCCAAGCTGATCCGGGCCCTGCGCGGGGCGATCTATGATGTCGCCGTCGATGTGCGGCCGGGCTCGGCGACCTTCGGCCAGTGGGTCAGCGCCGAGCTGACCGCCGAAGGGGGCGAGCAGCTGCTGGTCCCCCGCGGCTTCGCCCACGGCTATTGCACCCTGACCGACGACTGCGAGCTCTTCTACAAGGTCGACGGACTCTATGCGCCGGACTGCGAGGGCGGTGTGCTCTGGAACGATCCGGACCTGGCCATCGACTGGCCGGTCGATCCCGCAGACGCCGTCACCTCGGACAAGGACAAGGTCCTGCCCCGCCTGAAGGACATGCCGGAGGCCCTCTTCGAATGAGCGAACCGCAGAACGAACTGCTGGAGATCCTCAACCTCGAACAGATCGAGCTCGATCTCTATCGCGGCCTGACGCCGGCCTGGCAAGGCCAGCGCATCTATGGGGGCCAGGTGGTGGCCCAGGCCCTGACGGCGGCCTATCGCACCATCGAGGGGCGGCTCTGCCACTCGATGCACGCCTATTTCATCCGCCCCGGCGACCCGTCCATCCCCATCCTGTTCCAGGTGGACCGGGCCCGGGACGGCGGCTCCTTCTCGGTGCGCCGGGTGACGGCCATCCAGAACGGCAAGCAGATCTTCAACCTGGCCGCCTCCTTCCAGGTCCCCGAGGACGGCTTCGAGCATCAGGACCGGGCGCCTGTGGTGACGCCGCCGGAAGAGCTGTTGAACGAAGAGCAGCTGCGCGAGGCCGACGGCGTGCCGCCCAGGGATCGCGACTGGCCCGTCGAGGTCCGCCCCGTCAATCCCCAGCGGCGCGGCCGGACCGAGCCGCTGGAGCCCCTCTACAACGTCTGGTTCAAGGCCCGGCAGTCGGTGGGAACCGACGTGGCGGTCAACCAGTGCGCCCTGGCCTATGGCTCGGACATGAGCCTGCTGGACGCCAGCCTTCGGCCCCACCCCGTCCCGGACGGCGAGCTGCAGGTGGCCAGCCTCGACCACGCCCTGTGGTTCCACCGCCCCAGCGACTTCTCCGACTGGCACCTCTATGTCCAGGACAGCCCCTCGGCCTCGGGCGGGCGGGGCTTCAACCGGGGCTCGATCTTCGACCGCCAGGGCCGCCTGGTGGCCTCGGCGACCCAGGAGGCCCTGATCCGCCATCGCCCGCCCGGCTGAGGCGCCCACGGGCGCATTGGCCCTTGCGCTGACCTTCCGGAAGGGGCGTCATCTGCGCGGCAGACGGCCCCTGTCTTAAGAGGGCCGCGCCGGGAGCCACGCCCTTGACCGCCCTCTCGCCCGCCGCGGCGCCGGCTCGCCTGCCGCTGTCGCAGACCCTGGTCTTCTCCGCCGCGAGCTTCCCCCTGGGTGCTCTGGCCGTGGCGGTCGCGGTCTATCTGCCCCCCTATTTCGCCAGCTATCTGGGCCTCAGCCTGACGGCCATCGGCGGCGCCTGGGCGGTGGTGCGGCTCCTCGACATCTTCGTCGATCCGGTCCTGGGCGTGGTCATGGACCGCACGCGCACGCGCTTTGGCCGTTACCGCGTCTGGATGGTGGTCGGCGCGCCGGTGCTGATGGCCTCGCTCTACATGTTGTTCGAGGCGCCGCACGGGGTGGGGTCGGCCTATCTGATCGGCTGGCTGCTGGTCATGTATCTCGGCACCTCGATCCTGGGCCTTGGCCACACCGCCTGGGGGGCCAATCTGGCGCGCAGCTATGACGACCGCAGCCGCCTGTTCGGCGTGCTGGCCGCCGTCGGCGTGGGCGGCGCCGTCGTCGTCCTGATCATACCGATCGCCGCCGCCGCCCTCGGCCATGACGACGCCGAAGGCGTGCGCGGCATGGGCTGGCTGATGATCTGGGCCACGCCGATCGCCGTCGCCCTGGTGGCGTGGCGCACGCCCGAGACGATCACTCGCGACGTCGCGTCCAAACGCTTCGCGCCGCGGGAGTACTGGGCCCTGATCGCCAAGCCGGATCTTTTGCGTCTCTTCCTGGCCCAGATCGCCCTGACCATGGGGCCGGGCTGGATGAGCGCCCTCTATGTTTTCTTCTTCACCGACGCCCGCGGCTATTCCACCGAGCAGGCCTCGCTCCTGCTGCTGGTCTATGTGCTGGCGGGCGTGGCGGGCGCGCCGGCGGCGGCGCGGCTGGCGGTGCGCTTCGGCAAGCATCGCACCCTGATGATGTCGACGACCGCCTATTCCCTCGGCCTCTGTGCGATCTTCATCATCCCCAAGGGAAATGTGCCGGCCGGCCTCCTGCCGATGTTCTGGTGCGGCTTCATGGCCGCCGGCTTCGACCTGATGGTCCGCGCCATGCTGGCCGATGTCGGCGACGAGGTGCGCCTGGAGCAGGGCAAGGAGCGGATGAGCCTCATCTACGCCTTGAACGGCCTGGCCGTGAAGCTGGCCTCGGCCTTCGCCATCGGCGTGACCTTCCCGCTGCTGGCCCGCTTCGGCTACCACGCCGCCGTGCAAGGCGCGAACACGCCCGAGGCCATCCGCAGCCTGGAGCTCGCCTACATCGTCGGGCCGATCATCTTCGTCATGCTGGGCGGCGCCTGCGTGATCGGCTGGCGGCTGGACTCCACCCGCCACGCCGACATCCGCCGCCGGCTGGACGAGCGCGACGCCCTCTTCGACGAGGCGCCGGTGCTGGAGGGGCTGTCGGGGGAGCCGGCCATCGCCGTGACCCCGCAGGGCGCCGCGCCCCCGGCGCCCTTGGGCGGGACGCAGGTTCCATGACACTCTGAACGACAGACACGCAGAACGACGGGCGCGAAGGCGCCACAGACAAGGACGGGAGGATGATCATGAACGACCGGGTGAAGGTGGAGATCACGGACGGCGTCGCCGACGTGCGCATGGTCCGCACCGACAAGATGAACGCCCTGGATGACGCCATGTTCTCGGCCCTGATCGAGACGGGCGAGGCGCTGAAGACCACAAAGGGCCTCCGCGCCGTGGTGCTGTCGGGCGAGGGCCGCGCCTTTTGCGCCGGCCTCGACATGGGCTCCTTCGCCGCCATGGCCTCGGGCGAGCGCAACCGCGGCGCGGCCGATGGCGAGACCCTGCTGACCCCCAAGCGCTCGGCCGGCGGCTCCAACCGCGCCCAGCACGCGGTCATGGTCTGGCGCGAACAGCCGGTCCCGGTGATCGCGGCGGTGCATGGGGTGGCGTTTGGCGGCGGCTTCCAACTGGCCCTGGCCCCGGACATGCGCTTCGTGACGCCGGACACGCGCATGGCGGTGATGGAGATCAAGTGGGGCCTGGTGCCCGACATGGGCGGCATGGTGCTGATGCGCCATCTGGCCCGCGGCGACGTGATCCGCGAGCTCACCTATTCCGGCCGCATCTTCGACGGCGAGGAGGCCCAGCGCCTGGGCTTCGCCACCCGCGTCTGCACCGATCCCCTGGCCGAGGCCCTGGCCCTGGCGCGGGACATCGCCGCCAAGAGCCCGACGGCGATCCGCGGCGCCAAGCGGCTGATCGAACTGGCGGAGACCCCGGCCGACCAGCACGAGATCCTGAAGGTGGAGAGCGCCGAGCAGGGCGCGCTGATCGGGTCCGCCAACCAGAAGGAGGCGGTGATGTCGAACGTGGAGAAGCGCCAGGCGGTCTACGCCGACTGACGTGCTCTCATTGCGACCGCCCTCGTCCTTCGAGGCCCTGCTGACGCAGGGCGCCTCAGGATGAGGACGGATTGAGACGCCTCACCCACCTCCCTCATCCTGAGGTGCGAGCGAAGCGAGCCTCGAAGGACGCAAGGCCTCACCACCCCCAGGTGTCACGCGGGTGTCTGCCCCCATTCGGCCCGCACGCCCTCGTCCGGCTCCTCCGGCAGAGCCAGGACCCGCTCGCCCGCGAAGGCGTCGGCCGGCAGAAGCTGCGCCAGCGCCCAGACCGCGGCGCCGCGCACCACGGCCGCCTCGTCCTTCAGCCGCTCGCGGACCACCTCGACCAAGCCGGGATCGCCGCTGTTGCCGAGGGCGTAGAGGACGTTGCGCACGAAGCGGTCGCGGCCCAGGCGCTTGACCGCGCTCTTGGTGAACAGGGCGCGGAAGGCGGCGTCGTCCAGGGCGGCCAGATCCTCCAGCCGCGGCGCCTTCAGCACCTCGCGGGCCTGAAGCTGCTGCTCGCGAGCGGTCTGGGCGAACTTGTTCCAGGGACAGACCGCCAGGCAGTCGTCGCAGCCATAGATGCGGTTGCCCAGCGCCCGGCGGAACTCCCGCGGGATCGGGCCGGACAGCTCGATGGTCAGGTAGGAGATGCAGCGCCGCGCATCGAGCTGGTAGGGCGCGGGGAAGGCGTTGGTGGGACACACGTCCTGGCAGGCGCGGCAGGAGCCGCAGGCGTCCTCGCCCGGCGGATCGGGCTCGAGCTCCAGCGAGGTGAGCACCGAGCCGATGAACAGCCAGGAGCCGAACTGGCGGGAGACGAGGTTGGTGTGCTTGCCCTGCCAGCCCAGGCCCGAGGCTTCCGCCAGGGGTTTTTCCAGCAGGGGGGCGGTGTCGACGAACACCTTCACCTCGGCGCCGAAGGTCTGGACCATCCAGGTCGCCAGCTGCTTCAGCCGCTTCTTGATCAGGTCGTGATAGTCCGACCCCTGAGCATAGACCGATATGGCCCCGCGGTCGGGATGGGCCAGGACGGCGCGGGGGTCGTGGTCGGGGCCGTAATTGACCCCCAGCATGACGGCGGAACGGGCGCCCTCCCACATGGCCTGGGGGTGGGACCTGCGCTCAAGGGTGGTCTCCAGCCAGGCCATCTCGCCGTGGCGGCCTTCGGCGACGAATTCGGCCAGCCGCTCGCCGGCGATCCAGGGCTGGTCGGCCCGGGCCAGGCGGCAGTCGTCGAAGCCCAGGGCGAGGGCTTGGGCGCGGATCCGGTCTTCAGGGGATTCAGAAATCGAGGTCGTCATAATGGGCCGCGGGCGCGAGCCCCGGCCAGCGATCGGCGAGCAGCGGCCTGAAGCAGGGCCGGGACTTCACCGTCATGTACCACGTCTTGACCGCGGCGAAGTCCCGCCAGGGCACATCGCCGAAATAGTCGATCACCGACAGGTGCGAGGCGCCGGCGAAATCGGCCAGGCTCAGCCGGCGGCCGGCCAGCCAGTCGCGCTCGGCCAGCAGGCTCGTCAGATAGGTCAGGTGATGACGCAGGGCCTCGCGCCCCCGGCGCAGGGCGGCCAGGTCCGGCGCTCCCATGCGCAGCAGGCGCTTTTCCATCTTCTCATGCAGCAGGAAGGAGCCGACCTCGTAGTCGAACTTGCGGTCGAACCACTGCAGCAGCCGCCGGGCCTCGGCCCGGTCGGCGGGCTCGCGGCCCAGCAGGGCGGGTTCGGGATAGGCCTCTTCCAGGTGGTCGAGAATGGCGCGGCCCTCGCACAGGACCAGGCGGCCCTGGGGGCCTTCCTCGACCAGGACGGGCGTCAGGCCCGAGGGATTGAGCGCCGACAGGTCGTCGGGTTGCTCCCAGTAGCGGACGACCACGTCCTCGAAAGCCAGGCGTTTTTCGCCCAGGGCCAGACGGACCTGCCGCGAGGCCGGGTCGAGCGGAAAATGGTAGAGGGTGCGTTGGACGCTCATGCCGGCATTTCGCCGCGAATGCGGACAGTTTGATCAGGGCTCGATAAACCCGCAGGGGGCTTAAGGGCGCGTTTACGAACCCCAGGACTTTCCCGTTTTGGGCGCCACATCCAGGGCCCTTTGCCGTCTGCGGCGTCAGGTCGCGGGCGGTTCGGCGAAGGCCCCGCCATGGGGCTCGGCCCGTCCCCGGGGATCGGCGTGGATCAGGATGTCGGCGGCGGGAAAATGCTTCAGCAGCCGGTGCTCGGCCTCGACGATCACCTGGTGGGCGGCGTCCAGGGTCAGGTCCGGGTCCAGGTCGGCGTGCATCTGGATGTGCACATAGGGGCCGGACGCGCGGGTGCGCAGCTGGTGGATGTCGGTGAGCCGGGCGTCCTGCGTCATCAGCCGCACGATGAGCGCCCGCTGATCCTCCGGCAGCTCATGATCCATCAACTGGTGGGCGGCCTCGCGGAAGACGCCGATGGCGGCCCAGACCAGGATGGCCGCGACGATCAGGCCCGCCGCCCCGTCCAGGCGGGTGAAGCCCGCCATCGCCGCGCCGGCCACCCCCAGCAGGGCGGCGAGGTTGGAGGCCAGGTCCGAGAAATAGTGCGCCCGGTCGCCGGAGACGGCCACCGACTGGGTCTGCTTCAGCACCCGCGTCTGGGCGGCCACCAGCAGGCCGGTGAGCAGGATGGAGCCGGCCATGACGGCCATGGCCCAGCCCCCATGGGCGATCGGCTGGGGATCGAGCAGGCTGGCTATGGCCTCCCGACCCACCAGGGCGGCCGAGGCGAAGACCAGGCCGGCCTGCATCAGGCTGGCGAAGGCCTCGGCCTTGCCATGGCCGAACCGGTGCTCGGCGTCCGGCGGGACCACGGCGTAGCGCACGGCGAAGAAGGTGATCAGCGAGGCGATCAGATCGAGGCCGGAATCGGCCAGGGAGGCCAGCACCGCCACCGAGCCGCTGGCCAGCCAGGCCGCGGTCTTCAGGGCGACCAGGGTCAGGGCCACAGACACCGACAGCAGGGTGATCTTGCGGGTCAGGGCGGCGGTCTGGGCCGGGGTCAAGGCCGCGGCGGGGGGCGGGTCGAGGGACGTCATGATCCCCCGACCCTAGACCTTCGCCGGGCGGCGCCACAGGAGGATTTTCCTCGGGCGGGCCTCGTCGGAGGATCAGGCCGCCTGGCGCGGCTCTGGCCCCACATAGACCGACTGGGGCCGCACCAGCCGCCCGCCGGCCAGCTGCTCGCGGGCATGGGCCAGCCAGCCGGCCACCCGGCCCATGGCGAAGACGCAGGTGAAGGCTGAGGGCGGGAAGTCCAGGGCCTCCAGCAGCAGGGCGGTGTAGAACTCTACATTGGTGTCCAGGGGCCGGTCGGGCTTGTGGGTCTTGAGGATGTCGAGGGCGGCGGCCTCCACGGCTTCGGCGAAGGCCACGCGGCCGGGCCGGGCGCCGGCGCTCTGGGCCAGGGCGCGGACGGGACCCTTGAGCGCGTCGGCCCGGGGATCGCGGACCCGGTAGATGCGGTGGCCAAAGCCCATCAGCCGCTCGCCGCGGGCCAGGGCCGCCTCGATCCAGGCCCGGGCGTTCTCGGGCTCGCCGATGCCATCCAGCATTTCGATGACGGGACCGGGCGCGCCGCCGTGCAGCGGGCCCTTGAGCGCGCTGATTCCGGCCAGAACCGCCGAGGTCAGGCCGGCCCGGGTCGAGGCCACCACCCGGGCGGCGAAGGTCGAGGCGTTGAGCCCATGGTCGGAGACCGTGACCAGATAGGCGTCCAGGCCGGCGATCTGGGCGGCCGTCGGCGCTGCGCCGGTCAGCATCCGCAGGATGTCGGCGGCGTGGGGCAGGGCGGGATCTGGGGCGATCGGGGCCTGGCCGGCCTGGGCGCGGACCACGGCCGGGGTGAAGACCGCAGGCGCTGCGATCAGGCGCAGGGCGGTCGCCAGATCATCGCCATCGGCCAGCCGCGCCATCAGGGCGCGCACAGCCTCCACCGGCTCGCGGGCCAGGAGCCCCTGGTCGAGATGGGCGACCTCGGCGAACACCTCGACCCGGGCCGCGCCCAGCGCCGCGGGGAGCTCGGTGGGCAGGTCCTCGAAGAAGCCCGTAAACAGCAGGGCGACCAGGTCTTCGAAGGTCGCCTGGCCGGCGAGGTCGTCCAGGGAGCGGCCGCGGATGATCAGGCGGCCGGCCTGGCCATCCACCTCCGACAGCACGGTGCGGGCGGCGACGACGCCTTCGAGGCCTTCGGGGGGCGCAGAAGCATGGGCGTTCATGGGGAGGCTCCAGTTTCGACTTGCGCCGTCGAATGTCCGCCGCCAAGCTTCATCGTCAATCTTGATCAATATAATCAATGTAAGGCCCATGACCGATTGGATCGGCGCCGAGGAGGCCTGCGCCCGGCTGAAGGTGCGCAGCCAGACCCTCTATGCCTATGCGAGCCGGGGCCGGGTCGGCGCCCGCCCCGATCCGGCCGACCCCCGGCGCAGCCTCTATCGGGCGGCCGACGTGGCGGGACTGGCCGAGCGCAAGTCCCGGGGGCGGAAGGCCGCCGCCGTGGCGGCCGGGGCCATCGCCTGGGGGGAGCCGGTGCTGGACTCCGCCATCACCACCGTGGTCGAGGGGCGGCTCTATTACCGGGGGCGGGAGGCCGTCGCCCTGGCGGAGACCGAGACGCTGGAGTCCGTCGCCCGGCTGCTGCGCGGCGGGGACGGGGCGGCCCTGAAGCGGAGCGCGCGGGGGACGCCGCCTGCGGGGGCCGACATGCGCGCCCGGGCCTTCCTGGCGCTCGCCGAACGGGCGGGCCTCGATCCGCCCGCCCTGGGCCGCCATCCCCTGGCCCTGGCGGTGGAGGCCGCGACCCTGCTGGACGTGCTGACCGAGGCGGTGGCCGGCGCAAGCGGCAGCGGCGCGATCCATGAGCGGCTGGGCCTGGCCTGGGGCTGCGCCCGGGGCGACGGCGGCGCAGACCTGATCCGCCGCGCCCTGGTTCTCCTGGCCGATCACGAGCTCAACGCCTCGACCTTCGCCGCCCGGGTGGCGGCGTCCACCGGCGCGTCCCTGGCCGCCTCGGCGCTCGCGGGGCTGTCGGCCCTGTCCGGGCCAAGACACGGCGGGGCGGGGGCGGCGATGCGCGGGCTGCTGGCCGACGCGGTCGAACAGGGGCCGGCCGGCGCCATCGCCGCGCGGCTGGCTCAGGACCGGAGCCTGCCGGGCTTTGGCCACACCCTCTATCCGGAAGGCGATCCCCGCGCCCGGGCGTTGCTGGCGCGTTTCGAGCCGCCGGCCGATCTGGCGGCCCTGCGCCGGGCGGTCGAGGGGGCCACGGGCCAGGCGCCCAATGTGGATTTCGCCCTGGTGGCCCTGTCGGAAGTCCTGAACCTGCCGAAGGACGCGCCCTTCGCCCTGTTCGCGGTCGCCCGCTGCGCCGGCTGGATCGCCCACGCCATCGAGCAGGCGCAGACCGGCGGCCTGATCCGGCCGCGGGCGCGCTATGCCGGGGTGACGCCGATCGCCGGGGCTTCCGGCGGCTCGGCGAACTGACCGCCCTTGCGATAGCGATAGAGGTAGGTTCCCAGCACCGATTCCACCGCCGTGGGGCGAACCCCCAGGGCCTCGAGCCCCGGCAGGGCGGGATCGGCGACATTGTCGACCCGCAGCTGCTCGACCTGATCGACGGTGAGCGGCGGGGCGATGGGCGTCATGGCCAGCAGGCCGCCCACCTTGCCGATCATCCGGGCCACCGGGAAGGGCAGGGGGACCAGGAAGCGGCGGCGCTGGGTCTGGCTCAGCACCATCTCGAGGATCTGGCGGAAGGTCAGGATCGCCGGGCCGCCCAGCTCATAGGTCTGGCCGGCTGCGGCGGGGTCGGCCACGGCTGCGGCCACGGCGCGGGCCACGTCGCCCACATAGACCGGCTGGAAGCGGGTCTTGCCGCCGCCGATCAGGGGCAGGGCCGGCGACAGGACGGCCATGGCGGCGAAGCGGTTGAAGAAGTCGTCCTCGGGCCCGAAGACGATGGAGGGCCGCAGGATCACCGCCTCAGGCAGGATCTCGCGCACGGCGGCCTCGCCCTCGGCCTTGGTGCGGGCGTATTTCGACGCGCCGTCCGCATCGGCGCCGATGGCCGAAATCTGCACCATGCGCCGCACGCCGGCCTCGCGGGCGGCCTGGGCCACATTGCGCGCGCCCATGGTGTGCAGGCTCATGAACTTCTGGCGGCCGCTCTCGTAGAGCACGCCCACCAGATTGACACAGGCCTGGGCGCCTTCCAGCGCCCGGGCGACCGAGGCCGCATTGCGGATATTGGCCTGGACCACCTGAATCTGGCCCACATCGCCGAGCAGAAGCAGGTCATGGGCCCGCGCCGGCTGGCGCACGGCGACTCGCACCCGATATCCGGCCCGGGCCAGAGCCCGCACCACCTGACTTCCGACAAAGCCCGAACCGCCGAAGACGGTGACGAGATCCTGCATGGCCCGGCCCGTTGTTTTCCAATGTTCCTGAGCGCCCGGATAGACGATGCCGCCCCCTGCCGCAATGCGACTTGCGCGATGTGTGAAAAGGTCCGTTGACGCCCGTCTGGCTTTTCCTTAGTAGTCCCGCCTCCCGATCCGACGGACCGGGCCCAGGTGGCGGAATTGGTAGACGCGCTGGCTTCAGGTGCCAGTGGCTTAACGGCCGTGGAGGTTCGAGTCCTCTCCTGGGCACCACCCCTCTCTCAAGGTCCATCCGGGGGTGGTCGCCCTTCTCTCCCCCGCAGGACGCCCGAAGCCGCGGTGAAGTCCGCGCCATAAGCGGAGCAAGCGGTCTTGGCCAACTTCCTTCATAAGGGCGATCTGCCCGACGGTCTGTTCCAGGGCGTAGACGCCGTGGCAGTGGATTCGGAGACCATGGGTCTGCGCCTGGGGCGCGACCCGCTGTGCGTGGTGCAGATCTCGGCCGGCGACGGCGACGCCCATCTGGTTCAGCTCGACCGGGCCACCTATGACGCGCCGAATCTGAAACGCCTGCTGACCAATCCGGCGATCACCAAGATTTTTCACTTCGGGCGGTTCGACATCGCCATGTTCCATCTCCATCTGGGGGTGATGACCACGCCCGTCTACTGCACCAAGATCGCCTCCAAGCTGGCCCGGACCTATACCGACCGGCATGGGCTGAAGGACGTGACCCGCGAGATGGTCGGCGTCGATCTCTCCAAGGCCCAGCAGAGCTCGGACTGGGGCCAGGCCAACCTTTCCGACGACCAGGTGGCCTACGCCGCCTCCGACGTCCTGCACCTGCATGCGGTGCGCGCCCGCCTGGACGCCATGCTGGCCCGCGAGGGCCGCGACGCCCTGGCGCGGGCCTGTTTCGAATTCCTCCCCCATCGGGCCGTCCTCGACGTGGCCGGATGGGAGGACTCCGACATCTTCGCCCATAGCTGAGGCCCAGGTGAGCGCCCTGGCATATGAGGTCCGCGGGCCGGCGTCGGCCCTGGCCATGGCCAGGTGGCGGCGCCGTTCGCGGCTGATCCGCCAGCTCAGGGTGCTGTTGCCGCTGCTGATCGCCGCCATCGTGCTCAGTCTGGTGGGCCTGGTGGTCTATCGCAGCCTGGTGGGCCAGACGGCCAGGCCGGTGGAGGCCGAGGCGCCGATCCGCCTGGTGAACCCCCGGTTCCTGGGGCGCGACATCCAGGGGCGCTCCTTCGTGATCACCGCGGCCAGCGCCGTGCGCGACGAGAACGACTACCAGCGGGTGGTGCTCGACCGGCCGGCCATGGTGCTGGACGGCGAGGGCCTCAGCCCCATGCGGCTCTCGGCCCGTTCAGGCGTCTTTCATGAGGGCGATGGGATCCTGCGGCTTCAGGGTGATGTCACCCTGAACGATCAGGCGGCGGCCTTCGACACGCCGAGCGCGGTGTTCAACACCGCCACCGGGGTGCTGGAAGGCGAGGGACTGATCACCGGCGCCGGCCCGCTTGGCGAAATCCGTGCTAGGTCCTATGGCGTGTACGACAAGGGCGAGCGCATGGTCTTCAAAGGCGGCGTAACCGGCCGGATCACCCCGAACTCGCCGTGATGATGCGAACATGAGGCGTCTGAAGATGAATTTTCCTCACGCGACCGGCGCCCGGGCACGCTTTCCGGCGATCCTGGCCGCAAGCCTGGTCCTCGGCCTGGCCGCGGCGCCGGCCCAGGCGCAGCTGGCCAGCGGCTCCAACGCCCCCGTCGACATCACCGCCGACGAGCTCGAAGTGGTCAATGCCGACTGCCTGGCCATCTGGCGGGGATCGGCCGAGGCCCTGCAGGACGGCTCGCGCCTGCGGGCCGACGTCCTGCGCATCCGCTATGCCCCGGGCCGCACGGGCGCCACGTCCGGCGACGCCAGCTGCGGCGACCTCCAGGGCATGGAGGCGCAAGGCTCGGTCTTCTACGTCACGCCCCAGCAGCGGGTGCGGTCCAATGCGGCGGTCTATGACGCGGCTGCAGACACCATCACCATGACCGGCGACGTGGTCGCCGCCCAGGGCCAGAACGTGCTGCGCGGCGAGCGCCTGGTGATCCAGGTGTCCACCGGCCAGGCCCGGATGGAGACCAGCGCCCGGGGCGCCGGGTCTTCGGGCCGGGTGCGTGGCGTCTTCTATCCCAATGCGTCGCAGGGTCAGCCTGCCGCCAAACGCTAGGAGACCAGGGTGCTGGACAAGACGATGGCGGGCGAGGCCCCCCTGGCGACCCTGGGCGAGGGCCTGGTGGTCGACAATATCGGCAAGTCCTATCGCGGCCGCCCCGTGGTCAAGGGCGTCTCCCTGCGCCTGGCCCGCGGCGAGGTGGCTGGTCTGCTGGGCCCCAACGGGGCGGGCAAGACCACCTGCTTCTACATGATCACCGGCCTGATCGCCGCCGACTACGGGAACATCTATCTGGACGGCGAGAACATCACCGCCCAGCCCATGTACCAGCGCGCCCGCATGGGCCTGGGCTATCTGCCGCAGGAGACCTCGATCTTCCGCGGCATGACCGTGGCCCAGAACGTCATGGCCGTGGTGGAGCTGCGCGAGCGTGACGGGGCCAAGGCCCGCGCCACGGTCAACCAGCTGCTGGAAGAGCTGCACATCGAGCACCTGCGCGACGCCCCGGCCATCTCGCTGTCGGGCGGCGAGCGGCGCCGGGTGGAGATCGCCCGGGCGCTCGCCAGCGAGCCGTCCTTCATGCTGCTGGACGAGCCCTTCGCCGGGATCGATCCCCTGGCCATCGCCGACATCCGCGAGGTCATCACCTATCTGAAGACCCGGGGCATCGGCATCCTGATCACCGACCACAATGTCCGCGAGACCCTGGACATCATCGATCGGGCCGCGATCATCCATGCGGGCGAGCTGCTGTTCGAGGGCTCGCCATCCGAGATCATCGACAATCCCGAGGTCCGCCGCGTCTATCTGGGCGACCGTTTCGGGGGCTGACCGCGGTCAGGCCTTGCGTCCTTCGAGGCTCGCTTCGCTCACACCTCAGGATGAGGGGGTGGGCGCAGGGCGTCTCATTCCGTCCTCATCCTGAGGCGCCCTGCGCCAGCAGGGCCTCGAAGGACGAGGGCGGGGGCAGGGCGGGAGTTCGGTCAACCACGAAGCACACAAAGGGCACGAAGGCGCAGCGTCTTCCTTGGTGGTCTTCGTGTGCTTTGTGGTTCGCCTTTCGGACGCTGCGGCGCGCGAGGCCGCGGGCTCCGCGCCCTCCACCCCAACGCCGTCATCCTGGGCCCTGTGCCCAGGATCCCTCGTGACGCTTGCGCCTGCCCTCTACAGGGACCCTCGGGACGAGCCCGAGGGTG
>CAZERE010000056.1:0-18704 GCA_964515365.1 uncultured Phenylobacterium sp. | reverse complement strand
GCGCGTTCCGATAAGTGGGAACCGGTTATCGGATCAAAACGCGCTCAAGACTTAGAGTTTAGAGCCTGATGCGATCAGACGGTTCTGTCTGAGCGCATCATGCTCTAAGGCGCGGACATGCGCCGTGTCGTCCAGATCGCCGCCCCCTGGCGCGAGCCCGCCCTCGCCCTCGCCGCCCTGGCGGAGGAGGCCTGGAGCCTGTGCCTGCTGTCGGGGGGTGGGGGCCAGCGCGGACGCTGGTCCTATCTGGCGGCCCGGCCGCAGCGGGTGCTGGTGGTCGAGGCCGGCGAGGCGGCCGATCCCTTCGCGGCCCTGGCTGACCTGATCCCTGACGGCGACATGCTTGCCGACGGGCCGCCCTTCCAGGGGGGCGTGGCGGGCCTGGCGACCTACGAACTCGGCGCCCGCGCCCAAGGGCTGGACCTGGCGGCCCATCCCCACTGGCCGCATCTGGCCGTGGGCCTCTATCCGGCCGTCCTGGCCTTCGATCATCAGACGCAACGCCTGCTGGCCATCGGCCGCGGCGACAGCCGGGCCGAGGCCCTGGAGCGGGCGCAGGCGCTGCTCGCCGCCCTGGACGCCGAACCCCGCCCCCCGCCGCCGGCCCCGCTGGCCGGCCCCATGACGGTCTCCCCTGGCGGCGCCTATGAGTCCGCGGTCGCCGAGGTGGTCGGGCGGATCGCCGCCGGCGAAATCTTCCAGGCCAATATCGCCCGCCGGTGGACCGGCGCCCTGGCGCCAAGCGCGAGCCCCTATGACCTGTTCGCAAGCCTCGCCCGACGCTCGGCGGCGCCCTTCGCCGCCTATCTGCGTCTGCCGGGGCGGGCGGTGGTGTCCAATTCGCCCGAGCGGTTCGTGGCCCTGCGCCGGGGCCCCGCAGGCCTGGCCGCCCAGACCCCCCCCATCAAGGGCCCGCGACCCAGGGGCTGTGACGCCGCCCAGGACACCGCCCTGGCCGCCGATCTGCTGGCCAGCCCCAAGGACCGGGCCGAGAACCTGATGATCGTGGACCTGATGCGCAACGACCTCGCCCGGGTGTGCCGGCCGGGCACGGTGCGGGTCCCCGAGCTGTTCGCCGTCGAGAGCTTCGCCAATGTCCATCACCTGGTCTCCACGGTGACCGGGGTGATGCAGGCTGGGCGGGGCGCGGCGGACCTGTTGCGGGCGGCCTTTCCGCCGGGCTCCATCACCGGGGCGCCGAAGATCCAGGCCATGAAGGTGATCGCCGGCCTTGAGCCGCCGCGGGGACCCTATTGCGGCGCCATCTTCTGGGCCGGGGCCGACGGCGCCTTCGACTCCAGCGTGCTGATCCGCACCGCCGCCTGCGTGGAGACCGCCGAGGGCTGGCAGGTGGAGGCCCGGGCGGGCGCCGGCCTGGTGGCCGACAGCGATCCCGTCGCCGAGCGGCTGGAGACCGAGGCCAAGATCTCCGCCCTGCTGGCGGCCCTTTCCGCTGACCCGCGAGGCGCAGCATGACCCTGCCCCTGGACGATCGTGGCCTGCTGCTGGGCGACGGCCTGTTCGAGACCCTGCTGGTGATCGACGGCGCGCCGGTCTGGTGGGCCGCGCACATGGCCAGGCTGCGCCGCGGATGCGTCGCGCTGAGCCTGCCCGAGCCCGCCGAGGACGAGGCCTGGGCCGCCGCGCGGCAGGTCCTGACGGCGGACGCCCCGCCGCGGGCCGCCCTGCGGCTGACCTGGACGGCGGGGTCCGGCGGACGAGGCCTGGACCGGCCGGCCATCCTCGCGCCTCGCCTGCTGGCGAGCCTCGCGCCTGCGCCGCGGCCGACGACGCCCCTGCGGCTGACGACCGTCAGTGTTCGGCGTAATGCAGGATCACCGGCCTCGCGGCACAAGACCCTGGCCTATCTCGACAATGTTCTGGCCCGGCGCGAGGCGCAGGTGGCCGGCGCGGACGAGGCGGTGATGCTCAACACCGATGGCGAGGTGGCCTGCGCCGCGGCCGCCAATATCTTCTGGGTGGAGGATGGCGAGCTCTTCACCCCGGCCCTGGACTGCGGCGTCCTCGATGGCCTGGCCCGGACGGCGGTGATGGACCGGGCGGCGGCCCTGGGGGTGGCGGCGCGTGAGGTGCGGGCTGGACCTGCGGCCCTGGGCCGGGCCGAGGCAGTCTTTCTGACCAACAGCCTGATGGGCCTACGCCCGGCGGCGACCCTGGATGAGCGCCGCTTGAACAGGCCGCCGCTGCTCGACGCCCTGGCGGACGACCTGCCCTAGGATCAGCAGTCGGTGCAGTTGACCATCTCCAGCTTGCGCGGGCGGAGATAGTATTTTTCTTTGAAATTCAGAGCGTTGGGTAAGGCGTACTTGATGGGCGAGTCATAGCTGTAGGTCATCTCGCTCATGATCAGCGTGTCATAGGCGGCCATCAGATTTGCGGGCAGGCCCGTGACGCTCGAGCCCTTGCCATAGGCGGCCATGCCTTTGCCGTGGCTCCACACGACCTTGGGCACGCCATTGGCGTCGGCCCGGATCGCCGTGGTGCGGATCTTCATGCCGGCAGGGGAGAAGGGGGAGAGAATCTCCTCGGCGATCGAGAACAGGTCGTTCAGCTCGCTGCGGGTGGTCAGGGTGTCCTGGGCCACCAGGTCGGCGACCACGGCCGTGGCGTGACTGGCGCGGCGATCGGCCATCAGCGCCATGGTGACCTCGGCCAGACCCATATAGAGCAGGATCAGCACTGGCGCGATGAGCGCAAACTCCACGGCGGCGACACCCCGGCGGTCGCGGACGAAACGGATCAGGCGGGTGATCGTCTTCATGGTCAGCACCCCGCCCCGCTCGGCGCCTGATCGCTGTAGGGCTCGTTGCGGAAGGCGTCGACGGCGGTCAGCAGGCGCTTGTCCGTCCCGGAATTGACCAGGGCGTTGCTGATCAGCGGCGTGAAGATCCGCCAGCTGTAATAGGTGCGGACCAGCACGATGTCCGCCGGGCCGCCCGGCGACCAGCAGGTGTTGGTTTCGTCGAAGGTGCTTCCGCCCTCGGCCGGATCGTCCTTCAGGCTGGTGAAGTCGTCATAGGTCCGCACGTCCACATAGAGATTGCCGCCGCAGGTTGGGCCAAGCCAGCTCATGCGGTCACAGACGGCTTCGGCGAAGCTCTCCTTGGTGCCCCCGCTTGTCTGCAACTCGCCGGTGCGGATCGCCCGGGCCGCGCTGGTGGTCGCTGACTCCAGGGCCGTCGAGGCCATGAACACCAGGGCCAACTCCAGGATGCCGAAGATCAGCATCAGCAGGGGTCCGGCGATGAAGGCGAACTCCACCGCGGTCGCACCCTGTCGGGCGCGGAGGAAGGTGCGCAGGGCGTGGATCAGGTTATGGGCGGCGCGCGGCATTCTGCGGGTCCATCCGGTTTGCGCGGACCCTAGACCCCATTGGCCTAAGCGATGCTTAAGCCCTCAGGGAACCTGTGTCCGACGGCTGTCGCCGCCGATCGGTTCGCAGAGCGGGGCGCAGGAGAAGGTGCGGGTCTCCCCGCCGCGGAAGTACGAGACCTGGCCGTCATTGCGGGCGCTGACCACGATGTCGCGGTCGAACAGGGTGCGGCCCTGCGCGTCGGTGACGACGACATTGGTGACGCCATAGCCCTTGCCGATCACTACCAGGTCGTGGGCCCCCAGCAGGTTGACGTCGGCCACCCGCGGATTGGCCACCACCACATTGCGCGCGGCGCCGGGCAGGCGGACCTTCGACCCCTGGTCGAGATAGACCGACAGGGGCGCCGCCGCCGCGGGGGCGGCGATCAGGAGGCCGGCGAAGGCGCAGACGGCGAGGCGAAGCATGGCGGTTCCGGTGGACAGCTGGCGTCGGGACTTGAGGCGTCAGAGTCGATCCGAATGGTCAACAAAGGCTGAATCCGCCCGGACTCGCGCGCGTGCGTGAATCATAAAGGGAAGCCGGCTGAATCCGCCCGATTTCGCCTTCGTGGTTAATGAAAGATAATAGTAAACGCAAGTAAACCAAAACAAATTTGAGTCGAATACTCTCTGATTTACTCGGCATTAAGCCAGCCGCGGCATTGTGACCCTGCAATTCGGGGCGAGCAGACCACCTAGGCCTGATCCCCGATCAATCTGCTCGCCAACATAGGAGATCGAGCAATGTCCAAGTTCGTCACGCGCTTCCTGAAAGATGAGTCCGGCGCCACCGCCATCGAGTATGGCCTGATCGCCGCCCTGATCGCCGTCGTGCTGATCACCGCGCTGAACACCCTGTCGGGCAGCCTGAACAACACGTTCACGGGCATCGCCGGTGAGCTCGACGACGCCCTCTAGGGCGCTCGCGGCAGCACCGCAAAAAGCACTTCGAGGAGGGCCGCGGCGGAAACGCCGCGGCCCTTTCTTCATGTGCGGGAAACCAAGCGTTCACCGGCGCAGGCGCAGTCTGGGGTCAATCCCTTCGGCCCGTCCAAAGAGCTTCGCCCATGATCGCCCTGCTGCAGGCCGCCCTGCTGTTCCTCTGCCCAGCCCTGCTGATCGTCGCCGCGCTGAAGGACGTGACGACCTACACGATCCCCAACTGGATTTCCCTGGCCCTGATCGTCGGCTTCTTCCCCGCCGCCCTGGCTCTGGGCCTGCCCTGGTCGAGCCTCGGTCTGCATGTGGGGATCGGCGTTGCGGCCCTGGTGGTCGGCATGGCGCTCTTCGCCCTGGGCTGGATCGGCGGCGGCGACGCCAAGGTGTTCGCCGCCACGGCCCTGTGGCTCGGTTGGCCGGCCAGCGCCACCTTCCTGCTGGCCACGGCCCTGGCCGGCGGAGCCCTGGCTGTCCTGCTTCTGGCCATGCGCTCTATGCTGCTGCGTCCCTATGTGTCGGCAGGGCCGTCCTGGCTCAGCCGCCTGGCCGAGCCGGGGGAGAACGTTCCCTATGGCCTGGCCATCTGCATCGGCGGTCTCGCCGCCTTTCCCGCCAGCGCCCTGATGGTCAGGCTGGCCGGAGCCTGACCTTTAGCCGCTGTTAACCATGGGCGCCCGACAAGGATCACGCCGCCAGAAGGCCGCAGAATGATTTTGAGTCGCGGCTGGCCGCCGGAACCGGCGCGCCGCCCCATCCCCGTCAGCGGGAGCGTATTGGGAATTTCATGGGCGCCGTCCGCATCGCCATTCTGGCCGCCGCCGCCGTAGCCGCCATCCTGCTGGCCTTCATTGTGCGCGGGATGATGAGCTCCGGCGAGCCGTCCCAGGTCGCCGCTCCGGCGGAGGCCCGCCCCATGGCCCAGGTTCTGGTGGCCAAGGAGGACCTCGCCGTCGGAACCCGCATCACCTCGACCATGCTCGGCTGGCAGGCCTGGCCGGTGGAGGCGCTCAACCCCGCCTTTGTCACCGACGGCAAGACCGCCATCCCGCCCAAGGACGGCGCCGAGAAGGTGGCCGAAAAGGCCGGCCAGGCCGCCGCCACCCTCATGGGCGACAATCCGATCCAGGCCTTCGAAGGCGCGATCGTCCGCGAAGCCATCGCCGCCGGCGAGCCCGTCACCACCCGCAAGGTCATCCGCGGCGGGGAGGGCGGCTACATGTCCGTCGTCCTCGGTCCCGGCATGCGAGCCGTCTCGGTGCCGGTCTCGGCCGAAACCGCCGGGGGCGGCTTCATCCTGCCCGGCGACCGGGTCGACGTGCTGCAGAGCCGTGAGGACTCCGAGGGCGCGGTGATCACCGAAACCCTGATGCGCAATCTGCGGGTCCTGGCCATCGATCAGGCCACGGAGCCGGCCGAAGATTCCAACACCATGATCGGCGCCGTCGCCACCCTGGAGGCGCCCGCCGCCGACGCCGAGGTGCTGGTGCGGGGCAAGGCGGCCGGCGAGATGATCCTGGCCCTGCGCGCCTATACCGACATCGGCGGACCCGTGGGCCGCGGGGGCATGGCCGAGGCCGAGAGCCAGACCGTGCGCATCTATCGCGACGGCGAAATGACCGAGGTTTCCGTCCAATGAGGCGCCTTTCCCCCCTGATGGCGGCCGCCCTGGGCCTCAGCCTGCTCGCGGCGGCGCCGACCAGCGCCCAGGACCTGGCAGGCCCGGCCCCGAATTTCGCCAGCCAAGGCTCGACCATCCGGGTCGATCTGGCCGGCGGCGGCGCCACCCAGGCCCTGACCCTGCCGCGGGGCAAGTCGGCGATCATCGAGCTGCCGGTGGACGCCCGCGACGTACTGGTGACCAATCCCGAGGTGGCCGACGCGGTGCTGCGCTCGCCCCGGCGGATCTATGTGCTCGGCGTGGCGGCCGGTCAGACCGACGCGGTCTTCTTCGACGGCGCGGGCCGACGGATCCTGTCCCTCGACATCCGGGTCGATCAGGACACCGGCGCGGTGGCCCAGACCATCAACCGCCTGCTGCCCGGCGCGCGGGTGCGGGTCGACGCCATGAATGACAGCCTGATCCTGTCGGGCGAGGTGATGAGCCTGTCGGACGCCGACAAGGCCCTGCAGATCGCCCGCGCGGCGGTGGCCGAGCCCGATCAGGTGCTCAACATGCTGTCCATCGCCGGCAAGGACCAGGTGATGCTCAAGGTGCGCATCGTCGAAGTCCAGCGCACCGTCATCAAGCAGCTCGGCTTCAACACCAATGCCGTCCTGAACCAGCTGGGCGAACCCCAGTACATGTTCAACAACGCCGCCTCCTTTGCGGTGAACGGCGGCCTGATCGGCGGTCTCACCGGGGGCTACAACCTCGACACCACCAAACAGCCGATCATGCAGGAGCCCTGCGGCTGGGTCACAGACCCCACCAAGCTCTGCGACATCGTCGTGCGCAACGGCGGCAACTCCGACACGGCGACCATCAAGGAAGGCCTGGCCGGCGATCCCGGCTTGAACCAGGCCGAGGCCATGATCGAGGCCTTCGAGCGGGTGGGCCTGGTCCGCACCCTGGCCGAGCCCAACCTGACGGCGGTGTCGGGCGAGGCGGCCAAGTTCCTGGCCGGCGGCGAGTTCCCGGTGCCCGTGGGCCAGGACGACACCGGCCGCATCTCGATCGAGTTCAAGCCCTTCGGCGTCGGCCTGGGCTTCACCCCGGTGGTCCTGTCGGGGGGGCGGATCTCCCTGAAGATCTCCACCGAGGTCTCCGAACTCACCAATGAGGGGTCCTTCACGGTCAGCAACGGGGCGAACGCGCCCGCCCTGGTCATCCCGGCGCTCAGCGTGCGCCGGGCCGAGACCATGGTGGAGCTGCCGTCGGGCGGCGCCATGATGATCGCCGGCCTGTTGCGGGAACAGACCAAGCAGGCGGTGGACTCCCTGCCGGGCATGACCAACCTGCCGGTGCTGGGCACGCTGTTCCGGTCGCGGGACTATCTGCAGGGCGAGACCGAACTGGTGATCATCGTCACCCCCTACCTCGTCCAACCGACCTCGCCGGATAGCTTGCAGACCCCGGCCGACGGCCTGCGGATCGCGTCGGATCCGGAAACCATCCTCCTGGGGCGTCTCAACCGCGCCTACAAGGCCAAGCCGCAGCCTCCAGGCGCGCCGGCCTACCAGGGCCCCTATGGCTATGTGATCGAGTGAGCGCCGCCATGACCCGCACCCTGCGTCGTTTCATGCCCCTGGCCCTGGCCGCCGGTCTTGCGGCCTGCGCCTCGGCGCCCCCCCGCGAGGGGGCGGTGGCCAAGCCCGCCACCCCGCTGGATCAGTATCGCGCCCAGGTGACCCCCCGCCCCGAAGAGGTCCTGCTGGCGATCCATGCGCAGGGAATCTCCGGACCCCAGGCCGATGCGCTTTCGGGCCTCGTCGCCGGCTGGCGCGCCGTCGATGGCGGCGCGCTCCGCATCCAGGCCCCGACCAGCGGCGTGGACTCCGCGGCGGCCTATCGCATGGGCGAAAGCGTGCGCGCCTTTCTCATCTCCCAAGGGGCGCCGCCTGCGGCCATCCAGGTCGTCGGCTATGACGCGCCGGGCGCCGACCGGCCGCCGATGATTGTGGGCTATCTCCGCTATGAGGCGCAGATTCCCGACTGCGGCGAGAGCTGGGACAATCTCAGCAGCAGCTGGAACAACCGGGTCTCGGCCAACTTCGGCTGCGCGGTGACCGCCAACCTGGCCGCCCAGATCGCCAATCCCGCCGACCTGGCCGGGCCGCGGGCGATGGACGCCCCGGACGCCGCCCGCCGCGCCGAGGTGCTGGCCAAGTACCGTGAGGGCGAGATCACCGCGACCGAAACCGACGACCGGTCCACCGGCCTCGTCTCCCAGGTCGTGAGGTAGGGGCCTGATGCGCGCGAGTTCCGGACCAGACCCTTTCGACCTCCAGTTCGACGCCGACGACGACTTCGGCGCGCCGGGCGACGACGCCTGGGGCGCGCCGGCCGCGTTGTCGACGCCCCGTCACGACCCGTTCGCCGATCTCGAACCCCCGCCGGCGGCGGCCGTGGCCGCCGATCCCCTGCGGATCGACTCCCCCGCCCAGGGCCGCCGGCCAGCGCCGGTTGCGCCGGCCACCGACAATCCCGTCCACGAGATGATGGCCTCGGCGGAGGCCGCCTTCGGCGACACGCCCGTGCCGCGGATCACCATCCACGCCTTCACCGAGCGCGACCGCACCGCCGAGCTGATTGAACACGCCGCCAAGGACCGCCGCATGGAGCGGGCCACGGTCACCGTGCGCGAGGGCGGCCTGGCTGCGGCCGTCACCGCCTATCAGAACCAGCCGACCCCGCCCCTGCTGGTGGTGGAATGCTGCGAGGGCGGCGCCCAGTTGCTGGCGCATCTCGACAAGCTGGCCGAGGTCTGCGACCCCGGCTCCAAGGTGGTGGTGATCGGGGCGGCCAACGACATCTCCCTCTACCGCGAGCTCATGCGCAGGGGGGTAAGCGAATACCTCGTCCCGCCGATGAAGCCGTTGCAGTTCGTGCGGTCGATCGCCGGGCTCTATGCTGACCCCAGCGCGCCCTTCGTGGGACGGCAGATCGCCTTCTGCGGCGCCAAGGGCGGCGTCGGCGCCTCGACCCTGGCCCACAACATCGCCCACGCCATCACCGAGCGGCTGGCGGCCAACGCCGTGCTGGTCGATCTCGACCTGCCGTTCGGCACCGCGGGCCTCGACTTCAACCAGGACCCGCTGCAGGGGGTAGCCGACGCCCTGGGCGAGCCCGACCGCCTCGACCCCGTCCTGATGGACCGGATGATGGCCCGCTGCACCGACCGGCTCAGCCTGTTCGCCGCCCCGGCCTCGCTGGACCAGGACTATGAGATCTCGGCCGACGCCTTCGAGGAGGTGACCCAGAAGATCCGCGGCGCGGCGCCCTTCGTGGTTCTCGACCTGCCCCATGTGTGGACCGCCTGGAAGCGTCGGATCCTGCTGTCGTCGGACGACCTGGTGATCGTCGCGACCCCGGACCTGGCCTCCCTGCGCAACGCCAAGAACCTGGTGGACCTGGTTCGCCGGGCCAGGCCCAATGACGCGGCCCCGCGCCTCATCCTCAACCAGGTGGGCGTGCCCGGCCGTCCGGAAATCCCGGTCAAGGACTTCGGCGAGGCCCTGGACCTGGTTCCGGCCCTGGTGCTGCCCTTCGAGCCCAAGCTGTTTGGCCAGGCGGCCAATAACGGCCAGATGCTGTCCGAGGTCGCGCCGCGGGGCAAGACCACCGAGGCCTTGGCCGAACTCGCCCAGCAGATCAGCCGCCGCGAAGCCCCGGCGCCGCAGAAGTCTTCGCTTCTGGCCAGCCTGTTCCGGCGGAAATAGCCATGTTCGGGAAGCGTTCCGCCGAGGCCGAAGCCCCCGCGCCGCAAAGGGCGCCCCAGCCCAAGGCGCCCGCGCCGGCCGGCTCGGCCGCGCCGCCGCCGGCCAAGTCGGCCGCACCCATCGCCACCCGGCCCCAGCGCAGCGAACCGCCGGCCGCGTCGTCGTCGCCGGCTCGCCCCAAGGCGGAGGCCGGCCCCAAGGCCACCAGCGGCTTCGAGCAGCTGCGCGCGGCGCAGGGTCCGGCGCCCGCCACCCAGGTGGTGCGTGAGCAGTCGGACTATTACCACGCCACCAAGACGACCATCTTCAACGCCCTGATCAACACCATCGATCTGGCCCAGCTGGCCCAGTTGGACGCCACGGCGGCGGCCGAGGAGATCCGCGACATCGTCGCCGAGCTGGTGGCGATCAAGAACGTCTCCATGTCGATCTCCGAGCAGGAGACCCTGGTCCAGGACATCATCAATGATGTCCTCGGCTATGGCCCGCTCGAGCCCCTGCTGGCCCGGGACGACATCGCCGACATCATGGTCAATGGCGCCAGCCGGGTGTTCATCGAGGTCGGCGGCAAGGTCCAGCTGACCAATGTGCGGTTCCGCGACAACGCCCAGCTGATGAACATCTGCCAGCGGATCGTCAGCCAGGTCGGCCGGCGGGTCGATGAAAGCTCGCCGATCTGCGACGCCCGCCTGCCCGACGGCAGCCGGGTCAATGTGATCGCCCCGCCCCTGGCCCTCGATGGTCCCACGCTCACCATCCGGAAATTCCGGAAGGACAAGCTGACCATGAAGGACCTGGTGGACTACGACTCCATCACGCCGGAAGGCGCCCGGGTCCTGGGCGTCATCGGCGCCTGCCGCTGCAACATCCTGATTTCCGGCGGCACGGGCTCGGGCAAGACGACCCTGCTCAACACGCTGACGGCCTTCATCGACCCCACCGAGCGGGTCGTCACCTGCGAGGACGCCGCCGAGCTGCAGCTGCAGCAGCCCCATGTGGTGCGCCTGGAGACCCGGCCACCCAACCTCGAGGGCCAGGGCCAGATCACCATGCGCGACCTGGTGAAGAACTGCCTGCGGATGCGGCCTGAACGGATCATCGTCGGCGAGGTCCGCGGGCCTGAGGCCTTCGACCTCCTGCAGGCCATGAACACCGGCCACGACGGCTCCATGGGCACCCTGCACGCCAACAGCCCGCGCGAGGCGGTCAGTCGTCTGGAATCCATGATCACCATGGGCGGCTACGGCCTGCCCTCGAAGACCATCCGCGAAATGATCGTCGGCTCCATCGACGTGATCATCCAGGCCGCCCGCCTGCGGGATGGCTCGCGGCGCATCACCCATGTGACCGAGGTGGTGGGGCTGGAGGGCGACGTGATCATCACCCAGGACCTCATGCTCTATGAGATCACCGGCGAGGACGCCGAGGGCCGGGTCGTGGGGCGTCACCGCTCCACGGGCATCGCCCGTCCAAGGTTCTGGGACCGCGCCCGCTATTACGGCCTGGAGCGCGAACTGGCCGAAGCCCTGGACGCCGCCGAATGAGCGCCAACCTGCTCACCATCCTGGCCGCCGTGCTCGGCTTCATCGTCGTGGCGGGCTTCGGCTTCGCCCTGGCCGGCCAGTCGCCGGGCCAGGCGCGGACGGCCAAACGGACCCAGGCGATCCTGGGGCGTGAGCCCCGCGACGCCAAGACCCGCCGCGCCAGCGGCTCAAGCCAGGACCAGCGGCGCAAGCAGATCCTGCAGAGCCTCAAGGAACAGGACCGCCAGCAGCGCAAGGCCTCGCTCTCCATCGGCGCCCGTCTTCAGCAGGCCGGCCTGAGCATCAATGTCCGCACCTTCTGGCTGATCAGCGCCGGGCTCGGGGTCTCGGTCTTCCTTCTGGTCCTGATGGCGGGTCAGGCCTCCTATGTCGCCCTGGGCCTGGCGTTCGCCGCCGGCCTCGGCCTGCCCCGCTGGATCGTCGCCATGATGGCCGCCCGGCGGATCAAGAAGTTCGTCGGGGCCTTTCCCGACGCCATGGACATCATCGTTCGCGGCATCAAGTCGGGTCTGCCGGTGAACGACAGCCTGCGGATCATCGGCGCCGAGGCGCCCGAGCCCCTGGCCAGCGAATTCAAGTCCATGACCGAGAACACCGGCATGGGCGTCTCGATCGACCAGGCGATCGACCGCATGTACGAGCGCATGCCGGCCCAGGAGGTGCGCTTCTTCGGCATCGTCCTGGCGATCCAGCAGAAGACCGGCGGCAATCTGGCCGAAGCCCTGGGCAATCTCTCCACCGTCATCCGCGCCCGCAAGCTGATGCGCGAGAAGATCAAGGCCCTGTCCGGCGAAGCTGTCGCCTCGGCCTTCATCATCGGCTCCCTGCCGCCAGCGGTAGTGATCATGATCACCCTGATGGCCCCGGAATACATGGCGCCCCTGTTCACCGACGTCCGCGGAAGGATCATCCTGCTGGGCGGCGCCCTGCTGATGGGCATGGGGATCTGGGTGATGCGCCGCATGATCCGGATGAAGATCTAGGGCCGCGGCGATGAATCTTGGCGCCTTCACAGACCCCAACAACCTGCTGGCCGTCTTCGTGGCCGTGGTGACCTTCGCCACGATCGTGACCATTGCCCGGCCCCTGATGAACCGCAGCAATCTTGAGGCGCGGCTCAAATCCGTCTCCAGCCGGCGCGAGGAACTGCGGCGCAAGTCCCGCGAGGCCCTGGTGGCCGCCAAGGGCGGCTCCCTGCGCCAGACTGACGAGGGGCTCTACAAGAAGGTGGTCGAACGGCTTCAGCTGTCGCGCCTGCTGGAAGATCCCCAGGTGGTCGAGAAACTGGCTCAGGCCGGCTTCCGCGGGCCGCGCCCGGTCAGCACCTTCTACTTCTTCCGCTTCGTGTCGCCCTTCGTCATCGCCGCGGGCGTCGGCTTCTATCTCTTCGTGGTCAACGACTTCGGCCTGACCTCGATGACGCGCTTCGCCGCCACCGTGGCCGGCCTCACCCTGGGCTATTACGCGCCCAACATCTACATCAGCAACATCGCCCAGAAGCGCCGGGAATCCATCGTCAGCGCCTTCCCCGACGCCCTGGACCTGCTGCTGATCTGCGTGGAATCGGGCATGTCCATCGAGGCGGCCATCCAGAAGGTCAGCCAGGAGATCGGCGGCTCCTCCATCGAACTGGCCGAGGAAATGACCCTGCTGACCGCCGAGCTCTCCTATCTGCCGGAGCGGCGGCAGGCCTATGAAGGCCTGGCCAGGCGAACCAACCATCCGGGTATCAAGTCGGTCACCACGGCCATGATCCAGGCCGAGCGCTACGGCACGCCGCTCGGCACGGCGCTGCGGGTGATGGCCAAGGAGAACCGCGACCTGCGCCTGGCCACGGCGGAAAAGAAGGCCGCCCAGCTGCCGGCCAAGCTGACCGTGCCGATGATCGTATTCTTCCTGCCGGTGCTGTTCCTGGTGATCCTGGGGCCGGCGATCCTGCGGGTCATGGACATGATGGCCGCCAACGGCCCCGCCTGACCCTACTGGGCCGAACCCACGGAACTCCACGACCGACCCGCGCCGCCCGTGGCGCCCGGCGCCGCCGCCGCCCGCAGATAGGCCAGGTTGTTGTCCACCAGCTGCGGCGGCAGGTCCTGGCGCGCCAGGGCCTCGGCCTCGGCCAGCCGGCCCTGGAGCCCCAGGATCAGGGCGAGGTTCTGGCGGGCGACGGCCGTGGCGCCGGGCAGGGTCGCGGCGTGGCGCAGGAGCGCTTCGGCTTCGGCGGTGTGGCCCCGGGCGGCCTGGAACATGGCGAGGTTGGACAAGACCGAGGGATTGTCGGGGGCGAGCTGCACCGCCCGGCGATGGGCCGCCAGGGCCTCGGCGTCGCGCTGCGCCTGCTCATAGGCCATGGCCAGCAGGAAGGGCGCGCGCCAGTCGCCCGGCGCCAGGCTCTGGGCCTTGCGGCCCGGCTCGACGGCGTAGAAGCCCTGGCCGCGGGCCAGATGGGCCCGGGCCAGCTCCAGCATGACTTCGACATTGTCGGGCGCCAGGACGGCCAGCCGCTCGGCGGCGGCGGCGGCGTCATCGGGCTTGCCCATGTTGCGCAGGGCGCGGGCCAGGCCGATCCCGGCCTCGAGGTCGGTGGCGTCGAGATTGACTTCCCGGGCCCAGAAGGCCGCCTGGGCCAGAGGATCGAGGCGCGCCGACAGGGCGCGCTCCTCGGCGCTGGCCTTCTGGGGCGCGCTGGGCTGAGCCGGCGTTTCCGCAGGCGCGGGGTCTTCAGCCTTGGCCTTGAATCCGAACGCCTGGGCGGGCAGGGCCGAAGCCAGGCTCAGCGCGAGGGCGGTTGCGGCGAGGGCCGACATGCGACACATGACCAAGGGTAGCCTCCGTAGGTTCCGGCCAGACTGGACCGGTCGCCTTAAAGGAAGCGTTAAGCATAAGCCGAAGGACCAGCCGCCATGTCCGACGTGATCCTGGACGCCGCCGAGGGCGTCATCGTCCCCGTCCGCCTGCTGCGGGAAGCCGATGCGGAGGCCGCCGTGGCCGAACTCGGGCCGCAGGGTCGCGGCCTGGCGGCCGCGCAGGCCTTCAAGGGCAAGGCTGGCCAGGTCCTGCTGGTCCCCGACGCCGAGGGCGGCCTCGAACAGGTGCTGTTCGGCCTGGGCCAGGCGCGGGCCTCCGGGGTGCGGGCGCTCGCCGCCAAGCTGCCCCAGGGAACCTATCAGATCGCCGCTGGCCCGGAGGACATCACCTCTGACGAGGCGGCCCTGGCCTTCGCCCTGGGGAGCTATCGCTTCGACCGCTACAAGAAGAAGCCCGACGAGCGTCCGCGCCTTGTGGCCAAGGGCGCCGATGTGGCCGCCGTGCGCGCCATGGCCCATGCCTGCGCCCTGGCCCGCGACATGATCAATACGCCGCCCAACGACATGGGGCCGCTGCAGATCGAGACCATCGCCCGGGAGATCGCCGAGCAGTATGGGGCGACCATCACCGTGGTCACCGGCGAGGGCCTGCTGGAGGCCAACTATCCCGCCGTCCACGCCGTCGGCCGCGCCGCCGCGGCCGGCCGTGAACCGCGGATGATCGAGCTGGCCTGGGGCCAGGAAGGCCATCCCCTGGTGGCGATCATCGGCAAGGGCGTGGTGTTCGACACCGGCGGCCTCGACATCAAGCCCTCGGCCGGCATGCGGCTGATGAAGAAGGACATGGGCGGCGCCGCCCACGCCCTGGCCCTGGCCCGGATGGTCATGGCCGCGCGCCTGCCGGTGCGGCTTCTGGTCCTTACGCCGGCGGTGGAGAACGCCATTTCCGGCGACGCCATGCGGCCGGGCGACGTCATCGATTCCCGCAAGGGCCTGACCATCGAGGTGGGCAACACCGACGCCGAGGGCCGCCTGATCCTCGCCGACGCCCTGACCCGCGCCGCCGAGCTCTCGCCGGACCTGACCATCGACCTCGCCACCCTGACCGGGGCGGCGCGGGTGGCGCTGGGTCCGCAGCTCCCCCCCTTCATGACCGATGACGAGGCCCTGGCCACGGCGATCATGACGGCGTCCGAGGCGGTGGAGGACCCCCTGTGGCGCCTGCCGCTCTGGAAGGGCTATGCCGAGGCCCTGGACAGCGACGTGGCCGATCTGAAGAACGACCCCGACGCCTGGGCCCAGGCCGGCGCGGTGACGGCGGGCCTCTTCCTGCAGCGGTTCGCGCCGGAGGGCGCCTGGGTCCACCTGGACATTTTCGCCTGGAACCCCAAGGGACGCCCCGGCGTGCCGGCCGGCGGCGAGGTCATGGCCATCCGCGCCCTCTTCCGCCTGCTGCAGGACCGCTACGGGTGAGCCGCGATCCTCGCCTGACCCTGGCGCGCCCCGATCTGGCCGCACGCGATCTCGAAGGTCTGGTGGCGGCCGGACGGTATGCAGAGCCCAGGCCCTACGCCTGTCGGACGGCGGCCAGCGCCATCCGCACCGCGCCTTCGGCCGGGGCCGAGCAGGCCGACCAGCTGCTGTTTGGCGAGATCTTCGACGTCCTGGACGAGGTCGACGGCTTCGCCTGGGGCCAGGCCCGGCGGGACGGCTATGTGGGCTTTGTGGCGCAGGAGACCCTCGGGGCGCCGTCGCTGGTCACCCACCGGGTCAGCGCCCTGCGCACCTACGCCTTCGAAGCGCCCAGCATCAAGGCGCCGGCGCGGGGGCCCTTCAGCCTCAACGCCCTGGTCAGCGAAGTCGAGCGGGAAGGGCGCTTTATCCGCGACGCCGGCGGCGCCTGGTTCGTCGAGGGCCACCTCGCCCCGGCCGGCTTCGACTTCGCCAGCGATCCGGCCGCGGTCGCCGAGCGCCATCTGGAGACGCCCTATCTCTGGGGCGGTCGCGAGAGCCTCGGCATCGACTGTTCGGGCCTCATCCTGCAGGCGATGCTGGCCTGCGGCCGGGCCTGTCCGCGGGACACCGACATGCAGGAGGCGCGCTTCACCCAGAACGCCGATCCCCAGGCGCTTCGCCGCGGGGACCTGGTCTTCTGGCGGGGCCATGTGGCCATGATGCTGGACGCCGACCAGATGATCCACGCCAACGCCCACCACATGGCCGTGGCGATCGAACCGCTGAACACCGCCATCGCGCGGATCGAGGCGGCGGGCTCGGGCGAACCCACCAGCTATCGCCGCCCCTGAACTCGACCCCAGGGCTCCAGACCGCCAGACACGAAAAAGCCCGGCGCTGGGGCCGGGCCTGATCGTTCGTCGGTGCGCGCCTTGGGCCTAGTTGGCCGGGGCGGGCGCCTCGGTCTCGGCCGCAGGCGCCTCGGCGCCGGCTTCGGCCTCGCCCTCGGCCGGCGCAGCCTCTTCGCCCTCGGCGGGCGCGGCTTCGTCGGCGGCGGGCTCTTCGACCGGGTTCGGAGCCGGGAAGGGGATGGAGCCGCCCATGGAATGCAGATAGGCGACCACATTGATCAGCTCTTCGCGGCGCTTCAGGCCGACGAAGGTCATCTTGGTGCCGGGGATGTAGCGCTGCGGCGCTTCCAGGAAGTGGCCGAGCTCTTCATGCGTCCAGACCGGCGCTTCGGCGCCATGGTCGACCATGGCGGACGAATAGGAGAAGCCGGGATGGACGGCCGGATGGGCGCCGACCACGCCGAACAGGTTCGGGCCGGTGCCGTTGGCGCCGCCCTGGGCGATGGTGTGGCAGCTCACGCACTTGGCGAAGCTGGCCTCGCCTGCCGCCACGTCGGCGGTCGGCAGCACCGTGCCCCAGTCGATGGGCGCCTCAGGGGGCGCGCCGCCGGCGGCGACTTCAGGAATGTCGATGGCGTAGCCGGCGGTCTCGGGCGCATGCGGCGCAAACACGATGGCGGAGGCTTCACGCAGGCCAACAATGGCCAAGCCTGTCGCCAGCACTGCGCCGGCGACCTTGTTGAACGTAAGGTCGCTCATAGTCTTGGATTCGGCCCTCTTTGAGGCCGGTCATCGAAACCGGCAGACGCGCGGGAATCTCCCGCCCCTTATTGCGCCCGCGTCTCTTACACGCTACCGGCGCTCGTGCAACCGGCCAGTTCGTCGCTGGGAGCGTCAAGCGCTGCCGCGCACAGTCTTCATCCGAAACATGACGCCAATCATCCTCATTCCCGCCCGCATGGCCGCCACCCGCCTCCCGGGAAAGCCCCTGGCCGACATCGAAGGCGTGCCGATGATCGTGCGGGTTCTGCGTCAGGCGCAGGCGGCCGATGTCGGTCCGGTGGCCGTGGCGGCCGGCGATCCGGAGATCGTTGAAGCCGTGGAAGCCGCCGGCGGTCGTGCGGTGCTGACCGACCCGGACCTGCCCTCGGGATCGGACCGTATCCTGCGCGCCCTGGAGGTCCTGGACCCGCAGGGCCGCCACGACGTGGTGATCAATCTGCAGGGCGACATCCCCTTCGTGGCCCCTGGCGTGGTGCAGGCGTGCGCCGATCTGCTGGCCCGGGAGCCTTCCTGCGACATTTCGACCATCGTGGTGGCCGACAGCGATGTCGCCGAGCGCTCGAACCCCGACATTCCCAAGGCGGTGCTGGCCATGGCGCCGGACGGCCGCTCGGGGCGCGCCCTCTATTTCACCCGCTCGATCCTCTATGGCGACGGGCCGGTCTGGCTGCACCATGGCGTCTATGGCTATCGGCGCGAGGCCCTGGCCCGCTTCACCGCCGCCCCGCCCTCGCCCCTCGAACAGCGCGAGCGGCTGGAACAGCTGCGCGCCCTGGAGATGGGTATGAGCATCTGGGCTGCGGTGATCGACTCCGCGCCGATCTCGGTGGACAACCCCGCCGATCTGGAACGCGCCCGGGCCCACGCCCGGGCCATGACCGAGGGACTTCGATGAGCCAGGGACGTATCGCCTTTCAGGGCGAGCTGGGCGCCAACAGCCATGAGGCCTGCGCCGCCTACTTCCCCGACTACGAGCCCGTCCCCCATCCGACCTTCGACGAGGCCTTCGAGGCCATCAAGACCGGCGACTGCCAGCTCGGCATGATCCCAGTGGAGAATTCCATCGCCGGCCGGGTGGCCGACGTGCACCACCTGCTGCCCAATTCCGGCCTGAAGATCATCGGCGAGAAGTTCAAGCCGATCCGCTTCCAGCTGATGGTCAATCCCGGCGTGAAGCTGGAGGAGGTCACCACCGTCCAGTCCATGGCCATCGCCATCAGCCAGTGCCGCAGGACGGTCAAGCGCCTGGGCCTCAAGGCGGAAACCGTGGGCGACACCGCCGGCGCGGCGCGGATGCTGGCCCAGACTCCGGACCGGACCCGGGCGGCGATCTCGCCGGCCCTGGCGGCTGAGATCTATGGCCTGGAAATCCTCATGCGCGACATCGAGGACGAGCGGCACAACACCACCCGCTTCCTGGTGATGACCGCCGACCGGGACCCGCCGGCCCCGCCCTTCACCAGCCCCTGCATCACCAGCTTCGTGTTCCGGGTCCGCAACCTGCCGGCCGCCCTCTACAAGGCCCTGGGCGGCTTTGCGACCAATGGCGTCAACATGACCAAGCTGGAGAG
>CAZERE010000055.1:0-18783 GCA_964515365.1 uncultured Phenylobacterium sp. | reverse complement strand
GAGCGTTGCCCTCCGAAGGCAAAGGTCACACGTTCGAATCGTGTCGGGTGCGCCAGGCGGCGTGAGCGGTATTCCAAGACATCGCTAAACCTCAGGCCGGGGAGCCCTCGTCAGCGCCGGCGTCGGCTCTGCGGCCCGTCCTCCGCCAGAGGACGACCGCGGTTGTGGCCGCCGCGTATGAGAGAATAGCCGATAGCGAGAGGATGGAGTTGGGGGGCAGGGTTTCGGCGCTCGGCCACAGCCTGTTCTCGATCCAGACCCCGAACGGAAAGGCGTAGAGGATCACGCCGGCCAGTAGCAGCAGCGCCCGGCGCTCGCGGCCGAAGACCACTCTGGCGAGGGCGAAGGCCACCAGGGCGAGCTTCACAAGGATGAAGAACAGGTAGCGCTTGTTGATCATGCCCAGGTCGCTGTCCGACGGGACCCCACGCATCATGTCCATGACCGTCGCCGACACGGTGAGGTTCTGGAGGATAAGCATGGCGCACCAGGCCCCGATGAAGCCCAGCGCGATCTTTCCGCCGCGCGACAATTCCAGCCGTGCAGATCCCGTCTGCTCCACCATGATCGCCCCCCGGCGCTCTCTCAGATGAGGTTTAGCCTTTCAGGTGATGGGGCGGAGGTCCAGCCTTTCCATCTCGGCCGATCAGCCCTTCTGCCATAAGTCGCGCCGTGCTTTCCTCCTGACGGAGAGGAGCTTCTGATGGGACAAGAGCCAGCCGGTCCGCCGCGTCGGAGCGTCCTCATCGGCGGTGTGGCCGCGCCATGGTTGGCGCTCGCCGGGCCGCCCGCCCAGGCTCAGGAGGTCGCGATGTACGGACTGATCGGCAAGATGACGGCCAAGGCCGGGGAACGCGCGGCCCTTGCGGCGATCCTGCTGGAGGGGCTCACTGACATGCCTGGTTGCCTGAGCTATGTGGTGGCTGAGGATCCAGCCGATGCCGACACCCTCTGGATCACCGAGGTGTGGGAGGGGTCTGAGGCCCACCGCGCCTCCCTGTCGCTGCCCTCGGTCCAGGCCGCCATCGCCAAGGGTCGACCGCTGATCGCCGGCATGGAGACGCTGGCCGAAACCAGGCCCATCGGCGGCCACGGCCTGGGGTGACCTGAGCCCGCCGCCCCACATTTCCCTTGGTGAACGGTGTTTGGTTGGGCTCCATGGGGGTTGGAGACGTTTGGGCGCGGGGCCGGCAAGAGCCGCCGCTCACCTCAAGGGCAGGAGACCGGTCATGGCCGATGGATATGTGGACGTGCTGCGCGACAAGCGGGCTCAGGCGCGCAAGGTCGCCTATGAGACGCCGATCGAGGAGCTGCATCCGGCGCGGGCCTCGCTGTTCCGTGACGACGCCATGTGGCCGACCTTCGAGCGGCTGCGGAAGGAGTCGCCGGTCCACTACACGCCCGACAGCAACTACGGCGCCTATTGGTCGATCACCCGCTACAACGACATCCTGGCGGTAGACTCCAACCACCAGGTGTTTTCCTCGGCCAAGGGCATCACCCTGCAGGCCAAGGCCGCCCAGGGGTTCCGCGACCCGAACGCGGAGTCCGGCTCCAACTTCATCGCCATGGACCCGCCGCGCCACGACGTGCAGCGCAAGACCGTCAGCCCGGCCCTGTCGCCCATGGCGCTCTCGGTCATGGCGCCGCTGATCCGCGAGCGGGCCGGCCTGATCCTCGACAGCCTTCCGGTGGGCGAGGAGTTCGACTGGGTGGACAGGGTCTCGAAAGAGCTGACCACCATGACCTTGGCGACCCTGTTCGACTTCCCCTTCGAGGAGCGACGCAAGCTGACCTTCTGGTCCGACGCCATGACCACGGCGCCCGGGCATGGGCCGGTGGCCGACCTGGCCGAGCTGCGTCAGGCCATGAACGAGTGCTTCAGCTTCTTCACCGGCTTGTGGAACGAACGGGTCAATGCCGAGCCCACCGGCGACCTCATCTCCATGCTGGCCCATGGGGAGGAGACGCGGAACATGTCGATGGCCGACTTCCACGCCAATGTCGCCCTGCTGATCATCGGCGGCAACGACACCACGCGGAACACCATCTCCGGCTCGGTCCTGGCCCTGAACCAGAATCCCGACCAATACGCCAGGCTGCGGGCCAACCCGGACCTGATCCCCTCCATGGTCTCGGAGACCATCCGCTGGCAGACGCCGCTGGCCCACATGGCGCGGACGGCGACGCAGGACTTCGAGATGGAGGGCAAGACCATCCGCGAGGGCGACAAGGTGGCCATGTGGTACGTCTCGGGCAACCGCGACGACACGGTGATCGAGAATCCCGACGCCTACATCATCGACCGGCCCCGGCCACGCCAGCACATGTCCTTCGGCTTCGGCATCCACCGCTGCGTGGGCAATCGCCTGGCCGAGCTGCAGCTGACCATCATCTGGGAGGAGATCATGAAGCGCTTCCCCGACATCCAGGTGCTGGCCGAACCCAAGCGGAGCTATTCGATTTTCGTGAAGGGCTATGAGGACATGCAGGTGGTGCTGCCCGCCCGGATCTAGCGGGCGCGGCGTCGGCGGACCCTTTCGGGGAGCCGAAGAGGGAATCAGGGAATTATAGGCTGGCGGACTTGCGACAACGCCCGCCGCCATTGATGACCGGACCCTATGTTGAGGCGCTTCATAGACTGGTGGCGCGGCCCTCTGCCCGAGGACGCCGCGACCGCGCCGACCCCGCAGGCCGGGGCCGTGCCCTATCGCCTGACCAAGGACGGCCCGCTCTTCCTGATGGTCACCTCGCGGCGCACCGGGCGATGGCTGTTTCCCAAGGGCGGGCTGATGCGCGACCGCACCCCCTGGGACTCCGCCGCCCAGGAAGCCCTGGAAGAGGCCGGCGTCGAGGGCGTGGTCAGCGACCAGCCGCTGGGGACCTATACGGCCCGGCGCATCCGCGGCCAGCGGACTGAAACCATCGCCGTCACCCTCTATCTGCTGCAGGTCACCCGCCAGCTCGACCGCTGGGACGAGAAGGCCCAGCGCCAGCGCCGCTGGGCGGACCTGGAAACCGCCATCGCCCTGTTGGGGGATCCCGCCCTGGGCGAGATGCTGCGGACCGCCGCCGCCGAGCTCGCCGCCCGCCCGGCGCCGGCCCCCGCGGCGACCGCTCAGGCCCGGAGCAAGGGCAAGAAGATCCGCAAGGCTGAGGCCCGCGGCCGGCGCCTCAAGAGCGGATCAGGGCGCTGAGCAGGGTGTAGAGCCCGCCGGACAACAGGCCTGCGGCCGGCACGGTGATCACCCAGGCCGCGGCGATGCCCCAGGCGTGGCGCCGTCGCACCAGCCGGCGCTTCTCGGTCTTCTCCCGCTGGCGCTCGGCCTGTTCCGGAGTCGGCGGAACGGCCGAGAGGGGCGGCGGCTCGACGACCACCCCGCCATTGGGCCGCCGGCGGATGCCGCGGTTGGTCAAGAGCTCGCGCAGCAGGCCGACCCCGAAAATCCCGCCGATGGCGATGTGGGTGGACGAGACCGGCAGGCCGAGGCTGGAGGCGGCCAGCACGGTGATGGCCGCGGCCTGGGCCACGCAATAGGCCCGCATGGCGTCCATCTTGGTGATCTTCTCCCCCACCGTGCGGATCAGGCGGGGGCCGAACAGGGCCAGGCCCAGAGAGATGCCCACCGCGCCGATGGCCAGCACCCAGAGCGGCAGGATCACATCCCCCTGCGTGGTGGCCGATCCGGTCTGGGCGGCGCTGACGATGGCCGCCAGGGGGCCGACGGCGTTGGCCACATCATTGGCGCCGTGGGCGAAGGACAGCAGGCCCGCCGCACAGATCAGCGGCAGGACGAACAGCCGGCTCACCTCCTTGCGGCGGTTCTCCATCAGGGCCGAGCGCCGGGCGATCCAGGGGCGGGCGGCCAGCCAGCCGGCCAGGGCCATGAGGGCGCCCAAGATCAGGGCCGTGCGGTCCGAGGGCGCCCAGATGCGGCTGAGGCCCTTGCTCAGCATATAGAGGGTGAAGACCCCGCTCATCAGGCCGATCAGCACCGGCACCCAGGTGCGGGCCGCGGCGATCCGGTCCTGGCGGAACAGGATGGCGAACTTGATCAGGGTCAGGAGGCCCGCGGCCACCAAGCCCCCCAGCACCGGCGAGATCACCCAGCTGGCGGCGATGGCGGCGAGGGTCGGCCAGGCCACCACCCCGAAGCCCGCGGCGGCGACGCCGGAGCCCAGCACCGCGCCGACGATGGAATGGGTGGTGGAGACCGGCGCGCCGATCACGGTGGCCAGATTGATCCACACCGCCGCGGCGAACAGGGCGGCCGTCATCACCAGGATGAAGTCGATGGTCGCCAGGTCCGCCGGCGGGGTGATGATCCCCTTGGAGACGGTGGAGACCACGTCGCCGCCGGCCAGGATGGCGCCGGCCGCCTCGCAGACCCCGGCGATGACCAGGGCCCAGGCCATGGGCAGGGCCTTGCCGCCCACGGCCGGCCCCATATTGTTGGCCACGTCATTGGCGCCGATGTTCAGGGCGAGGTAGCCGGCCACCACCGCCCCGACGATGGCGTAGACCGCCAGCGGCCCATCGGCCACCACCAGAGTGGCGAAGACGGTGACGCCCACCAGGAACAGCACCGAGAGTCCGGGCAGGGCGATCTGGCGGGAGATGTCCTGGGTGGCGCTCTGCAGGCGCGTGACCTTGCCCAGGTCCTTGTCGAGCGTGGTTTTGGCCAAGGGGGCGTCCGTGGGGCTGATCGTCCGTGGACGGCGGATTACCACAGGGCGGCCCAGGAAACAGGCTCACCGTCGCCGCGGGGGCCGGCCGGAGGAATTTTTCTTGCCGGGGCGGCGGCGGCGGTGAACTCTGTTGTGCAGGATTTCAGAGAGGCAGACCCATGCGCCGCATCCTGCTCCCCCTGCTGCTGGGGGCCATGATCGCCACACCCGCCCTGGCCCAGGACACATCCGCGGTCGCCGAGCCGCCGACCGATGTCGCAGGGGTCGATGTGCCGGGTCAGGCCGAGCCGGAGCCGGCCCCTGATCCGATGATCTGCCGTCGGGTGGAGGTGACCGGGTCGAGGGCCGCCATGCAGAAGGTGTGCAAGCCCCGCAGCGAGTGGAACGCCCAAAGCCGCCGCCGCTCCGGCGTCGACTCGGTGAACCAGACCGACTGCGGCGGCGCCACAGGCTGCGAGATTTATCCGCTGCCCTCCACCTGAAGGGCAGGGCTTACGAGGCGTCGGCCTCGGTCTTGATCCAGTCCGGCTCCGGCGTCTCAATGAAGCGCACAGCGGCGATGTGGCTGCGGCCCTCCAGCCAGGCCTTGGCCAGGCGGTGGGCGCCGTCCATCAGCTGGCCCTGCGAATTCAGGATCACGGGATAGGCGAGGTCGGCGTTGAAGATGCGCCGGGCATGGCCCGCCACTTCGCGAATGCTGGGCGTGTGGCGGCCCTGGAACCAGCAGTCGACGTCGAACTCGGGAATGTCGGAGAGCGGAACCTGCTGCACGGGCAGGTCGGCGGCGAGCGCCCAGAGGCGCTGAGTCCACCAGTAGCCGCGGCCGCCAGGCACGGTGCGGGAGTGTTTTTCGTCCGGGGGGCCAGCCATGGCGGCGGCGTCGCAGAAACGCCGCCGCCTGGCAAGGGACCTAGAAGCGCAGTGTGCGGGCTTCCTTCACGTGGGGCAGGGCCTGGATATTGGCCATCAGCGCGTCGCTCGGGACCTGGTCGACGCCCACCAGGGCGATGGCGTCGTCGCCGGCCGAGACCCGGCCCAGGTTGAAGGTGGCGATGTTGACGCCGGCCTCGGCCAGCATGACGCCGAGCGCGCCGATGAAGCCCGGCTTATCCTCGTTGTTGACGTAGAGCATGGTGGGGCCGAACGGGGCGTCCAGGTCCATGCCCTTGACCTCAACCACCCGCGGCGTGCCGGCCAGCACCGAGCCCGCGAAGGAGCGCTTGCCCTTCTCGGTGGTGACGGTGATGCGGATCAGGGTCTCGTAGATCGGCGAGTCTTCCTGGTGCGACTCCGAGAGCGTGATGCCGCGCTCCTTGGCCACGGCCGGGGCCGAAACCATGTTGACGGCGTCGCCGAGCATGGGGCGAAGGACGCCAGCCAGGGCTGCAGCCGTCAGCGGCTTGGCGTTCAGCTTGGAGACCTCGCCCTCATAGGCGATGTCGATGGCCTTGACGCCGAAGTCCACCATCTGGCCGGCGAACACGCCGAGCTTGCCGGCCAGCGCAATGAAGGGCGCCAGGCGCGGGGCCTCCTCGGCGGTGACCGAGGGGGAGTTGAGCGCATTGGTGACGGCGCCGGTGAGCAGATAGTCGCTCATCTGCTCGGCCACCTGCAGGGCGACGTTTTCCTGCGCCTCGGCGGTCGAGGCGCCCAGGTGCGGGGTGGCGATGAAGTTCTCGGCCCCGAACAGCACGTTCTCCTTGGCCGGCTCCTCGATGAAGACGTCGAAGGCCGCGCCGCCGATGTGACCCTCGTCGAGCAGCTTGCGCAGGGCGGCCTCGTCCACCAGGCCGCCGCGGGCGCAGTTGACGATCTTCACGCCCTTCTTGGTCTTGGCCAGGTTCTCGGCCGACAGGATGTTGCGGGTCTTGTCGGTGAGCGGGGTATGCAGGGTGATGAAGTCGGCGCGGGCCAGCAGCTCGTCCAGCTCGACCTTCTCCACGCCCAGCTCCACGGCGCGCTCAGGGCTGAGGAAGGGGTCGTAGGCGACGACCTTCATCTTCAGGCCCAGAGCCCGGTCGGCGACGATGGAGCCGATATTGCCGGCCCCGATCAGGCCGAGCGTCTTGGCGTAGACCTCGACGCCCATGAAGCGGTTCTTCTCCCACTTGCCGGCCTGGGTGGAGGCGTCGGCGGCGGGGAGCTGGCGGGCGAGCGCGAACATCATGGCGATGGCGTGTTCGGCCGTGGTGATCGAATTGCCGAAGGGGGTGTTCATCACCACGATGCCGGCGGCGGTGGCGGCGGGGATGTCGACATTGTCGACCCCGATGCCGGCCCGGCCGATGACCTTCATGTTCTTGGCCGCGGCGATGACGTCCTTGTCGGCCTTGGTGGCCGAGCGGACGGCCAGGCCGTCATAGTCGGCGATGATCTTCAGCAGTTCGTCTTTCGACAGGCCGGTCTTCACATCGGCGTCGACGCCGCGTTGCTTGAAGATCTCGATGGCGGCGGGGCTCAGCTTGTCAGCGATGAGGACGCGGGGCATGGGCGGAGTCTCTCTGGGATGCGCGCCGGCCGATCGCGGCCAGGCGGTGATGTTTGCAGGGGGGTGGGAAGGCGAGCGCGGCGCGCCTTCCCGAAGGTCGGACGCTCAGGCGGCCTGGAGGTTTTCCGACAGGGTCTCGAAGGCCCAGTCGAGCCAGGGGGTCAGCGCCTCCAGGTCGGAGGTCTCCACCGTGGCGCCGCACCAGATGCGCAGGCCCGGAGGGGCGTCGCGATAGCCGCCGATGTCCAGGGCCACGGCTTCCTTCTCGAGCGCGGAGGCGAGCTTCTTGGCAAAGTCGGCCTGGGCGGCCTCGTCGAGGGCCGTGACCTTCGGATCGACCACCTTGAGGCAGACCGAGGTGTTGGAGCGCGCGGCCGGATCGGCGGCCAGGAACTCCACCCAAGGGGTCTTTTCGACCCAGCGGGCCAGGACGTCGAGATTGGCGTCGGCGCGGCGGCGCATCTCGGTTAGGCCGCCGATGCGCTCGGCCCACTTCAGGGCGTCGATGGCGTCTTCCACGCAGAGCATGGACGGGGTGTGGATGGTGGCGCCCTCGAAGATCTCGAGGTTCACCTTGCCGCCCTTGGTCATGCGGAAGAGCTTGGGCATCGGCCAGGCCGGGGCGTAGCTTTCCAGCCGCGCCACGGCGCGGGGCGACAGGATCAGGACGCCGTGCGCGGCCTCGCCGCCGAGCGCCTTCTGCCAGGAGAAGGTGACCACATCGAGCTTGGCCCAGGGCAGGTCCTGCGCGAACGCCGCGCTGGTGGCGTCGCAGATGGTGACGCCCTCACGGTCGTCGGCGATGAAGTCGCCGTTCGGCACGCGCACGCCCGAGGTGGTGCCGTTCCAGGTGAAGACCAGATCGGCGTCCTTGCGGACCTTGGTCAGGTCCGGCAGCTCGCCATAGGGGGCCGACAGCACCTCGGCCTCGATCTTCAGCTGCTTGGTCACGTCGGTGACCCAGTCCTTGCCGAAGCTCTCGAAGGCCAGCAGCTGGACCGGGCGGGCGCCCAGCATGGACCACATGGCCATCTCGACGGCTCCGGTGTCGGAGCCGGGGACGATGCCGATCAGGTAGTCGTCCGGAACCTGCAGCACCTGGCGGGTGCGGTCGATGGCGTCCTTGAGCCGCGCCTTGCCCAGCTTGGAGCGATGCGAGCGTCCGAGGACGGCGTTCTGGAGGTTTTCGGGGGTCCATCCGGGGCGCTTGGCGCAAGGGCCGGACGAAAATTCGGCGCGAGCCGGCCGCATGGCGGGCTTGGTGTGGTCAGTCACTGCGATGTCTCCCATCCTTGCAGATGAGCAGCGCCCCGTTGGGAGGGCGTGGCCCGCCGCGCACAAACGCCCATTTGCGCGTCAGGACAAGCGGTTTTTTGCTGAAAAGCCTGTCAGATCGTCTCGGGCAGGGGCGAATTCACCCGCGCCGCGGCCTCGCGCCGACGGCGGCTGGCGGCCAGGGTTCCGGCGGTGAGGCAGGCCAGGATGCCGAAGAAGTCGATATTGTTGATCACCACATAGAGGGCGTCGTGCGCCCGGCCGGTGACGAAATAGCCGGCCTGCAGCGAAAACTGGATCGCCTGGAACAGCATCGCGCCCCCAAGCCAGAGGCTGGCGTAGCGGACGGCGAGCAGGAGGAAGACCAGGGCGAGCGCCCCGTCACAGACCAGGCGGCCCACCAGGAACACCCGTTCGGGCAGGACAATGTCGCCCACGGCGCTGAGCACGGGAATGACAAAGAGGAAGATGGCGCCTGTCCGCTCGGCCGGTCCGCCCCGCAGGAATGCGAAAAGGCAGACAGAGATGAGCAGGACCCAGAGCAGGGCCCAGGCCAGCAGGAATGGCAGTCCGGTCGACATGTTGCGCCTCTAACCGTGATTAGAGGCGCAACACAGTTAAACTATTGCAATCAGCCGACGTCGCGCATCATCGGAGCGGCGCGGACGGGCTCCTGCGGCTTGTCGGGGCCGGTCAGCTTGGTGCGGACGCCGAGGCGAAGCTTGGCTTCGTTCAGCTGGCCGTGGACGCCGACCATGGCGGTGCGGGCCTCGCCGAGCGCCTTGATGGCGTCCACCAGCTTGGCGGCGGCGTCGTCGCCGAACACGGTGGAGACACCCACGTCCTTACGGGCCTTGAGCATCTCGGTCATCAGCTCGGTGGCTTCCATCAGAGCCGCATCCACCGACTCTTCGGTGGCGAAGAGCTTGTTGGCGACGCGCTGGGCTACAAACGCCTTTTCCATGGGAGGTCCCTCCTGGGGGTTAACGGAATGCTAACCAAGGTAAACCAAAAGTTAACGCCCGTCCGACCTTGCAACTGTGACAAGTTCACGCACAAGTTGCGTTCGCCTGGCAGGCGAGTGGGGAAGCGAATGGTTAGGACTATTGGCCTATGAGAGGCGGCTAGCCTCCCCGGGAGACCGCCCCTTTTCGCCATGGACCGCCCCCCCGATTCCGCCGGCGCCCGTCATGAAGCGACCTTCCATGCGAAGGTGGCCGGGGTGGCGCTTGTCACGACGGTGGTGGTCCTGCTGGCGGCCTGCGCGACCTTCATGCTGCAGCAATGGGCGGTGGCGCGGGAGCAGTCGCGAAGTCACTTCTCCGCCCTCGCCGATGTCACCGCCGACCTCGCAGCCCCGGCCGTGGCCCGGGGCGACATTCCGCAGGCGGCCATGGCGGTCGAGTCCCTCAGCCGCGCGCCGCAGGTGGAACGGGTTCGCCTGACCGACGCCAAGGGCGCGGTTCTGGCCGAGTTCGTCGCCGAGGGCGCCGCCGATGCGCGCGGCCTGAGCGTCGCCCATCACCTGATCTGGCAGGGGCGCACCATTGGCGAACTCCGGGTGGAGGCCAGGCCTCCGGCCCTGCTCGGCATGCTGCCGCAGTTCGCCGCCCTGACCGGGGCCCTGTTCTTTGGCGGCGTGGGCGTCGCGCTCTTCCTCTCACGAGGCCTCGCCCACCAGGTGATCGCGCCGGTGCAGAACCTGTCGGAAGCCATGCGCCAGGTGGCGGCCAGCGGTCGCTTTGCGCCCGTCGCCCTGGAGGCCCGGGACGACCTGTTCGGCAGTCTGGCCCTGAGCTTCAATCACCTGCTGACGCAGCTCGGCGCCCGCGAGCAGGACCTCAACCACACCCTTGATGAGCTGGTCGAGGCCCGGGACGCGGCCAATGCGGCCAATGTGCTGAAGTCGCAGTTCCTGGCCAATATGAGCCACGAGATCCGCACGCCCCTGAACGGCGTGCTGGCCATGGCCGACGTCATGGCCATGGACCGGCTGCCGGCCAAGCAGCGGGGCCGCCTGGACGTGATCCGCCAGTCGGGCGGCCTGCTGCTGACCGTCATCAACGACGTGCTCGACATCTCCAAGATCGAAGCCGGCAAGCTGACCCTGGTCGAGGAGGACTTCGACCTGGAGACGCTGGCGGCCAACGCCCGGGCTAGCTACGGCGTCATGGCCCAGGCCCGGGGCCTGGACTTCGCCGTCGAGATCGAGCCGGCCGCCGAGGGCGTCTGGCGCGGCGACGCCAACCGCATACGCCAGATCCTCGGCAACCTGTTGTCCAACGCCGTCAAATTCACCCTGACCGGCGCCGTGGCCGCCCGCTTCACTGTCGATCCGCAGGGGGGCCTGTTGCTGGAGGTCAGCGACACGGGCGTCGGCGTGCCGGCGGGCAAGCTGCCGCAGCTGTTCGAGAAGTTCGCCCAGGCCGACAGCACCGCCACCCGGCGGTTCGGCGGCACGGGCCTGGGCCTGGCGATCTGCCGCGAGCTGGCCCAGATGATGGGCGGCCAGATCACCGCCGAAAGCCGCGAGGGCGAGGGTTCGGTCTTCCACGTCCGCCTGCCCCTGGCCCGGGGCCAGGCCCCGGCCCCGGCGATGACGGCCGAATCCCGCAGGCCGGACCTGGCCGCCTCGCCTTCGGAGTCGCGGCCGTCCGACAAGGTCGCCCCGCCTGGCGCGGAAGAGGCCGGCCGGCCCCTGCGCCTGCTGGCGGCCGAAGACAATCTCACCAACCAGCAGGTCCTGGCTGCGGTCATGGCGTCCCTGGGGGTGGAGGTCGAGATCGTCGCCGATGGGGCGGCCGCCGTGGCCGCCTGGGCCAATGGCGACTACGACCTGATCCTGATGGACATCCAGATGCCCGTCCTGGACGGCATTGCGGCGGCCCGCGAAATCCGCCGTCTCGAGGCCGGGTCCGACCGGACCCGCATCCCGATCGTGGCCCTGACCGCCAACGCCCTGGCCCACCAGGTCGCCGACTACCTGGCCGCCGGCATGGACGACCACGTCGCCAAGCCCATCGAGATCGCCAAGCTCTACGACACCATCTGTACGGTCATGGACCGGCAGGGCGACTCCGGGGCCCGCAGCGAAGTCGCCTGATCGGCCGCCCCGACGTCGGGTGAACGCCGGACAACGTCGCACTCAGACAGGCGTCACCGCGCCAGTGCTCTTCTCCTCATCGACGCCGCGGCTCGCGGCTGACCTGCAACGAGGAGTTTGCACATGAAGTCCCTGCTGATCGCCCTCACCGCCGGCGCCGCCCTGACGGCGGGCCTCGCTGGCGCCGCCTCCGCCGCGCCCGGCGGCTATGGACACCAGGGCCCCGCCCCGGCCCATGGCGCCCCGCAACACCGTGGTCCGCAGGCTCAGCCCGCCCGCGCCCCGGCCTGGATCTCCATCGCCCAGCGCAAGACCAATCTGGAGCGCCGGATCGACATGGGCCAGCGCAGCGGCGCCATCAGCCGCAGCGAGGCCGTGCGCCTCCGGGCCGAGTTCAACAATCTCCAGCGCCTGGAATATCGCTATCGCCAGGGCGGCCTGACCCGCTGGGAAATGGCCGACCTGGATCGCCGGATGGATGGGCTGAGCGCCCGGATCTATGTGGAGCGCCGCGACGACGACCGCCGCTATGGCCAGGGCTATGGTCAGGGTTACGGCCAGGGCTACGGCCAGGGTCATCGCCGCTAAGACCGCGACAAACGGCGGGCGAGTCGGGGCGCAAGCTCCGGCTCGCCCTGGCGTGGGGCCTAGAGCCGCAGCTGGCTCTCGATGACGCTGACCGCCTGGCCCCGCAGGATCACCCGGTCCCCGGCCAGTTCGCAGTCGAGGTCGCCGCCCCGGCCGGGATAGGCCTGGTGGAAGGCCAGGCGCGCCCGGCCGAGCTGAGCGGCGAAGATCGGGCTCAGCATGCAATGCAGGGAGCCGGTGGCCGGATCCTCGGCGATCCCCGACCCCGGCGCGAAGAACCGGCTGACCACCTCATAGGCGGCCGCGTCGCTGGCCAGGGCGCTGACCCCGACATTGCCGCGGCCCTGGGTGGCGGCGCTGGAAATGGCCTTGAGGGCGGCGAGGTCGGGGCTGAGGCCACGCACCTGGGCCTCGTCCTCCAGGATCGCCACCAGGAAGGGGCCGGCCCAGACCGCCTGCGGCTCGGCGCCCAGGGCCTGGGCGAGACCCTCAGGCGTCTCGATCCGATGAACGGGGGCGGCGGGGAAATCCATGGCGTAGGCGTCCGCCTCCCGCGACACGGTGAGCGGCCCCGACAGGGTGTCGAAGGTGATGGCCTGGGCTGCGACGCCGAGCTCGGCGAACAGCATGTGGGCGCTGGCCAGGGTGGCGTGGCCGCACAGGGGCACCTCCAGGGTGGGCGTGAACCAGCGCAGGCCGAAGCGAGCCGGGTCGTCGGTCCGAAGCAGGAAGGCGGTCTCGGCCTGGTTGTTCTCCGCCGCCAGGGCCTGCATCCAACCGTCCGCCGGCCAGGCGTCGAAGGGCTCGACCACGCAGGCGGGATTGCCTCGGAAGGGGGCGGTGGCGAAGGCGTCGATGGTCCACTGGCGCATGGCAGGGCTCGCAGCTGGGGTTGGCCGGCTCAGTTATGCCCTGACCACGCCGCTATCAAGGCAGAGCTTGCCGCGTTCAGCGATCAAGCCTGGATGGTCAGCTCCGGCCAGCGCGCCTGGGCCGCCGCCGCCGTCCGGGCAAAGCCCAGGGTCTGGCGCAGGGGATTGGGGACCAGCCGCAGCGCGAAGAGGTCCGACAGGCCGAAGGGGGCGAAGAGGCGCAGCGTCCCGTCGCCCTCCAGCCGGGCGCCGACGGCGAACATGGTCGAGGTGAAGCGGGTCAGGGCCTCGGCGCTGGAGCTCAAGGGGGCGTAGGGCTCGCCGAACCGGTCTTCGAACCACAGGTGCACCCGGGCCTGGTTGCGCACCTCCACCAGGGCGTCCAGGGGCGGCCGATAGGCCGCCGCCGCCCGCCGGATGGCGAGGTCCTCGGCCTCGTAGCTGAGGTCGGCGGCGTCGAAATAGCCCAGGTCGTAGTCCTTCAGCCCATAGTCGGGATCGCGGCCGGTCAGGTGGTTCAGGGCCTTCTGGTAGATGGCGCCGGAGAAGATCATCCAGTCGGGCAGGGCCAGCTCCCGGGCGGTCTCCATCACCCCCATCAGGCTGGGGGCGGCGCGCAGGATGTCGGCCAGCCGCTGTTCCAGTTCGGCCTCGCTCGCGCTCATCGGCGCAGGGTCCAGCCGTGGTCCAGGGGGCCATGCCCCTTGCCCAGGCCCGGCGCGCTGGCCATGGCCTCCTGCACATAGGCCCAGGCCTGGGCCACGGCGGTGGAGAGCGGCAGGCCCTGGGCGAGACCCGTGGCGCAGGCCGAGGCCAGGGTGCAGCCGGTGCCGTGGGTGTGGCGGGTCTCCTGGCGGTCGGTTTCGAACACGGTCTCGCCGACGGGGGTCAGCAGCAGGTCGACCACCCGGTCGCCGGCCACGTGGCCGCCCTTGATCAGCACCGCCCGGGCGCCCAGCTCCAGCAGGGCCGCCCCGGCCCGGCGCTGGTCGTCCAGGCTCTCCACCGCAAGGCCGGTCAGGGCCTCGGCTTCGGGTGCGTTGGGGGTCAGGAGGCCGGCGCGGGGGACCAGCAGGCTGCGCACCGCGGCGATGGCCTCGGCCGGCAGCAGGGCCGCGCCGCCCTTGGCGATCATCACCGGATCGATGACGGCGGGGAGGCCGGAAGCCTCGTCCAGCAGGCTGGCGACGGCCTCGACCATGGCCACGTCGCCGAGCATGACGGTCTTGATGGCGTCGGCGCCGATGTCGCCCAGCACCGCCCGGGCCTGGGCCAGGACGATCTCCACCGGGATCGGGTGGACGGCGCTCACCCCCAGGGTGTTCTGCACGGTGACGGCGGTGATGGCGGTGGCGCCATAGCCCCCCAGGGCCATGACGGTCTTCAGATCGGCCTGGATGCCGGCGCCGGCGCCGGAGTCGGAGCCGGCGATGATCAGGACCCGGCCAAGCGGTGCGGTGGAGGAGGTCATGGCCGCTTCTTCCATATCCGCCGGCCTCTGACGAGGGGGTCGGGCGGGCTTGCCCACAGGCGCACGCCGGGCGAGGCTGGCGCCATGACGACACGCGCCAAGTTCGCCCTGGTCACCGGGGCCGGTTCTGGAATCGGACGGGCCTGTGCCCTGGCCCTGCATGAGGCCGGCTATGGGCTGGCGCTCACCGGCCGCCGGCGCGAGGCCCTGGAGGCCACGGCCGAGGGGCTGGCGGCGGAGGATGTCCTGGTCCATCCCGCCGACGTCGCCGACGAGGACCAGGTGGACGCCCTGTTCGCCGCGGTGAAGGCCAGGTTCGGCCGGCTGGACGTGCTGTTCAACAATGCCGGGACCGGCGCGCCGCCGGTTCCCCTGGAGGACCTGTCGCTGAAGGCCTGGCGTCGGACCATCGACGTCAACCTCACCGGCGCCTTCCTCTGCACGCGGGGCGCCTTCCGGCTGATGAAGGACCAGGACCCCCGGGGCGGGCGGATCATCAACAATGGGTCGATCTCGGCCCATTCGCCCCGCCCCCGCTCGGTGGCCTATACGGCCAGCAAGCATGCGGTCACCGGCCTGACCAGGTCGACCAGCCTGGACGGGCGGGCCTATGGGATCGCCTGCGGCCAGATCGACATCGGCAACGCCGCCACCGAGATGACCGCGGCCATGGCCAAGGGCGTCCCCCAGGCCGATGGGAGCCTGAAACCCGAGCCGATGATGGACGTCGCCGCCGTCGCCCGGGCGGTGGTCTTCATGGCCAGCCTGCCGCTGGAGGCCAATGTCCAGTTCATGACGGTGATGGCCACCGACATGCCCTTCATCGGCCGCGGCTAGGGCTTCAGGCCGCCCGGGTCCGCCGCGCCGCCGATCGCCGCCCAGACGGCCAGGGCCTGGACCGTCTCGGCCACGTCATGGACCCGCACGGCGGCCACGCCCGCCTGCGCGCCGGCCAGGGCCGCGGCCAGGGAGCCGCCGAGGCGGCGGTCGGGCGCCTCGCCGCCCGGATCGAGCGCGGCGATGAACCGCTTGCGGCTGGCGCCCAGCAGGACCGGAAAGCCCAGGGCGACGACGGCGTCCAGATGGGCCAGCAGGGTGAGATTATGGTCCAGGGTCTTGCCAAAGCCGATGCCGGGGTCGAGCCAGATCTTCTCGCGCGCCACCCCGGCCCTCATGGCGGCCTCGGCCCGGCCGGCCAGGAATTCACAGACCTCGGCGACGACATCGTCATAGGCCGGCGCCTGCTGCATGGTCGCGGGCTCGCCGCGCATGTGCATCAGCACCACCTCGCAACCCAACTCGGCGGCCACGTCGCAGGCCTCCGGGGCGTAGCGGAGCGCGGCGACGTCGTTCCAGATGGTCGCGCCCGCCGCCACGGCGGCCCGGGCCACCTGCGGCTTCATGGTGTCCACCGACAGGGGGGTGTTGTGGGCCGATCGCAGGGCGGTGATCAGCGGCAGGATGCGGGCGATCTCGTCTTCGGCGCTCACCGGGGCGGCGCCGGGCCGGGTGGACTCCCCGCCGATGTCGAGCAGGTCGGCGCCCTGCGCGATCAGCCGCCGGGCCTGGGCCAGGGCCGCAGCCGGATCGGCATGCCGGCCGCCATCGGAAAAGCTGTCCGGGGTCAGGTTGAGCACCCCCATGACCCGGGTCCGTGGAGGGCTCGAGGCTCTCGTCATGGGCAAGTTACGCCTCTCGAGGTTGCAGTTTTTCCAACGCCTATTCCCTTATCTTCCAAGGGAAATTGGCGCCAATCGCTGCGGCGCCGAAGGAGAAATACTGGAAGTGCTCAGTCTGGGCGCGACGAGCATGTCACAACCCTGGTCTAGGGAGGTACGGGTGGCACTGCGACGCTTGGGGGAGCGGAAGAGCGTTTATGATGATAGGCCCGATACGGTATCTCAGGCGCCGAAAGCGCCTCCAGCACGAGGCCTCCGAAGAGGCGGCCTATCTGCGCCGACGCTTCGGCGAGGCGGCCCACGCTGCGGCCCTCGAAAAACTCCAGCGGCGCGATCTCACCAGCTGGGGACGCCAGGTGGTGGCCGAGGCGGCCAGACGCCTGGAGCAGGGCTGAAGCCCCGCCCCAGGCGGTCTTGATCAGGCCGGCTCGGGGCCGGGGCGCGGCGAGATCGGCACCGCCACCGCCGGGCCAAGCGCCCGGGGGCTGTCGGCCTCTTCGCGCTTGGGCGCGACGCCCTTGATCACATTGATGATCTCGTCGCCGGACAGGGTTTCATATTCCAGCAGCGCCTTGGCCAGAATGTGCAGCTCGTCGAGCTTGTCCGTCAGGATGCGACGGGCCTCGTCGAAGGCGTTCTGCACCAGGGCCTTGACCTCCTGGTCGATCAGCCGGGCGGTCTCCTCGGAGACGTTCTGGGTGCGCGACACCGAATGGCCCAGGAAGACCTCGTCCTGGTTCTCGCCATAGGAGACCACGCCGAGCTTGTCGGAGAAGCCCCACTTGGTGACCATGGCGCGGGCCAGGCGGGTGGCCTGGTCGATGTCGGACGAGGCGCCCGAGGTGATCTTGTCCTTACCGAAGATCAGCTCCTCGGCCATGCGGCCGCCCATCAGGATGGTCAGGCGCGAGGTCATCTGCTCGTAGGACATGGACAGCTGGTCCCGCTCGGGCAGCTGCATGACCATGCCGAGCGCCCGGCCGCGGGGGATGATCGTGGCCTTGTGCACCGGGTCGGTGGCCGGAACGTTCAGGGCCAGCAGGGCGTGGCCGCCTTCGTGATAGGCGGTCAGGCGCTTCTCATCGTCGGTCATGGCCATGGACTTGCGCTCGGCGCCCATCATGACCCGGTCCTTGGCGTCCTCAAAGTCGCGCTGGGTGACCATGCGGCGGTTCTTGCGCGCGGCCATCAGGGCGGCCTCATTGACCAGATTGGCCAGATCGGCGCCGGAGAAGCCCGGCGTGCCGCGGGCCACGGTCTTGACGTCCACGTCGGCGGCCAGGGGCACGTTCTTCATATGGACGCGCAGGATGCGCTCGCGCCCGCCGATGTCGGGGTTCGACACCACCACCTGACGGTCGAAACGGCCGGGCCGCAGCAGGGCCGGGTCCAGCACGTCGGGACGGTTGGTCGAGGCGATGACGATGATGGCCTCGGACGGATCGAAGCCGTCCATCTCCACCAGCAGCTGGTTCAGGGTCTGCTCGCGCTCGTCATTGCCGCCGCCGAGCCCAGCGCCACGATGGCGGCCGACGGCGTCGATCTCGTCGATGAAGATGATGCACGGCGCGTTCTTCTTGGCCTGTTCGAACATGTCGCGCACCCGGCTGGCGCCGACGCCGACGAACATCTCCACGAAGTCCGAACCCGAGATGTAGAAGAACGGCACCCCGGCCTCGCCGGCGACGGCGCGGCCCAGCAGGGTCTTACCCGTACCCGGAGGGCCGACCATCAGGGCGCCCTTGGGGATCTTGCCGCCCAGGCGCTGGAACTTCTGCGGATCCTTCAGGAAGTCGACGATCTCGGTCAGCTCTTCCTTGGCCTCGTCGACGCCGGCCACGTCGTCGAAGGTCACGCGGTTCTTGTTCTCGGTCATCATCTTGGCCTTGGACTTGCCAAAGCCCATGGCCCCGCGGGCGCCGCCCTGCATCTGGCGCATGAAGAAGATCCACACCCCGATCAGCAGCAGGATGGGCAGGGACTGCAGCAGGAAGCCCACCAGGGTGAAGCCACCGGCCGGCTTGACCGAAATGTCGGCGTTCTGGGCCTCCAGGCGGCTGACCAGATCGTCCTGGTTGTTGGGGGTGACGGCCGTGAAGGCCTCGCCCTGGGCGTCACGCACCTCGACGGCCGAGCCGCGGATCACCGCTGAGGCCACCTGGCCGGCGTCGATCCGGTCAAGCAGCTGGGAATAGGTGATCTCGCGGGCGTTGGCGGCCTGACCGCCGCCGCTCATCATGCTGTAGAGGCCAATCAGGACGACGACGATGACGCCCCAGATCGCCATGTTGCGCATGTTCATGTGCTTCTTGTTCCGTCTCGGGAAAACTCAGGTTCACACTAAGATAGGATGGCCTGAGCGGATTCACCAGCAAGGGCCGGGCCAGGGCGACAGGTGGCCGCGGGCGGAAGCTTGGCCCTAGGCGGGGCCAGAGAAGCCTGGCCGCTCAAACGAGAAAGGCCGCGCAGGCGAGCTGCGCGGCCTAAATCATTTCGTTGTGCCGGGATGGCGCAGGGCCGCCCCGTTCGCGTCCTAGCGGGCGCGCGGCTTGGGGGCCGCGATCAGACCCTCGCGCTGGGCGCGCTTGCGGGCCAGCTTGCGGGCGCGGCGCACGGCC
>CAZERE010000054.1:18243-18922 GCA_964515365.1 uncultured Phenylobacterium sp. | reverse complement strand
CATCTCCGAGACCGACATTCTGGGCGACCGGCTGGCTCGGCCGCGCAAGAAGCATCGGGCCTCCAACTTCCTGGCCGAGGCCTCGGCTCTGACCACGGGCGACCTGGTGGTCCACCTGGATCACGGCATCGGGCGGTACGAGGGGCTGAAGACCCTGGACATCCAGGAGGCGCCGCACGACTGCCTGGAGCTCTTGTACGCCGGTGACAGCAAACTCTATCTCCCGGTTGAAAACATTGATCTTCTGACCCGGTACGGCACGGACGCCGACGGGGTGCAGCTGGACAGGCTGGGCGGGGCGGGCTGGCAGGCGCGGAAGGCCAAGGCCAAGGAACGGCTGCGCGCCATGGCCGAGGGGCTGATCGCCCTGGCCGCCAAGCGGGCCCTGCGCGAGACCGAGGCCGTCACCCCGCCGCCGGGCCTGTTCGCCGAATTCTGCGCCCGTTTCCCCTACGAAGAGACGGACGACCAGCTGAACGCCATCGGCGACGTGCTGGAGGACCTAGGCAAGGGCACGCCGATGGATCGCCTGATCTGCGGCGACGTGGGCTTCGGCAAGACCGAGGTGGCGCTGCGGGCAGCCTTCGTCGTGGCCATGACCGGCAAACAGGTGGCGGTGGTGGCGCCGACCACCCTGCTGGCGCGCCAGCACTACAAGACCTTCACCGAACGCTTCGCC
>CAZERE010000054.1:676-18231 GCA_964515365.1 uncultured Phenylobacterium sp. | reverse complement strand
GACGTACTTGTAGCGGCCGTCGCGCACCATCACATGCCCGGCGAGCTGTCGCGGATGGTGACGGGCAAGGAGGCGACCGAGACGCGGGCGGGGCTGAAGGACGGCTCGGTCGAGATCGTCGTCGGCACCCATGCGGTCCTGGCCGAACAGGTCGGTTTCCGCGACCTGGGCCTGGTGATCGTGGACGAGGAGCAGCACTTCGGCGTCAAGCACAAGGAGAAGTTGAAAACCCTGCGCGCCGACGTTCATTTGCTGACCCTGACCGCCACCCCGATCCCGCGCACCCTGCAGATGGCCCTGTCGGGCATTCGCGAGATGTCGATCATCGCCACCCCGCCGGTCGATCGCCTGGCGGTGCGCACCTATGTCATGCCCTGGGACCCGATCACGGTGCGCGAAGCCCTGCTGCGGGAGAAGTACCGCGGCGGCCAGGCCTATTTCGTCACCCCCCGGATCGCCGACCTGCCGAACCTGGAGCGCTTCCTGCGCGAGAACGTGCCCGAGGTGCGCTTCGTGGTCGGCCACGGGCAGATGGCGCCGACCCAGCTCGAAGAGGTCATGTCGGCCTTCTATGACGGCCAGTACGATGTCCTGCTCTCGACCACGATCGTGGAGTCGGGGCTGGACGTGCCCACGGCCAACACCCTGATCATCCACCGGGCCGACATGTTCGGCCTCTCGCAGCTTTATCAGATCCGCGGCCGGGTCGGCCGGGCCAAGGCGCGGGCCTATGCCTATATGACCACGCCGGAGGACAAGCCGATCACCCTGTCGGCCGAGAAGCGGCTGCGGGTGCTGCAGTCCCTCGACAGCCTGGGCGCGGGCTTCCAGCTGGCCAGTCACGACCTGGATATCCGCGGCGGCGGCAACCTGCTGGGCGAGGAGCAGTCGGGTCATATCCGTGAGATCGGCGTCGAGCTCTACCAGCAGATGCTGGAGGACGCGGTCAACGAGCTCAAGGAACTGGCCGGCGCCGAGGGCGTGCCCGATCGCGGCTGGTCGCCGCAGATCAACACCGGCGCCGCCGTGCTGATCCCCGAGGCCTATGTGCCGGACCTGAACGTGCGCCTCTCGCTCTATCGCCGCCTGTCGGACGCCGAGCAGGCCGCCGACCGCGAGGCCCTGGCCGCCGAACTGATCGACCGTTTTGGCCCGCTGCCGCCGGAGACCGATCAGCTGCTCAAGGTCGTGGCCATCAAGGGCATGTGCCGCCAGGCCAATGTTTCGAAGATCGATGTGGGCCCCAAGGGCGCGGTCGTCACCTTCCGCAACGACGCCTTCCCGAACCCGGGCGGCCTGATCGAGTTCGTCCACCGCAACCAGATGGGCTGGCGGCTGCGGCCGGACAACAAGGCCGTGGTCAAGGGCGAGTGGGAGAGCCCCGAGCAGCGCCTGAACGCCGCCGAACGCATCCTGACTGAACTCTCGCGGCTGGCGCTCGCCGCCTAGGTGGCCATGGCCTTGCGGGCGGCCTCTTCCAGAGCGCGGCCGGCGCCCTGGGCCGGGCTGACCTCGGCGACGCCGATGTCGAATTCGACCACGAAGGGCGGCTTGCCGTCACCGGCCTCGAAGGCCGTGCAGCCGATCACCGCGGCGATCCGCTCGCCCGCCGCCCGCGCAGCCGCCGCCGGCGTGGCGGGCAGGGCCAGGGCGAACACCTCGTGGCTCAGGCGCGCGGCGGTGTCTTCCACCCGCACCAGCCGGCCGATCATGGCGCCGATCTGCGGCACTGCGCGGTCGAGCCAGCCCTGGGCGCGGGCCTCGGCCACCTCGGCGCGCTCGGACACCTTCAGCACGCAGACCGACAGCGGCCGGTTGCGGATGCGCGAGGCCTGGGCCAGGCGACCCAGATGCGTGGCGAACAGCTCCCGGGTGAACAGGCCTGTGGCCGGGTCCATGAGCCCTGAACTGCGGGCGTGCTCCAGGGCCTTGCGGGTGGCGGTCTGGCGGCGATAGCTGCGGGCCAGCTCCATCACCCGGCCGGCGGTTTCGCTCTCGGCGGTGCCTGGCGAAGCCACGTCGGAGACGCCCCGGTGGAAGGCCTCCGACATGGTCAGATAGGATTCCTCGCGCATGTAGAGCAGGGCGGGCACGTGATAGAGGCGCGTGTTCCGGCGCATGCCGGCGGCGATGGACAGGGCCTCGTTGGGATTGTCGCCGGCCCACAGCACCACGGTGTCGAACGGGCGCTCGTGCAGATAGTCGAAGGCCGTATAGGCGGTGAAGGCCCCCACCACCTCGGCCCCGCTGCGGGTGAGCGCATTGGACAGGGCCAGGAACTGCGGCGCCGGTTCGCCGATGGCCAGCACGCGGAACGGCGCGGGGTCGATGTCGGCCGGCTCGAGGGCGCGGTTCTTCTCGGCGAACGTCTCCTGGCGGAGTTCGTACTCCTCCTCGGCCACGGCCATCCGCACCAGGTTCTCCAGGCGCAGGACGGCCTGGGCCGGATGCAGCGGCGGGGCCAGGATCAGGTCGAAGTCCAGATCCTCATCATCCGGCGCGCCGATGGCCACCACGGGCAGGCGGCGCGGGGCGCAGGCGGCCTTCAGCCGTCTGGCCAGGGTGCGCGCCTCAGGCCCGCCGCTGTGCAGATCGACAATGGCCGCCTCGATCTGAAGGTCGGCCAGGGCCGCGATGCCCGCATAGGGTCCCCGGGCGGTGATCGTGCGCCAGCCGAGGCGGTCGAGCCCCTCGGCCAACGGACCGGCCAGTCCATCGTCTCGCGCGATGATCAGGACACGCGCCTGGACGCCTGCGGACATTCTCTGCACCTTTGACGCAAACAACTTCCCGGCTTCTGACCGCCTGGCGGCAGAATCGGAGTTCGAGACGATATCCCGCCGCAGACGCGCGGGCGAGGGACGAGGCCGCAAGCCTCGCAGATGGAGGGTGGCCAATGGTCGCGGATCAGACGTTGCAGGGCAAGGTGGCGCTGGTCACCGGCGCGTCCGGGGGCCTGGGCGCCCATTTCGCCCGCGTCCTCGCCCGCCAAGGCGCCGAAGTCGTGCTGACCGCCCGGCGGCTCGACAAGGTGGAGGCGGACGCCCGCGCCATCAATGAGGCCGGCGGGCGCGCCCATGCCCGGGCCTTGGACGTCACCAATGTGGCCGAGATCGGCCCCCTGTTCGACGCCGTGGCCGCCGAGATCGGGCCGGTGTCCATCCTCATCAACAATGCCGGCGTCGGCGGGGAGGGCCGTGCGCTCGACCTCACCCCGGAGGCCTGGGACCAGGCCTTCGACGTCAATGTCCGCGGGGTCTTCTTCTGCGCCCAGGCCGTGGCCCGGCGGATGATCGACAGCGGGCTGGCCGAGCGGGGGGACGGGCGGATCGTCAACATCGCCTCCATCGCCAGCCATACGGTCCTGCCGGGCCTGCCGGCCTACTGCGCGTCCAAGGCGGCGGTGGCCATGCTGACCAAGTCCCTGGCCCGCGAATGGGCGCGGCATGGGATCGCGGTCAATGCGCTTTGTCCCGGCTATGTGGAGACCGACATCAATGGCGCCTGGTTCGCCACCGACGCCGGCCAGCGCCAGATCAAGGGCTTCCCGCGGCGCCGACTGATGGAGGCCGACGACCTGGACGCCGCCCTGCTCATGCTGGCGGGCCCGGCGGCGCGGGCGATCACCGGGACGCTCGTCACCATCGACGACGGGCAGTCGCTACCCTGAGCGGCTTGGCTGACGGGGCGTCACGGGCTCTAGGCTGGCGGAAAATCACGCCACGAAAATCAGGGACGGGAGATCGCACATGGGCCAGGGACCGCTATCGGGACTGAAGGTCATCGAGTTCGCCGGAATCGGGCCGGGCCCCTTCGCCGGCATGCTGCTGTCGGACCTGGGGGCGGACGTCGTGCGGATCGACCGCATGGGCAAGGGGCGCGCCTCGCCGGCCGACGTCACCGCCCGCGGCCGCCGCTCGGTGGGGATGAACCTGAAGTCGCCTGAGGCCATCGAGGCCTGCCTGAAGCTGATGGAGGGCGCCGACGCGGTGTTCGAGGGTTTCCGGCCGGGCGTGATGGAGCGGCTGGGTCTGGGGCCGGACGTGGCGCTGAAGCGCAATCCCAAGCTCGTCTATGGCCGGATGACCGGCTGGGGCCAGACGGGGCCCTACGCCCATGCGGCGGGCCACGACATGAACTACATCGCCATCACCGGCGCCCTGGACGCCATCGGCACCCAGGACAAGCCCGTGCCGCCCCTGAACCTGGTGGGGGATTTCGGCGGCGGCGCCCTCTATCTCGCCTTCGGCCTTTTGGCCGGGGTGATCCATGCCCGGGAAAGCGGCCAGGGCCAGGTGATCGACTGCGCCATGAGCGATGGGGCGGCCTCGCTGATGGCCATGTTCTATGGCTTCAAGGCGTCGGGCATGTGGTCGGCGGGCCGGCGCAACAACATGCTCGATGGCGGCGCGCACTTCTACGACACCTACCAGTGCAAGGACGGCAAGTGGGTCTCGATCGGCTCCATCGAGCCGCAGTTCTACGCCCTGCTGCTGGAGAAGACCGGCATCACCGACCCGGCCTTCCAGAAACAGATGGATCGCGGGGAATGGGCGGGCCTGCGCGCCAAGCTCGCCGAGGTCATCGCGGGCAAGACCCGGGACGAATGGACCGCGATCATGGGCGGCACCGATGTCTGCTTCGCCCCGGTCCTCGACATGGACGAGGCGCCGAGTCACCCCCACAACCAGGCCCGTCAGACCTTTGTCGAAGTGTCCGGAGTCGTGCAGCCGGCGCCTGCGCCGCGGTTCTCCGCCACGCCCGGCGCTATTCAGGGGCCCCCTCCAGCCATCGGCGCCCATGACGAAACGGCGCTTGCGGACTGGGGATTCTCGACCGCCGAGCTCGCAGCTCTGCGCCAAGCCGGCGCCATGGCCGATCCAGCGTAAGTCCATGAACGGGAAGGCTTAACTCCGTTCAGATGCGGTTCAGCCGCTGGGTTCAATAGTGTCCCCAGGTTGAACGCCGCGCTCTCCCGTCCCTCGAAGCGGCGCCGACCCGATGGCTGACACGCCCATCGATGGCGCGCCCCCGGCTTGACCGGGGGCGCGTCCTCACCTTTGACGGGATGCTTGCGCCGTCTCCCATTCCTTGATCAACCTGCGCCCATGTCGATCCACCAGGAGCTGGACCGCTTGAGCTTGCGTGGCTGGGACCCGATTCATGCGGGGCGCCTGGGGCTATCCACGCTCGGGCGCTCCCTGACCCGACTGTGGGGTCGTGACGTGATGCTCTATGTGGGCGGCACGTCGTTCTTCATCATGCTCGCCATCTTCCCCGCCGTGGCCCTGCTGATCGGCGCCTACAGCCTGCTGGCTGATCCGGCCCAGGCCGAGTTTCAGGCCGAGGCCCTGGCGCGGCTGATGCCCACCGGCGCCCGGGACCTGTTCCAGGCTGAGCTGGAGCGCCTGGCCCACGCGCCGCGGGACGCCATCTCGGCCCAGAGCGGCGTGGCGCTGGTCATCGGCGCCTATGCCGCCCATCGCGGCTTCAAGGCCCTGCTGGCGGGCCTGTCCTTCATCCATGACGAGCCGGACCCGCGGGGTTTCGTCGGCTTCAACCTGCTGGCCCTGATGGTGCTGCTGGCGGCGGCGGCCATGATGGGCCTCGTCTCGTCGCTGTTCCTGGGCCTGCGGGTGGCCGCCGCCACCCTGGATATGCGTCCCCTGGCCGGCGTCTCCTGGCTCTACAGCGAGTGGACCTGGGCCAGCGCCGGCCTGACCCTGGGGATGAGCCTCATCTATCGCTACGCCATGTCACGCCGCACGGTGGACTGGCGCGCCTCGATCTGCGGCGGGTTTTCGGCGGCCATGCTCTGCCTGTTCGCCTCCTGGGCCAGCGCCTTCTATGTGGAGCAGATCGCCCATCTGGGCGCGACCTACGGCTCGGTCACCGCCGTGGTGGTCTTCCTGATCTGGCTGTCCTGGAGTGTGAACGCGGTCTTCTTCGGGGGCGCCCTGGCCACGGAGATCGAGATCCGGCTGGACGAGCACCGCCGCCTCAGCCTTCTGCGGGACCTTCGCCCCCAGAGCCCGCGACTGACTTCTCGACCAGGAAGCTGAACGCCCCGTCGCGGGCCTCCTGGGCGACCACCACCGCGCCGACCGCTGCGGCGAAGTGGGGCACATCGATACGGGCCAGGGGATCATCGGCCAGCAGCCGGATTCGCGCCCCCGGCGGGGCCGCCTCAAGGGCGCGCCTGAGACGCAGGGTCGGCACCGGACAGCGGTGGCCGCGGGCGTCGACGAGGATTTCGGGGGGCGTCATACCGCCCCCATAGCGCTGCGGCTCGCGGGACGAAAGCATCCGCGCCTGATTTCCTGCTGCGGCTTTGCGTCCAGCCTGACGTTCTGCGCGTTAGGCCGACGGCTTGCGAGAGGAGAGGGGAGTTCATGGCCCAGCCCGACGTCTTCGTCACCAATGTTCCCGCCCGGCTGGACCGGCTGCCCTGGAGCCGGTTCCACTGGCTGGTGGTGACAGCCCTGGGGGTCACCTGGATCCTCGACGGCCTGGAGGTGACCCTGGTCGGCTCCCTATCCCCGGCCATCGCCGGCTCGGACGGGCTGAATCTCACCGCCACCCAGGTCGGCCTTACGGGAAGCGCCTACATTCTCGGCGCCGTGGTGGGGGCGTTGTTGTTCGGGCGGCTGACCGACCGGTTCGGGCGCAAGAAGCTCTTCACCGCCACGGTCTTCGTCTACATGGTCGCCACCATCGCGACCGGCTTTTCGTGGGACTTCTGGTCCTTCATGGTCTTCCGCTTCCTGACCGGGGCCGGGATCGGCGGCGAATATGGGGCGGTGAATTCCGCCATTCAGGAACTGATCCCCGCCCGTCGGCGGGGCTTCACCGACCTGGTCATCAACGGCAGCTTCTGGGTCGGGGCGGCCATCGGCGCCCTGGCCTCGATCTTCCTGCTCAACGCCACCTTCATCGACCAGGAGCTGGGCTGGCGGCTGGCCTTCATCATCGGCGGCCTGCTGGCCCTGATCATCATCTGGATCCGGCGCTTCATGCCCGAGAGTCCGAGGTGGCTGATGACCCACGGCCGTGAGGCCGAGGCCGAGGCGATCATCGCTGAGATCGAAGCCCGCGTGGAACGCTCGACCGGCCAGAAACTGCCGCCGCATGAGAGCCTGCAGAGCCTGCGCCTGATCCGGCGCACGACGACCAGCTGGCTTGAGATCGCCAGCACCCTGGTGCGCCGCTATCCGCACCGGACCGTGCTCGGCGTGGTCCTGATGGCCACCCAGGCCTTCTGCTACAACGCGATCTTCTTCACCTACGCCCTTATTCTCACGCGGTTCTATGGGATCGCGCCCGCCAGCATCGGCTGGTTCATGCTGCCCTTCGCGGTCGGCAACTTCATGGGTCCTCTGCTGCTTGGCCGGTTCTTCGACTCCTGGGGCCGCAAGCCGATGATCAGCCTGACCTACGGCGTGGCCGGGGTGCTGATGTGCGTCACCGGCTGGATGTTCAGCGCGGGCCTTCTGTCGGCGCCCGCCCAGACCGCAGCGTGGACGGTGATCTTCTTCTTCGCCTCGGCCGGGGCCAGCGCGGCCTATCTCACCATCGGTGAGAGCTTCCCCCTGGAGATCCGGGCCGTGACCATCTCCATGTTCTACGCCTTCGGCACCCTGATCGGCGGGGTCGGCGGTCCGGTGCTGTTCGGCGCCCTGATCGACACCGGCGAACGCAGCCAGATCCTCTGGGGCTACCTGCTGGGCGGCGGGCTCATGGTGCTGGCGGCGCTTGTGGAGCTGAAGCTGGGCGTCGCGGCCGAACGCCGTCCCCTGGAGGAGGTGGCGCCGCCCCTGTCCCAGGCGCCTGACGACGTGCCCTGAAGCCGCGGCGTCACTGCGCGCCATGACCGCGCCACAGGTCTTGGTCCAGGCTGCGGGGCGCGGGTCCATTCCATCCTTTTTCTGGAAGGTTGGAGCCAACGGCCAAGCCTGCGCATTATCGCCGGACCGCCTGTGACACGTTCATCAGATTCTCCCCCTGCGACCGGCCCGACGGCCGCCCGAGCCCGCCGCCCCAAGGCGCGCTGGCTCGTGCTTGGGGTGGTGGCGTTGCTGCTGGTCGCCCTGGCCATCGCCTACGCGGCCCGCCGGCATCTGGCGCGCGAGGCCCTGGTCGGCTGGCTTCAGTCCCGCGGCGTCGAGGCTGATGCGAGTTTCGAATCCCTCGGCCCCCGGGGTCTGGTGGGCGAGCTCCGGATCGGCCCCGCCAAGTCCCCCATCATCACCGCCGCCCGCGCCGAGGTGAGCTACCGCCTCACCGGGCCCTGGCGCGGCGAAGCCTTCGGGGTGGAGGTAGCCCGCATTCGTCTGGTCCGGCCCGACATCCGGATCCAGCTCACGGACTCTGGCGTGAGCCTTGGCGAGCTCGACCCCCTGATCGCCGAGTTCCGCGCCCGGCCGGCGCGAACCGATAGCCCGGCGCCCGAGATCGTGGTCGAGGACGGGGTGCTGCGGGTCACCCACGCCTCGGGACAGGCGGTCATCCATGCCGACGCCCATATGTCGAAGGGCGTCCTCGTCAGCCTTTCCGGGCGTATGGAGCCGACGCGTTTCGAAACCGACGCCCTCATGCTGGACATCGCCGACGCCCGCGTCGGCCTGGTGACGCGGGAGGCGCGGACAAGCCTGAGCTTTGTCGGCGCGCTTGAGTCCGGCCGCCTGGGCGAGACCGCCTTCGGCGCCGGCGCCCTGAACCTGGCGGCGGCCGCGGCCTATCCCGATCTTGAGGCCCGGGCCATCGACGGTCCTGTGGTGCTTGTCGCCGACCTCAACGCCGCCGAGGTGTCGCACGGCGAGATCAAGGGCGAACGCCTGCGCCTCAACGGCAGCTTCCGCGGCGTGGCGCAGGGCGCCCTGGACCAGTTGAACCTGCGGGGCCAGGCCTCCATCACCGCCAGCGGCGAGGGCTTGTCGACGGCAGGGGTCCGCCTCGGCGCGATCGAGGCGTCTGCGGCCTCCGACGACCTGGCCTGGCGTCGGGGGGAGGGCGGCGGCCTGACCGGCGCTGTGCGGACCAGCCTGGAGGCCGAGGGGGTGGCCTCCGGGGACCTCGCCCTCGACCGCGCGAGCGCCAACCTCGACGGCGCCGCAGCCTATGACGGCGAAGGCTTCACCCTGGACCTGTCGGGACCTGTGGCGGCGGCCGGCGGCTGGACCGGCCTGGGCGCTGTGACGTCTGACGATTTCACCGAACTGGCCGCGATCAAGCGCGCCGCAGCCGACTTCAGCCTCGCGGCGCCGGGCGTCAGGCTCGCCCTTGGCGCCGGCGGCCTGCAGCTTGGCCTCACCCAGGTCGCCACAGTCCGGACTGCGGCGGGCGGGATCGTTCGGGTGAGCCCCCGCGCGGAGGCCCCGCTCTACGGGGGCCAGGGCGGCGCCATGAATGTCTCGACCTCCGGGGGCGGTTTGCCGCGCATCGAGGCTCAGGTCGCCGGCTACAGCCTGGAGGAGGGTCGGCTCAACGCCACGACGCGGCTGGCCTTTGAGGCGGACTTCGGTCCGCTCCGCGGCATGAAGGGCGAGGCCCAGGGGCGTCTGGCCCTTGCCGAAGGTCGCATGACCTTCCTCGCCAGCGCCTGCGCGCCCTTCGAGATGGCAAGGCTGGAGACCGGCGAAACCAGTGTCATCGACATCGAAGCCGAGCTCTGTCCCACAGGCCAGCCCCTGGTCGTCGTTCAGGGCGGGCAGTGGGCTCTGGACGCTGCGGCCAAGGCCGCCAGCGCCGAGATCCCCTTCCTCCTGGCTCGGGCCAGTGACGCTGCGGCCGATCTTCGCCTGGGGACCAACCGTGGCGGCCTGTTCGTCGAGGCGCAGGTGGCGCGGGCCAAGGTCTCGGACACCAGCCCCGAGCCCCGTTTCCATCCCCTCGACCTGACCGGCGTCGCCGGCCTGCAGGCCGACGCCTGGACCGGCGCCCTCGACCTCGCCTCCGGCGGATACCCGGTGGCGGAGGTGGGTCTGCGGCACAATGGGCTCAGCGGGACCGGCGGCGTGTCCATCGACACCGGAACCCTGACCTTCACCGCTGAGGGCTTGCAGCCGGCGGCGCTTTCGCCCCTGGCCCAGGTCATTGGTGAGCCGGTGGAGGGCGCGGCGCTGTTTACGGGCGCCATCGACTGGAGCGCCGAGGGGGTCGGCAGCCACGGCCGCCTCGATGTGCCGGGTCTCGACTTCAAGAGCCCTGCGGGCGACGTCCAGGGCCTGAGCGGCCAGATCGACTTCACCAGCCTGGTTCCCCTGCAGACGGCGCCCGGCCAGACCCTGACCGCCGACGTGGTCCAGGCCCTCGCCCCCCTGACGGGCTCGCAGGTGACCTTCCAACTTTTGCCCGATCAGCTGACCCTGTCAGATGGCGCATTCGAGGTGGGCGGCGGCGTGATCCGGATTGCGCCCATGTCCATTCCGTTGGACCAGACCATGTCCTGGCGCGGCGAACTGGTGATCGAGGCGGTCCAACTCTCCGAATTCGTGGAGGCCACCCCCTTCGCCGACCGGGTGGATCTGGACGCCGTGGTCAGCGGGCGCCTGCCCTTCGTCATCGGCCCGGACGGGATCACCTTCATCCAGGGCAAGCTCACCGCCATCGCGCCAGGACGCCTGTCGATCCGGCGGGAAGCCCTGACCCAGGTGGACGCCACCGGCGGGGCGGCGACGGCGAGCGCCGAGGGCCTTGGCGACCAGGCCGTGCCTGTGGCCCGGGCGGACCAGGCCAATGCGGCGGTGGACTTCGCCTATCAGGCCATGGAGCATCTGGCCTTCGATCTGCTGGACGCCGAGGTCAACAGTCTGCCGGGCGGACGCTTGGGCGTGCTGTTCAAGATCCGGGGCGAGCATAGTCCGCCGCAACGCCAGGAGATTCGTCTGACCCTGGGCGAGCTGATCAGCCGCAGCTTCCTCAACAAGGAGCTGCCCCTGCCATCGGGCACAAAGGTGGATTTGACACTGGACACTTCGCTCAACCTGAATGAGCTGTTGGCCGACTATGCGGCGGCTCAGGCCGTTGACGGTTCAGCCGCGGTTCAGCCGCCTGCGCCATAATGAACTCGAACGCTGAAACTCGCACACCCGAGGGAGCCGTGACCTTGACGACGACAAAGAGACATATGATCGGGGTGCTGATGGGCGCCTCGGCCCTGGGCGCCGCGCTCAGCGCCTGTACGCCGACGGTGCGGGTCCAGGTGGATCCCATCAATATCTATGCAAAGCTGGACGCCGATGTGCGCGTGCGACTGGACGAAGACGTCCGGGCGCTGATCCAGCAGAACCCGAACCTGTTCTAGGGGATGCTCATGACCCGCATGAAATATCTGGCCCTCGCCGCCGCCATCCTGGGCGCCGCCGGGGTCGTCACCGTCGCGGCCGTCGCCGGCCCGGCCTTCGCCCAGACCGCCCAGGCCAAGGCCCTGGTGGACGCCGCCAAGGCGCAGGGGACGGTCGGCGAGCAGAACGACGGCTATCTCGGCTTCGTCAGCGGCTCGGGCGACGCCGCCCTGCAGGCGGCGGTCAACGAGATCAACGCCGGCCGGGCGGCCCTCTATCGCCAGGCCGCCGCCCGCAACGGCGTCTCGGTGGCGGCGGCCGGCGCGGCGGCCTTCACCGAGGTGGTCTCCTCCCGGCTGCGGCCCGGCGAATACTACCAGACGGCGGACGGCGCCTGGCGCCAGAAGTAGCGTTGTTTCGCGGCCCTCATGGCGATCCAGTCTTCGCGTATCCGCACGCTCAAGGACGCCCCTGAGGGCCGCGAGGCCGGCTATGTGCTCTACTGGATGCAGTCGGCCCAGCGGGCGGAATTCAACCCCGCCCTCGAATACGCCATCGAGGAAGCCAACCATCGCGGCCTGCCCGTGCTGGTGGGCTTTGGCCTGACCGAGGCCTATCCCGAGGCCAGCGCCCGCCACTACGCCTTCATGCTGCAAGGCCTGGCCGATGTGGCGCGGGCGCTTTCGGCGCGCGGCGTCGGCTTTGTCATCCGCAAGGGCGAGCCGGACAAGGTCGCCCTGGACCTGTCGCGGCAGGCCGCCCTGGTCGTCTGTGACGCCGGCTATCTCCGCCTGCAGCGGCGGTGGCGGCGCGATCTCGCCGAGGCCATGGACCGGCGGCTGGTGCGGGTCGAGGGCGATGTGGTCGTGCCGATCCTGCAGGTCTCCAACAAGCACGAATACGCAGCCCGCACGATCCGTCCGAAAATCCACAAGCTGTGGAAAGATTATCTCGCGCCCCTGCGTCGCCGCGAGGTTCGCCACGCGATGGCGGACACGCCTGCCTCGGACATCGATCTGAGCGATATCCCGAAGGCGGTCGCGGCCCTGGACATCGACCACAGCCTGGCGCCGGTTCGCCGCTTCAAGGGCGGGGAGGTCGAGGCCCGCCGCAGGTTGCAGGCCTTTCTCGACGGCGGCCTCGCCCGCTATGGCGCCGAGCGCGGCAAGCCGGAGACCGAGGCGGTCTCCTATCTCAGCCCCTATCTCCACTATGGCCAGATCTCGCCGGTGGAGATCGCCCTGGCCGTTGGTGGCGCCAAGGGACCCGACGACGAAACCCGGCGTGTCTATCTGGAAGAGCTGATCGTGCGCCGCGAGCTGGCCATCAACCACGCCTGGTGGGCGCCCGCCGACTACGACTCCTATGACGGCCTGCCCGATTGGGCGCGTCTGACGCTGGAGGCCCACGAGGCCGATCCGCGGCCCCACCACTATTCCGAAGCCCAGCTGGAGGCCGGCGAGACCCACGACCTCTACTGGAACGCCGCCCAGCGGGAGATGGTCGCGACCGGCTATATGCACAACCGGCTGCGGATGTACTGGGGCAAGAAGATCCTGCAGTGGTCGGCGAGCCCGAGGACCGCGTTCGACGCCATCCTGCGGCTCAACAACCGCTATCTCCTCGACGGCCGGGACGCCAATTCCTACACCAATGTGGGTTGGATCTTCGGCCTTCACGACCGGCCCTGGCCCCCCCAGCCGGTCTACGGAACCGTCCGCTCCATGGGGCCGAACACCTTCAAGAGTTTCGACGCCGAAGCCTATGTGGACCAGGTCGATCGCCTGGCGGCCGCAGAGCAGGCCTAGGCGCTCTGGGCCTCGGGCTCGGGGGCCTTGGCGGCCTCGATCGCCGCTTCCTCGGCCAGATAGCGCTCGCGAATCTTCGCCGCCGGCTCGTTGTAGAAGAAGGGCAGGAAGCAGTAGCGCTTGCCAGCCGTCACCGGCGTCGCCTCATGCATCAGGGAGCAGGAGAACACCACGGCGCCGCCGCTCGGCGGACGATAGGTCTTCGAACCGAACTCGGGAAAGCGCAGGTCGCCGCCCTCATGCCCGTCGGCGTTCAGGTTGATGGAGCAGGCGAACTGGCGATGGGCGGTGGCGCGGGTGGTGTTGTCGCGATGGGGCTGGAAGAAGCCGCCGCCGTCGGAATCGTAGCAGGCCACCAGATAGCGCTCGACCCGGGTCGCCTGAAACTGGAAGGCCTTGGCGATCTCCGGCAGCAGCCGCGTCTGAAGTCTCTGGCGGAGCAGGGCGCGGAGGCCTTCGTCCTCGATCATGGCGTCGCGGCGGCGCTTGGTGTGATCCATGACGGGCACGACGCGTCCGTTGATCTCCTGCATCACGCCGGAAGGGCGGCCGCCGTGTTCGTCATAGAAGGCGATAAGCTGCCGACAGATGTCCGGCTCGAAGATCCGGGGCACGATGAGGACCGGAGCATGCAGCGGGACGCCGGCATGGCCGTCGGGCCGGGGCAATTGCGCCACCAGACGCATCATCGCCTCACCGCCATCGATGGGGGCGACGGCATAGACTCGCATGGACGGGTCAATGAGCACCCAGTGGGGGTTGTCGCCCTGGTCGCTCAGGGCGTGATAGAGGCGCGACACCTTCCCGTCAGGATCAAAGAACCAGCGTAGGCTGCGGGTGTTCTGGGCCGCCGCCATGGTGGGCTCATCCCTGGCGACGGCGAAGGCGTAGACCTTCTCGTCGTCAAACAGCTCGCGATGGGCGCGCAGGCGCTCCAGGGCGAGGTCGCGGGCCGCGCCCGGCTCAGGCAGGAACACCATGAGCATGAACCGGCCGCCCAGGCTGCCAAACGCAAACCGCGGATTGACGGGGGAGGGGGCGACGAACCAAGGGGCGGGTTGGCCTGGACGCAGCATGGCGGCGGCTAGGCCCGCTCGGGGGCGGCATGGCGTGTGGTTCGGCTCATCTGGCGCATCCATCAAGGAAGGAGCGCGAAAAGGGCCGCCGCCGGCCCCGGGTGGCAAGCATAAGAAGCTTATAAGTCGCCCTATAAACCGGCCATAATTGACGCCCCGAACCGGCTCTTGCAGGTTGCCGTCCGGTCGGCCGCTACCGACCTGGTTCGTCGGCTTGGCCGGCCCTCACCCCTGGGCGTTGTCGGCAAGGCCGGCGAACCCTTGGAATTTCGGCCTCGGGGCGGTCAGGGGCCTGCATGTCAGACATGATTTCGAACTGGGTCCGCCGCCGGCCAAGGCTGGTGGGTTACGCCGCCGCCATTCTCATCGTCCTTGTCGCCAACCTCCTGGCCCTGATCGTGGCTGAGGGCCTGGGCTATGTCCGGGTGTCGATGATCTTTCTGGGCGGCGTCCTTGTGGCCGCTGTCCTGCTCGGATCGGGGCCCGCCTATCTGGCGGCGACCCTGGGCTTCGTCAGCTACAATTTCTACCTGGTGGAGCCGCGCTTCACCTTCGGCGTCGAATCCGAGGACGTCATCATTCTCGTGGTCTTCCTGGCGGTCGCCATGATGACCGGCGGCCTGGCCGGACGGGTGCGGGACGATGCGATCCGCGCGCAGGAGAGGGCGCGAACCAGCGCCGTGCTTTTCCAGGCCGGACGCGACTTCGCCGGCATGGGCGAGGAAACGGCCATCGCCGAGCGGTTGGCCGCAGGACTCGCCGAGGCCGCCCAGGGGCCGGCGGTCGTGCTGATCGACGGCCAGGCCTATGGGGCGGGCGCCATCGACCTGCCAGCCGGCCTCGCCGAAACGCTGGCCGCCTTTGACGCCCCCGGCGCCACGTCGGCGCAGGAGGGGGACTGGCGGTTGCGAACGCTATGGGCCGAAGGGCGACGGCTGGGCGCCGCGGGTTGGCGTAGTCCTGGCGCGGCGGCCGGTGAGACCGATGAGGCCCAGCTCATCCATGTCCTGCTGGACATGGGGGCGACCGCGATGGCCAGGGCGAGGCTCAGCCGCGCCTGGGCCGAGATCGAAGCCACCGATCGCACGCAGTCGCTCCGCAACGCCCTCCTGTCCTCCATTTCGCATGACCTGCGCACCCCGCTGGCCTCCATCCTGGCCTCGGCCAGCAGCCTGCGGGCGTTCGGCGACGCCTTTGACGCCGAGGTGCGCAACGATCTCCTCGACACGATCCAGGAAGAGGCCGAGCGTCTGAACGCCTTTGTCGGCAATCTGCTGAACATGACCAAGCTGGAGGCCGGCGCCCTGGCGATCCAGGGCGTCCCGTTCGAGATGGCTGAGAGCCTGGATCGCCTGGTCGGCCGATTCGAACGGCGTCGGGGCGGCCGCTCGATCGACCTCCGAGTCGAGGGAGATCGCCTCGTGGCCCTGGGGGACCCCATTCTGTTCGAGCAGGCCTTGGGCAATGTGATGGAGAACGCCCTGCGGTTCAGTCCAGAGCAGGGGACGGTCGAGATCAGCCTGCGTCGACTGGACGACATGCTGCTTGTGGAGGTGATCGACGAGGGACCCGGCGTGCGAACCGATGAGTTGTCCCGCATCTTCGAGAAGTTCTATCGGTCGAAATCGGCCAACGAAAACCTGCAGGGCGCCGGCCTCGGCCTGTCGATCGTCAAGGGCCTGATCGAGGCCATGGGCGGCGTCGTGACCGCCCGCGAGCGCGGCGAGCGAAGCGGCCTGGTGGTGTCTCTGATGCTGCCGAGGGCCAGGCCATGAGCGCCGAGGGACGCCTGCTGCTGGTCGATGATGAGCCGCAGATTCTCCGCGCCCTGCGGCCGGCGCTCACCGCCGCCGGCTACGATGTCGCCACCGCCGAAGGCGGCGCGGCGGCCCTGGCCCATCTGGCGGCCGAGGCGTGCGACGTGGTGATCCTCGACCTCGGCCTGCCCGACATGGACGGCAAGGACGTCATCGCCCACATCCGCGAGTGGTCGGACGTGCCGATCGTGGTCCTGTCGGCCCGGGACCTGGAGACCGAGAAGATCGCCGCCCTCGACCTCGGCGCCGACGACTTCGTCAACAAGCCCTTCGGCGTCGGCGAACTGCTCGCCCGCATCCGGGCCTCTGTCCGGGGCCGAGACCGTCGGTTGTCGGGCCAGGCGAGCTTCCGCAGCGCCGAACTCGAAGTGAACTTCGCCACGCGGCGCGCCTATATCCAGGACCAGGAGGTCCGGCTGACCCCGCGGGAATACGACCTGGTCCGCGCCCTGGCCCGCCATGCCGGCCGCGTGGTGACGCACAAGCAGCTGATCACCGCCGTCTGGGGGCCTCAGGCGACGGTCGACGCGCAGTTCGTGCGCGTCCTGGTCGCCCAGCTCCGCCAGAAGCTAGAGGAAAATCCCGGCGCGCCCCGGGTCCTGCTCACCGAGCCGGGCGTCGGCTACAGGCTGGCGACGGACGAGGACGCCTGAACCTCGATGGCGTTCACCGCGCCTTGCGCGTCCGCTCCACCACCGGCTTGTGGCCCTCAGCGTCGAGGGCGCCCGAAGGAGCGATGTCCTCGTTGGGGGTTGGGGTCATCCCCTGGCCGGCCTGCCGACCTGCGTCGGGATGCTGCGCCGGCGCGCTCGCCTGCTTGAGCTCCCTGGCCTTCGCCGCCTCCTTTGCCTGCGGGGACGTCCTGTCGGATTCGGACATGGCTGCTCCTCCTCGTTCCGATCGCCGGGGCGGCGATCTGGTCTGAGGGAAATTCCACCTTCGGCGGCGGGGTTGCATGCCAAGACCGTGAGGTCGGCGTCCTCAACGACCGATCTGCGGCCGGATGGCGATCGCCGACAGGTCTCGATCCGCGTCCAGGGGAACCCCGGCCGCCTTACGTTCTGAGTATCGGTCCACCAGACCCTGGGCGTGGGGGCGGGTGAGGATGGTGAAGCGGACGAGCTCCTCCATCACATCGACGATGCGGTCGTAATAGGCCGAGGGCTTCATCCGGCCGGCCTCGTCGAACTCTTCATAGGCCTTGGCGACGCTGGACTGGTTGGGGATGGTGATCATCCGCATCCAGCGCCCGAGGAGGCGCAAGGTGTTGACCGCATTGAAGCTCTGCGACCCGGCGCAGACCTGCATGACCGCCAGGGTGCGTCCCTGGGTCGGGCGCAGGCCGCCCATGTTCAGCGGCAGGTGGTCGATCTGCAGCTTCATGACCCCCGTGACCTGGCCGTGACGCTCAGGGCTGCACCACACCATGCCCTCCGACCACATGGCGTGTGCGCGCAACTCGGCGACTGCGGGATGGTCGTCGCCGGCGATCTGATCCGGAAGGGGCAGGTCCGAGGGATCGAAGATGCGGGTCTCGCAGCCCATGAACCGAAGCAGACGAGCGGCCTCCTC
>CAZERE010000054.1:0-666 GCA_964515365.1 uncultured Phenylobacterium sp. | reverse complement strand
AAACGTCGCCGCCCACCTCGTCGCCAAGTGGTGCGCTGACTTCTGCTGCGCCGACTGCTGCGCCCACGCAGCCGCCCGAACAGCCATCTGCGCCTCCTTTGGAGCCATTACCGCCGTCATTGCCGCCGCCGGCCTCCTCGACGCAGAGCCGGGAAAAGGCCATGGGCCGCAGCGAGCCGTAGAGCAGCAGGATGCGCGGCGGATGGTCTTCCGGGCCCAGGCCGAAGGCCGGACGCCTCGCCAGGAAGGCCGGGTCCAGGGCGGGAAGGCTGTCCGGATCGGGAAGCTCGCGCAGGCGGCTCACGGGGCGTCGTCCCGGGCCGGGGCGGTGTCGGGGAAATAGCGACGCCCCAGCCACAGGGCGACCGACACCAGCAGGACCAGAACCGGCACCTCCACCAACGGCCCGATGACCGCGGCGAAGGCCACCGGCGAGGTCAGGCCGAAGGCGGCGATGGCCACGGCGATGGCCAGCTCGAAATTGTTGGAGGCCGCCGTGAAGGCCAGGGCCGTGGTGCGGGGATAGTCAGCCTCGATCAGCTTGCCCATCAGGAAGCTGACCACGAACATGACGAAGAAGTAGATGGCCAGCGGCACGGCGATCCGCAGGGCGTCGAAGGGCAGGGCGACCACATCGCCGCCCTTGAGGCTGAACATGGCCAGGAT